>JAGIAQ010000132.1 GCA_017744795.1 Niabella sp. | reverse complement strand
CAGTAAATCATTTTTTGAGTGATGGGCTTGAAAATTTATCTGATTCTCTATTTTTTGTAGAATACAGGAAACGACTTTTAAAATTTGATGACCAGGGGTACACTCATGAAAGAAACTATTCTTCAAAGAGGATTTCTAAAATTTCAACAGGGGATGAAGCACTATATAGCACATTTACTTCTCGCGAAACTTTTCCTTCAATACCGTTAGGCTCTACTGTTTATAACTATATAAATGGCACAAAAGCAGAAGCTGAAAATGTGGCTTTTGATTTTTATAGTGGTATGGTTACCAAAGCACTTAATGTAGATGCTGATGGCAACCGGTTTTTAAATGAGCAAATTCCGGCGTATCGGGTTTACTCTGATATGGGAATGGCAACTACTGCAAATAAATACAAAAACATGCTTACTCAAACCGCAGCCTCTTATTCTTATAAAGTAGATGCGGGCAATAGTAAACTGGGATTGGTATCAGCATCTGTAAATACATGGGGAAAGGATATAGATGTTTTGACTCCCGAATATAATATAACCCAACAGGATGGCAATCATTCAACCGGTAAAGTTTGGCGCCCAAAAATGACCTATGCCTGGTCGCCAACAGGCACATCGCCAAATGGCATGACGGCAATTGGTATGTTTGCAAATTTCGATTGGAGCAGCCATGACAACCCAAATGCCCAAGACCCTGGCTGGATTAAAATTGGCCAGTTAACCCTTTATGATGTATTTTCTCATGCCCTGGAAGCTTCTGATATAAACGACCAGTTTGCCGCCACTAAAATGGGGTACAATCAGAGCAAGGTAATGGTAACAGGCGGCCCGGCACGCTATACGGAAATAGCATATAGCGGAGCAGAAGATAATCCATCATCAGGAAATATTTTTAACGGAGATATAAAATTAGCATCCGCATCGGTACAGTCAAATCTCACGTATGTGCATACCGGAGCTAAAAGTGTTCAGCTGATTAACGGTACCGGTTTTCAGTACGATGCTCCCATAAATAAACTGGACAATACACGCGATTACTGGGCCAGCGTATGGTTAAAATCAGGTACCGGCACAGCTTCCAATGCAGGGGTCTTTTACAATAATGGTTCCGGCCAGGTAAATGGAACGCTTTCAGCTCCCAATTCACAGGGCTGGCAATTGGCCACCATACAAATTCCGGCCTCGGCAATTAGTGGCTCAACGTTAACGATTGGATGCTATAATAGCGGCAGCGGAACAGTTTATTTTGATGACCTGCGCTTTCACCCGCTGAATGCAGGGGTAAGTGCTTATGTATATGATAACTTTAGCGGGGAACTTACCTACATCCTGGACAATAATAATTTCTATACAAAATTTGAATACGATGCCGTAGGCAGGTTGGTTAAAACCTACAGGGAAACAATTCCCGATGGCGTAAGACCTGTAAACGAATACCAGTATAACTATGGCAGGGAAATATTCAGGAACGATTTGTTTACCAACTGGTCGTTCACTAAAAACGATTGCAGCGGTGTTAACGTTGCTGGCTCCACTGTAACAATTACCATTCCCCAGGGCTTGTTTACTTCTTATATTTCCAGGGAAGATGCTAACCAGATGGCTATGAATTATGGCCAGCAGCAGGCTAATTTACAGGGCACCTGCAACAACCTGTATGCGGTAGTTGAGTATAATAATTATTATACAGTCCAGGGCTATGACACCAGAGATATCTATGCAGACGTTTATATCAGGGTTTATGATGCGAACAATTACCCTTCAAATGCCGACGTATCCTTCACTTACCAGGATATTAGCGGAGGAAGATCAGCTGACGGCCATCCTAATTGTAATGTTTACGAATATTCAACTAATTACCCTGTCGGATTTTCTGGACCTGAATATGTGATAGGGTATCAGGTACTAATAAGCCATGAACAAATTGATCCCATTACGTATGATACCAGGTGCGAAGAATATAGAGCATTTAATATTATAGAATAATACCTTTTATTTTTTCTACACTTAAAACGCAAACATGCGAAAAAGCTATTATAGAATATGTTGTATTTTCAGCTGTGCCTTTTTTTTAGGGCTGGTAGCGCATGGCCAGAAAAAAAATATAACCGATTCCGCTTATTACAACCGTGTTGTGACGGCCGAAAGAAATGCAGAAATGCTGGCTACATTGTTTGGCCTGTCAAAAGAACAACAGCAACAGCTGAAAAAACTGGAAGTGGCCTACCAGGAGCGCTTGAATTCCTTGCGGCAAATGAATGTTGCTTCTGCCGATGTTTCCCGGGCTATTAAACAAACCCAGCAATGGCGTATGGCGCAGTTGCAACTGATATTTACGGCACCACAGTGGCTGGCCTATGCCGCCAGGCAGCAGCAAATGGAGAAAAAAGCGCAAAATAAATTGCCCCCCGCCAAAGGCCGCGCGGTGCCTCTAAAAAGGAGCTGATTGACTGGTACAGTCATTAAATACTTTGTTTAAAATTTTGCTTATGAATCGTTTTCTCCTGTTTATTTTTTGCTCGCTGCTGGTGCAGCTGCTGCACAGCCAGCAATTTGGCGAAGCCAGTAATACGGATAAAACCTGGATTGTAACCAAGGCTTTAAAAGCAAATGGCGCTGTAAAAGCCATTAGCAAACAATATTTTGACAAAATTGGGAAAGCCACCCAGGGCCAATCGCGTAACATGACCACCGGCCAGATATTGGCTTCAGAACCTGTTAACGACGCCTATGGCCGGCCTGCGGTAAGCCCGTTAAGCGCGCCCGTTGGCAGCACCAATTTTGGTTATAAGGAAAATTTTATAACCGACGCCACCGGAAAAAAATACGATTATACTAACTTTGATGAGGCCAAAACCGATAATCCTGATCCACTGGGCGCCCAGTCCGGCACGCTGGGCTGGTATTACAGCAGCAATAATAATATAGAAGAGCGGGTTCCGGTCACATCCTATCCTTATTCCCGTTCTGATTTTTACAAAGATGGCACCGGCAACGTCAAACGCAGTACGGGTGTGGGAGAAGCCTATAAAATGGGTACCGGCAGGGATGTGAGTAGTTATATTACGCCCGTTCAAAATGAGCTGGACCATTACCTGCAAATCCGGAACAAATATTTTACGGAAACGGAGTTGGGTGCCATGCCCGCAAGCCTTGCCGGACAGGCATTTCAATCCATCGCAAAAGATGTAAATGGAAAAGAAATAATAACTATTACAGATAAAGATGGTAAAACTTTGGTGAGCGCGGTTCCGGGCAACGAGTTATCTGTCAACAATTCAGTACAGGTTTGGGGACAGGATCTGAAATATGCGCTTGATTTTACTGTAAACTTCCAGGGAGAAGCAAATGGGATAACTTTCTTTAACAACAATGGAGGAGTCACAGACGGGCATATATTTATATATAAAAAAAATAGTTCCAGCGGTCTCTACCAATTATCATATGATGGAAGTAGTAATCAAAGCTCCTTATTAGCAAGCCCCGGCGAATACCGGCTGGAAGCCGATAGCTTGTTTGTAGTAACAAGGTATGAATCGCCCGTCGAAGATTTTTATGCTACCCTTAATAAGAATTTGAAATCAAAAGCCTATTACTTTAAAACCTTTTCCTCGTCAACCGTTACTGTCACAGGCGCCGGCTATATTCTTTATGATATGGCTACGGAACAACCCATTACCGGTTTTACAGGCAGTGCCACCCTTCCCAAAGGGTATTATAAGCTGGTAAATAACGGCACCGACCTTCTAACTTTAACTTACACTAATTCTTATTCCGATATTTCTTACACTTTTTACAATCAATTAGGCCAGGCCGTTGCTGCAATTGATCCTGAAGGCGTATCAAAACTGATCCAGGATCCCAATGCCTACACTACCAAAACGAATATACCGTTTATTTCAACTAATGAATATAACCTGCGCGGACAATTGGTAGCCGCTACGAGTGCCGATGGGGCAAGAGCGGAATTTATTTACCGCAGGGATGGGAAGCTGCGCTTTTCTCAAAATGCCAAACAGAAAACAAGGGGTTGGTTTTCCTATACGAATTATGACCGTTGGGGGCGCGCGATTGAAAGCGGGGAGTACCATCCTGCTGCCAGCGGCGATGTGGATTTTGCCGGGCTTAATACAAACCGCGCTATACAGGAAGATGTTTCTGCTGCCGGGGGGCTTACGCTGGGCACAAAAGCAGACTGGACGCGCACCCGGTATGATGCGGAGGATAACAGCCACGGCCAGGCCGGCTATACCCAAACCTTTGTAAGAGGCGGGGTAAGCACTACCGAAGGGCCTGCGAGTAAAACCTGGCACAGCTATGATGAACAGGGGCGTAGTGTCTGGACGATTAAGGTCATTAAAGGAATGGACGGTGGAGCCGACAAATACTTTACCGAAGATTATTTTTACGATAGCGAAGGGAAAGTGGTTAAATCGGTGTTCCAGAAAAATACTGCTGCCGAAACCTTTGTGCAGTATTATGAATACGATGCAGACGAACGCCTCTCCAAAGCCTATACCAATACCACGGACGACGCCGGTACAAAAATACTGCAGGCCAAGTATGATTATTTTTTACACGGCCCGGTAAAGCGCCTGGAAATTGGCGGTAACCTGCAGGGCATTGATTACACTTATACCCTGGATGGAAAATTAAAGGCGATCAATCATAGCAGGAAGGAACTGGACCCCGGCCAGGATGGGGTCAGCGGTGCCACACATGCTAATTTTTTGCCGGATGCCTTTGGTGAAGTATTGGAGTACTATGATAATGACTACACCAGCAATACGGCTATCAACGGCACCGCTGAAGCTGTTTTGGCCGATCTCCAGGTGTCCTCCTACATCCCGCAAACGACTGTTTACAGAGCCACAAACAGTATTACATTTTTGCCGGGTTTCGACAGTGGTACCGGCAGCTTTTCCACCGAACTGGGTGTTCCGGCCTCGGGCGGGGGCACCGTATCAGTTACCAATATCGGGATCGCTGTTACCGATACAGACGCTCCGGCACAGTATGGCGGGCAAATAAGGGCTATGAGCTGGTTCAGCAAAAAACCGCCGATGGCCGGCGTGCCGGAAACCCCCGCTATGTACGCGTATAAATATGACGATAAATACCGCTTTAATACGGCCACCTGGGGCGGCATCAGCAATAATGCCTTTACTGCGCAGCCGGGGGTAAATAACGAAACCGTTACCGGTTATGATAAACACGGTAACCTGCTGAATCTTAGTCGTACCAACCAGGCCGGCAACACCGTTGATAATTTTGCATACAACTACCAGCAAACGCCCAAACCCACCAACCGCCTGGCCAGTATTTTACAACAAACCACCAACCAGACCTACGCCAGCTACCAGTACGATGAGTTGGGGCAGCTTACGGGGGAAGTGCCCGGTGCCGCCTATGGCAGTGCCCCTGCAAAATATATGGCCTATAATGTAGCCGGGCTGGTTACAGCCGTGTTCAGTGATGCGGATACCATACACCCGCTGGTGCGCTATGCTTATGATGAAGCCGGCGCCCGCATAAAAAAGATCAGCTATAACAGTTCCGGGGCGGTCATTAAAACAACTTATTATATCGGGGATATTATTTATGAGCAGCAGGGCGGGCAGGCCCTGGCGCAAACCGAAGTGCCGGTAAGCGCCGGCGGCCGCATCGGTATCTATTTCCGGCAAAGCAATGCCTACCGGTATGAAATGCAGGATCATTTGGGTAACGTGAGAGCGGTGCTTTTAAAGACCAGTACGGGAACTACTGACTACGTCGTGTTCAGGGACTATTACCCATTTGGAATGGAAATTGCAGGGAGGAGTTATACGGACGCGGATGGGTATCGTTATGGGTACCAGGGTAAGTATGCGGAAAAAGACCCCGAGACAGGATGGAATGCGTTTGAATTAAGGATGTATGATAGCAGGATCGGGAGATGGTTATCTATAGATCCTGCGGGAGAATTTTTAAGCCCTTACATGGCGATGGGGAATGATCCGATAAACTTAGCAGATCCAACGGGTGGTTTTACAGATGGCGATCCTATATACCAGGAAAAAGTGCCCTTGCCGGAAGTTGTTGTTGTAGGTCATGTATCTGCATTTAAGGCTTTTTTTCGGGACATGGGCAAAGATTTTTCCCGGGAAATGCGACATGCGGGAGAGGATATAAAATATTATGCCGGTAAGGGGTGGGATCAGGCGAAGGAATTTTATGACCTGGGACTTAAACCTGGTATGGACTGGATTAATCAATATTTTAATCCAACAACAAAAATTGCGGAAATTGGATTTGGAAAGTCCTATGCCAGTAACTTTACAGAACCAATATCCAGAGTTCAGCCGGTTACAGACCTGGCCATAATGGTGGTGCCAGTAGGCAAAAGCGCAAGGCTTTTGGAGGCAGTCGTTATGGAAAATGGAACGCATGTTTTGGCGAGTACAGCTGTTAAGGGGGGGTATAGCGAAGCTTCAAGTGCCGTAAGGTCTGCATTAGCTGATAGAACTGGCAAAAGAGGCTTTTCTGAGGTTGGTTATCAGTTTCAGAAACACTTTGGAAGAGGTGGTAATTGGGGGGGCGCAATATCCGAAGGAGCAAAACTAAATCCTGCAACTTTTAACCAAGCAGGTTACAGTACATTTAAGGAAATATGGAGAGCCCCTGGATCTTTCCAAAAAGTTGGAGGATTCTTAGAAAAGAGATTGTCCGATGGAAGAGGGATGAGATTGCAAGAAAATTGGCAATTCAAAGGGTTTTTAGAATAAGGAAAAATAGACGAATATGAATTTGTTAATAGAAATAATATTTAAAGGCGTATTGTCATCTGTCAACTTTAATTTTTTAAAGGATCTTGTCATGAGGGCAAAGGAATTGTATTTCAATTCACCTGAAATATCTTCAGTCAAAACTTTTGATGAAGTTATTGAAATACTTAATGCAAATGCTTACATCGATTTGGTACTTAATACTGATGAATTAAAAATTTACAACAAAGATGTCCCCAAGGTATTTATCAATTTGGGACGTAATTATAACGATATCGAATTATTATTCTTTTTTGACTTGCAAGACTTAAATGACCTTACTGTGAAGGAAAGTGTAGATTGTTTGATGGACTGGACAACAGAATTTAAGAATAATTATAAATTCGATTATTTTATTTGTCGCGCAGATAATGCTGGTGACGGAGAATATTACTTTGATAGTCAGGGAACAGGAAGCCTATATAATATAACAAGCAGCTAAGGGAGTACTTAATGTTGAACAACATACTCTACAACATATGTTTGGTCGTCATGCTAAAGATTTTGGAGTATCAGGGAATTGGAGTAAAGCCAATGCTGGTAATTTTAGTTCTGCTATTAATCAACATATCAATTCCGAAGGTGTCCAAACTATTAGTGGAATATATAGAGGTCAATCAGTAATACACTATATCAACCCAAATACTGGTCTTAATGTTATCTCCAGCCCTTCAGGGCAGTTTATTAGCGGCTGGAAACTTAATCCTGCGCAATTACAAAATGTTCTTAAACACGGAGGTCTATAATTATGGAGGCTATAAAAGACAATAAAAATGTATTTCTAAAGTTAAGCAACAATGAAGCTTTTGTGTTGCTCGAATGGTTAGCTAAATTTAATCAGAAAGAACACCCATTATTGTTTGAAGATCAAGCAGAGGAAAGGATTCTTTTTGATATTGAATCGTCATTAGAAAAAATTATGTCCGAACCTTTTAAAGAGAACTACTTAGAAAGCCTTTCAAGGGCGAGACAAGAAATAAGAGATAAAGAATAGAAAGTTGTTGATCAAAATATGACAATATTGGTGATGTAAATGTAAATGAGGTGGAAGTGTAAATGCTGCAACTAGCAATATGCTGAGAAAGATCCGGAAACAGGATGGAATGCGTTTGAGCTGCGGATGTATGACAGCAGGGTGGGACGATGGATGAGCATAGACCCTGAAGGACAATATTTTTCACCTTATGTAGGAATGGGAAACGACCCTGTGAATGGAGTTGATCCGGATGGAGGGTTTAAAACAGGAATAGGTGCATGGCTTTATCGCCTAGGTCATTCTGATTGGCGGGGCGCATCAATTGAAAAGAGCGGCAAGTACGGAGATTATTATTTACAAAAAGGTATAGAGAACGGAGTGGCTGCAACTTTCGGCGGGCAACGGTATAATAACACAGGCTATATGCCCAGTGGATTTGACTATGGTCATTGGGCAAACTTTCAAAAGACGACAATTTCGGCTGCCTACACTCCGCCCCCTGGTACGCTTGACACCAGAGGGGTTAGGATAAATATAGGAGGCGATGTTGTTAACGATATTTATGTGGGTGGTCGGACATTGCTTTCGGGGCCGCTTGGAGTAAGTAAGAGAGGCTTTAATGATTTATACGGCAATACTGTAACTTATGATCAGCAGACTTCAGCAGGAATAAATCTGTTTGTAATGGCAGCAACGGCTGGTGAAGGCTCTGCTTTAGAAACATCAGTTGAAAATGTAGTTGCAAATGGCGTACATGGTAATTCATTAAAAAGCCTTAGAGCAACTTGGGGATATAAACTTTTCTTAAAAGACGGCACGTTTTTAAAAAATGGTATAACTTCAAAGTTAATTCCAGAGGCAAGGTATACTAAAGCGTTTATGTCTGACAAGTATATGGAAGCAATACCTTTTTCTGACAGATTTGGAGCCTATCAATGGGAGTTTCAACAAAATCAAATTTTACGTGGACCATTAAATTTTAACATGCATTAAAATGAGCGATGATAAAAATATATTCGGTTGTTATGTATCGATTACACAGGCTGCTCCTGACGCTGACCAACAAGTAAAAGAATTATTAATACAGCAAGGTCGATTATTTCGAAATTACATTTGGGGGGATGAAGGGATTTGTAATATATTAAAGAAATTGAATAATGAAAGCTATGGCAAAGACTTGAAGTTAGCGCTATTTCAATTTTATGTAAATCCAATACCGATGATGGAGCAAAGTTTAAAGGAAATAGAAGCATACCGAAAGAATGAGAAATCAATAGGTATTCCGATAGTAATAAATGATAAAAATTTTTTCAGTAAGTCGGAGGAAATGCGATATAGTTTTTTGAAGCAATCCGTTTTACATAAGCTGGATTTACTAGCAGAAGTTGTAAAGAAAAAAAAGCTTGATACTAGAATGGATCTTCTTAAAGCAGATTTGAAAGAAATCTTGAGTTGAAATTACTGGCGGTAGCACAGTTTAAGGTATTCTGAAACGGGATGGAATGCATTTGAGTTGCGGATGTATGACAGCCGGGTTGGACGATGGTTGAGCGTGGATCCGAAAGGAGAATTTTACAGCCCTTATTAGGCATGGGGAATGATCCGGGGAATAAGACTGACGCCGCAGGAGGGGAAACCGATAATCCAATTTTTGGATTGGATGGTAGATTTTTAGGAACGGATAGTAAAGGCATACAAGGGGAAGCATATTTCATGAGTGAAGACAACTTTACCAAAGGAATGGATCATAATGTTGCAAGAGGGCTGAATCAAGGAGTATCGAAATTAGGGCCTGAATCCAGAAGTTGGTATGAAAGTGTCTACAAGACGTTCCCGACCAGACCAGATTGG
The DNA here is from genome assembly GCA_017744795.1 of Niabella sp. Classification (GTDB taxonomy): domain Bacteria; phylum Bacteroidota; class Bacteroidia; order Chitinophagales; family Chitinophagaceae; genus Niabella. The sequence goes on along the minus strand of JAGIAQ010000132.1, from coordinate 1,179 downwards.
GACGGAGTGCTTACAAAAGCCGAAGCCGATAAATGGTGGGTTGAAGGTGGCGGGAAACCCCTGTATGTAGACTTTGAAAAAATGAAGATATCAATGAATACCGCAGAGTTTGCAAATGCTCAAAATGGAACCATGTATAAGAATTTTGGATTTGACCTCAGGAATTATTCTTCCATGGGTAAAGTTTATGGTACTGTTCAGTTAAGTCTTGTTGTAATAGGACAGGGGAAATTGTAGTCGGTAATTGGCGTTCTAAACTTGTTGATAGATATGACTTTGATATGGATGGAAGATTTCTTAGAAATATTGCAACTAAGATAGGAACCCCATCTACGATTGAAACTGATAGGCCAAAGAGTTTTAATATTTATGGATACGGGAAGAATCCTCGAATAACACCAATTCCCAATAGAGGTATAGAACGAACTATTTGGAGATAAATTGTATTTATGAAAAATCGAATCAGTCAAATAATAATATTTTTATTTTTCACATTTTTGTCGTGTAATGACCCCGGCTTTAATGTTTCTGACTATAGCGGAACTCTTTTTGGAACTGAATTAAAATGTAAACTTACGATAGCTAAAGATTTAATTGGGGTTAGTAATCGAGGAGAGCGTTTGGAAGTTTACAAATATGAAATAGTAAATACACAGAATATACTAAAATCAATTAAGGATTCCACAATTTTTAATGTTCCTGACCAGCAGATACAGTTGATTAAAGATAAATCATTAAAGGCGTTGAGAAAGTGGACTCTTCTTTCCAAACCTGATAGCGCAGACTCCGGACTGTTGGGGAATTTATTTCCAGTAGATGTTAGTTCAGCAATACTTGATTTTGATAAACATCTTGCTCTGCAACAATTGGACGATCCGAAGAATTTATATTCTTATATGATTTATAAGTCTGAGACCGGTGGAGAAACCGTTTGTTATTTTTTATTATTGCCAAACTCTGGTTTATTGTATTTGTATATTTCTAATATGGCTTTGAAATAACCGCTGCGCGGGGTCTCTCCTCAAAAATCGCTCAGGTGTTTCAAATTCTTTTATGAAATGTAGGAGCACATAGTAATGTTTGTAATATAGCTATAAAAACCAGCAGCGGCACTACAGATTATGTTGTGTTCCGGGACTACTACCCCTTCGGTATGGAAATAGGCGGCCGCTCCTACAC
>JAGIAQ010000131.1 GCA_017744795.1 Niabella sp. | reverse complement strand
GGCCCTTCCCACCAGAAAAGGCCAGGTGTTTGTACGAAACCGCTGGGCCAGTTGCAACCAATATGTAAAAATTTTACGCCTGCATTGCTCAGTATCGTTGCCAGGGCGCCGGAGTGTGATGGCATATCGGTAACCTTTGCAGACAACGGCAAGGGCAGGTGGTATTGCCGGGAAAGCTGCGATGCAAAGACAAGACCGCGGGTCAGCACTTCCGGTTCGCATACATCGGTTTCAATGGTAAACGGTAAGGCGTGGGTAATAAATCGCCCCTGGCTAAAAGCAGCGTCCAGCTTCGTTCTTCGCGCTGCTGTTTGTCCGGACCAGGGCTCCATCACCTTCGACATTACCCAACCCGGACAGGTCCAGCGGAATTGCTGCTCCGGTGGCAACGACCGGGAGGAATCCATAATTTTAAGCGCATTGTCAATCATATCGGTACGGTAATACTGCACCACATCTTTCACCCGGTGGGTATAGCCTATATCGAAATGCGTTTTAAATACAACAATGATCTCTTTCACCGGAAGCGGCATCTTACTTTTTCGCGATGTCATTTGCGCTCTGCTATCGATTGACAGCCCCAAAAAACAAATCATTATTAAGGCCGCAGTTGTCTTATATCGATTCATTGTGCTGTATAAAGTTTTAATGGATCTACCCGGGGCACCGCATTCATTGCAGCTTCCAGCTCTTTGCCACCGTCAAACAAAAGCGGGAAAAAATTACTGTTGAGCACCTGATCCTGTTTCATTTCCGGGAAATTATGCAGCGCGTCTATACGCTCATAATTGGTAGTGTTCCCAAGGGTACCGGCGGCCATCGCATTCAGCACTACGGCCCTTCTTGGCCGTTCCGAAACGTTAGCATAAGACCCGTGCATCATTAAGGGATGATGAAAACTTGCGTATCCTTTGGGCAGCTCGTTTGCTATTTTATGCTCAAATGCGGTAAGTTGCTCCGCTGTTAAAATGTCCCGCACGGCTTCCATATCGCCCGCCAGGCCGGTGATGGGCAGTAAGCCCCATTTATGACTACCGGGTACATAATACAGGCAGCCATTTTCTTTTGATGCGTCATCCAGCCCGATCCAGCAGGTAAGATGATGCATGGGTTTTGTAAACGTCCAGTAAGAATAATCCTGGTGCCAGGCCACCACCCCGCCATGTTTTGCGGGTTTGCAGAACAATTGATCATGAAATAGCCGGAGCGGAGCGCCCAACAACTGGTAAGCGGCCATCCGGTACGCCGGTGACCAGATCAGATCATGAAATCCCGGTGTTGCCCGCCAGGCTCCGATTGCGTGGAACAAAACCTTATCCGGATCTTCTGATTCATTACTTTCATAATGATAAAAGAGTTTGCGCTGCTCCGGGGTCGCCACCTGTAATGTTGCCAGCTCACTGTTTAAAACATTGACCTGTTCATTCGTTAATATTTTAATACCGGAGATAAAACCGGTTTCTTCAAATGAGCGTACCACCGCTTCACTCAAAATATAAGGTTCCCATTCTGGCAGTGTGCGGGGTTCATCAAAAAGGCCCGATAACGGATGATCATAATTGGCAAGATCAACAGCAATATTTTTCATTTTCCTATTTTGAATATATTAAACATGTTCTAATTTCACAATCGTTCGCAAACCAGCTCCGTCTATAATGGCCTTCATCGCATCATAACAAATGTACCATCATTTTAAATATATGTATGAACATATTACCAAATATAATTAATTTCGGGAGTATCCAATTTTTAAAGTGCTTATATTTTTTGTAGTATTGCCATATAGCAACAATTGGACAACGCCGGGTTGCAGGCAATAACCCAATCATTCATGAAATTAAAATTAGACCATAAAAGTATTGTCCCGCTGCATATACAGGCTGAGGAATTGCTTCGGGAGCTGATCAAAAAGGCGGAATATCAAAATGGGAAATTATTACCCAACGAGGTAGAATTGTCTGAACAACTAAAAATTTCCCGGAATACATTACGCCAGGCGATCAACAAACTTGTTTATGAGGGCCTGCTCATACGAAAGAAACGGTTGGGCACCCGCGTGGCCACCAATAAAGTCATTAGCGGCGCCAATAATTGGTTTAGCTTTTCCCAGGAGATGAAAATTCTGGGCATTGCTGTTCATAATTTTGAGTTGCATGTTAGTGCTTCGCGTCCCTCCAAAGAAGCGCAGTCTTTTTTTAAAATACCTGACACTAAAAAGGTGTTAAAAATGGAACGATTGCGCGGCAAGGAGGATCTGCCATTTGTTTATTTCATCTCAGAATTTAACCCGTCAATCCCCTTCAACGGTTCCGAAAACTTCAATCGTCCGTTGTACGAGATCCTGGAAGCCGACCATGGCGTTTTTGTAAAAACCTCCAGGGAAGAAATTAATGCGGACGGTGCTTCTGAATTTATTGCAGCCAAACTTGAAATTGACCCGGGAGATCCTATTCTTGTGAGGAAGAGATATGTTTCGGATATCAATAAAATGCCGGTAGAATATAACATCGGATATTACCGGGCCGACTCATTCACCTATTCAATATCCTGCGAAAAATAACGATTATCACCTTACTGATTCTGGTTTGCAGCCCATGTCCGCAGCATGGATATTGCTTTTGCCAGCACCCCCGCACTGCCCCTGAAGTCGCCGCTTCCTTTGGGTTTTCCATCGACGCTATACCATTCATAGAATTTTTTGTCCCTGAGTACCCGATTGATCATCGGCTGTATTTCAGCATACGCCTCCTGCACAAAACCATTGGCAACCAATTGCTGTATCATGCGCCCGCCAAACCAATCCCAATCGCCTCCATTTTGATAGTTATATGGCTTTGAGGCATTGGAGCCTTTATAAATCCCCTCCGGGTAGGGCGGATAAACCGTGAGGCCAATCGACGGCGCGCCGGACAGGGCCACGTTCTTAAGCATATCATTATTTACCAACCGGATCTCTTCTTTGGACAACAGCCCGGCTTCAATGGCGATTGCCGTACCCCCATGAAAGTAAATAGCACGCTCGTTGAATCCCGGAGGAAAGGGGCTCTCCTTAATATATATATGCGGAATGAATTTATGCCGTTGCTGATCCCAGAGATATTTCCGGATATTCTGGGACATTTGTTTTTCCAGTCCGCGCCATTTATTTTTTTCGGAAGCGTTTTTTGAAAATGCTACAAGATCCTTCAACGCAAGTACAAACATGGCATTATCGTAAACATCTACCGCCCAATGCGTATTTGCATCCACATCCACAGTTGCGCCACCTTCAATCTGCACATCGCCCCAGTCCTGTGTGGTAGCGCCGGTGAGCAGGTTATATTTTTTTGAATACCGGTTCTTTAATAAATACGCTACAGACGCGTTTATACGCTCCCACACTGTTTTCCCGCCAATCAATTCCTGCAAGATGGCAGTGTCTCGTGTGATACGGATGTATTTTCCAAAAGCCTGGATAAGGGAAGTTTCCTGGTCTGTTTCCACCGTATTTTTAAACCCCACATGCAGCGGATCTATATCCGTGGTATAAATATTAGGGTCATTCCAGGTTACATGACCCTTTAATACATAGCCGTCCACAATTTCACCATTGGGTTGCTGAAGAGAATAGAACGTTAATAGGTATTTGCGGATGCTATCGATGCTATACACCTTGCAAGAGGTTTCAATAAACGTGTTCAGATCGCGTATCCATACCTGGGGATACCCATCTCCCGCAGTAAAGCCTTTAGCCAATAAAGTTTCCGCCATGACGCTAACCGTGTCCAATCGCCTGTCGGCAAGGATCTTTTTTGCCAGTTGCTGTTTACTTTGTGCCGTAGCAATACCAGCGAACAGAAGCGCCACCATCAACAACCAGCTGTATTTCCCATGTCTGTTTATGCCGGTTACCATATCCATAGTTTTTGTTTCCCGGTCTCTTTAATTTCAAAAGGCCCGGGAGAAGGGTTGGCAACATTTCTTTTTCTTCCGAAATAATCCGTATCAATTTTCAGAGCCGTACCATCCGGATTTTCAAAAGGAAGATCCGGCACTATGACTTTCCCTAAAACACCGGTCGTTACAAGTTTTCTTTTTTGTTGCAGCCAATTTTTATTCAGGTTGACTTGCAGATATACTTTATCATTTTCTGTAGTGAGCTTTGCTAACGCATCAAACGTAGTATCGGCAGTAGCATTGGTTTCCGTTGCCGTTTGTTCTTTGTATTCGTTCATCTTTTCCCTTCCTGCCTCGGTCATCTCACCAAACCGTTTATTGGTGGCCACGTTTTTGATACGAACAGCTCCTTTCGTATAAACATTCCCGTCAAAACGAACGGGCAGCAGGGCTTTGCTGTATTGGCTTACATCGGCGCCGTTTACAAAAAGATTATGGATAAATTGTACATCGCCCGAAGGATTATCATGCAAGGCTTTTACAAAAGTAGAATGCGGTAACATATAAGGCGTGAGGCGACTGTCGTAGCTGATAACGTTTATTTTACCACTAAATAAATTATGTACAAATGCAGCGCCGCTGGAGTTCATGTACAGGTTTGTTTTCGACAAAAGCAAATTGTTACACACCAATATGGGGCCATGCTGCACTTCAAAAAACAAATCGCAATCATTATCGTACATTATATTATTGCTGAGTTGCGCTCCCTGGGCCATCCAATCGAGCCAGATTCCAAAGTTGCCGTTATCGCAGATTTTATTGTGGATAATTTTCACATCAATGGCCGCGTGAAATTTAATGCCTGCCATTTCTGCGCCGCTAAATAATTTCCGGTAATAGTTGTGATGAATATAATTGTCTTGCACGATACTAAATGAGCAGCCCAAACTACCCACAATGCCCGCCTGCTCACAATACGCCACTTCATTGTTCCGCACAATATGGCCGCCTACCGTTGCTTTATCCCAGCCAAAGGCCAATGCCCTTTTAATAGTTCCCACATAGCCTTCGGCAGATTCCGTTTGTTTATTGTCGTGATCATCCCCGTATTTCCCCAATGCAATACCCACACATTTGGAGTACAGCACGGTATTGTTTTCAATGACCCAGCCCTTGCTCCAGTGCGTACCAATGAGACCCATTTGCTCTGCTGTAGGTGGCGCCCAGTTCGTGGCTGCCTGCTCCATTATAAAGCCTCTTACCGTAATGTAATCAACAAAGGGTTTATCCGGATAAAAAACTGTTTGCCGGGCATTTACTTCAACCATTTCTTTATTCGGGTCCACGCCTTTGAATTGCGCCCAAATAGTCGTTGTCGTTGAATCTACCATTGCCCACCACAATAAATTTTTTACATTGGCGACCTGTATTACGTCTTCTTTTTTTGCAGCCTCCATTAGCCAATCTCCATTGAGGTACACAGATCCTCTATGATATTGGCGATTTTTGGGTGTTGGCGTAAACCAATCACCGTGGATCAATTCTTTAAAGGGATTGAATTTTCCGAAGAAGCTGTTTGGAATTTTCGTTTCCCAGGTATCGCCCTGCAAATGCTTCCAGTCTTTAATAATTTCAGACCCTTTTACGATCACTTTTTCTCCTTTAGCGGCCTGGTAGGTGATCCGCTGCTGATCTGAGTTGCCACCACGGGGAGGTGTAATCTGCTCCCGGTACACACCGGCGTGTACGGTAATTATATCGCCCGGCATTGCCACATTGGCCGCCGCCATGATGGTTTTAAAGGGATGGGCTTTTGATCCGTTGTTTGCATCCTCCCCTCCGGGGGAAACGTGATATTCCTTACCCCGAATTATGGGCTGGGAAAAGCCTGTAAAACCTAAAAGAACAAACAATAAAACGAACAGATATTTCATACGATAATTTATTTATAAAAAGAACCTTTTATACGCTCTGCGAAACCCGTCCGAATGGCTTGTCCGGGCAGGCTTCCAGTTTCGCAGGAGTATTCTATCGCTTTAAGCCTTTAATACCCTGCCGCTCTTTTCAGCGCCACCGGTTCCGTTTTATTGCCGTTTACCATCCGGTATAATGTCCAGCTGTTTCTATCAGCGCCGGCTTCCAGTCGCCAGCTATAAGCGGGGTTCGCCAGCTTCGCCTTTACCCAGCGTGGAAATGCATTGGCTGCACGGGCATCTTCCCATGTGCGGATCACTTTAAAGATAGCTTCCTTCTGCGGACAACTTTCCACATCTTTCTGGCTTAGCCGCAGGCTGTAAGTAGTCCCCAGTCCCACAGATATAGCCTGAACATGCTCGTATTGTTCCGGTGTTGAATGCGCCGTGATCGGAAAATTACCGCCCATTCCTACCGGGAAAAAATTAGCATAGGTAACATCCCGCAGGTCCTTACCCTGGCTGGTAGTACTGCCCCACTCCCGGGTATCCACATCGTAAAGATTTTTGCCTCCCCCCACATTCCAGATGCTTTGGTAATGCCAGGAGCCTTCTGATAAAGTGGCGCCGGTAAAGCGGATATAAGGTACTCCTATTGCTTTGGCATGATCAAACATTTTATGAAAAAAACGTTTGGCAGAATAATAACCATGTCCGCTGTTGAACAAAAATTCCTGCCCGTCAAAATCATAATATGCCAGCCCGTTAATTTTACAAACATCAGCAAAGTATTCGGCTATTTTATCCTGCAAGGGTATATTGGGAATAATACCATCATACCCGTAATTAACTGTAACCTGCAATTTATAAATGGTATCGCCCGCTGCATGGCTTGCCGGCATTGTTTTCCAATAACCGCGTTTTACGTGCAACAGCCGGTAAGGAGGAGTATCTGAAACGCCGAGATAATAGATCAGTTCTTTTCCGATCTTAATCATATTCAGGTTTTCACAATGCCCTTCCCAGCTGGCAACTTCTTCAAGATATTTGGGATCGTTCACCAGGATGATCGTATCCGACGCACCAATATTGTTTGTAAGCAATCTTTTTTGCTGGTAACACAAACCATCGCTCGGAACAGGACTGGCATCTTTCGTGCCCGGAGCCAGTGAATTCGTGATGGGTGTTCTCCCGATAATGAGCCCTTTTTTTGCTGCCAGCGCTGAAAAGGCTTTGTGTGAGAGATTACCGGAAGTCATTTTTATCGGTTTCCGCTCAAAATTTTTTCCGTCAATATACCCTTCATTTCCCCTGTCAGCCCTTAAAAACCCCTGGTCATATAAACTGATCGCCTTAAAGCCCAGCCTGCTGGTATAAGCAATAATGCTGTCGTTCATATTACCAGCGGATAAGGCGTCCGGAACAAATGCTGCCGGATCTTTGATCCATTTACCGTTTATAGTTGGATAGGGCAATTTTTCTTTTAGCACAATATCTTTTATCACGTCCATTAGTGCCGTACTGTCCGGGCTACCCCATAAAGCCACGGCCGAACCTATGTAATCCACGCCGGGCAACGGTTGCACCTCAATATGATTCGGAAGGTTCGCTTTCATATGAGGAATCAATGAAAACAGGATCTCCCTTTTTATGGAACGATCCCGCGACTGATAGGCTATTGAGATCCTTCCTTTTTCATCCACCTGGGCGGCATCTCCATATAGAATGCGGTACCAAGGCTCTTTGTGCGCATAGAAGGCGACATCACTGATACCATTACCGCCTAAACTGAATACCTGACCCTCATGCAGCGAGTCCGGCAGCGGGAAGCGTTTGGCATCCGGCGTATGAATGATATATTGAAACGGCGCTGCGTCCCCAACCGTTGCCGCAAGCCCTCCCAGGGTATTATCATTTAAAGCAAGCATACCGATAGCATAATTTACAGCGGCGCTGGTATCGCGGGCTACGCCGATAATTTCCCCCAAAAGATTGCTAATATTGGTATGACAAGGCCCCCACTGGATGGCCTCGATCCCCGCCCGCTTCGAAAGCGACTGTAATTGCAGCTTCAGGTATTTTTTTTGCGGCGTGATCCGGATAAGCGCCACTGATCCGTTGGCATAGGTCAGCGTCAGTAATTGCGCTGCAGCTTTGTAAGATGCCTTTACCGGTTCATAATACGCTTTGCTGCCGCCATCAAACAACAGCATCAACGGAGAAGGCCGGTTCGCAGGACTAAATTCACGATCCGGCCGGACCGTACTATTTTTCATGCTGGTGATAAACCCTTTATTATTGATGTGAATTTTAAAATAATCAGTTTTAAAATCCCATTGGGCACAAAGATGTAGGGTTGCTACTGCAAGCAATCCTGAAAGCAGCATTTTTCTTAAATAGCTTCGATTCATTTTATACAGTTATCTTTTTGCCTATAAAGATTCTAAAAAGAAAGATACCGTACAACAGCAAAATTGACAAAGTCCAGTACTTTTTTTGCACGCTCTGGGAAACTTTCAGTTTCGCAGCAGTATTTTATCGCTTAAAGCGATAGAATAAGGCTTCGGGACTTGTAGTCCCGAAGAGCTATGTCCCGAAGAGCTATTGCTTGCTGATCTTTTCCGGCGCCATCCGTGTCTGATACCGCACCACCACATCCGGACGGGTATCCCCGGCTGCTTCGCAGGCAAACGACACTGCGGACGCTCCTTTGGGCAATATTGCTTTTCCCTGAACCTTTAATTCTGACAACACATTATAGTTCTGATCCGTTAGCGTAGCCTTGCCCTGGTGATCCAGCAGGATGTACTGGCTGGCCTGCAGTTTCCCTTCGATCTTTACCACTCCTAACGGTGTTGTAAAGGAGGGATTTGCAATAGTTCCCTCCCCTTCCACTTTTATCCGCAACGCATAGGTGCTCTCTTCCGGGCTCTGCCAGGACCAGTCGGCTCCGCCTGGTTGCCCCGGCTGCAGTTCCGACAAATTACAATGGAAGCGCTCGGAAATAAACAAAGGATATAAAAGATAATTTTTATCATCCAGCTTTTCCAGGTGCCATTCCGTAGCCGGGTCTTTCAGCCGCTTCTTTTGGTCCTCTGTGAATACATTCGCATAACGCAATTCATCCCAGTTCTTCATAGCATCCAGCAGGCGGTCGATCTGCCCATGGCTTTTTAATGTTTTCATATTAATGCTCATAGCATAACCCGCATCAAACCCGGCAGACTCCGACAAAGCCCATTCCAGGTCCTCAAGGGAAGTGGCTTCAAAATTGCGCTCCGCCAGTCGTACCAGGAACCACCCCAACATCCGCGGGAACAGGTTCCGTTTGAAATATTCCTGGTTCTTTATCCGGTTGGCTACCTGCCCTTTGCGCATCTCTTCGCCCCAGGGCTCGCCCCAGTTCATTCTTGTATGAATGTGCCAGAGATAATGATCCAGGCGGCTGGCATCATTGATAAGGTCTGCTTTATTTTGAAGCCGGTTGTAATATTCCGTCACGAACCGCGCCGTGGCATAATAATCCTGACCAGTGTACATGCAACCTTCCAGACCGTCGAAGGAAATTTGCTTTAATCCCGTTTTATTAAAGATCTCCGCAAGGCGGTGAGAAAAAGCATCCTGCAGCTCCAGGTCAGGAAACAATGTACGGTACGGGTAGTCCCATAACTTATACGCCGGTTCGCTTTTGTCATGGGCGGCTTTTTGTGTACTAAAGGCACCCCGGGTACAACCGGTAAGCCGTATATGGTCCCCGTTTTTTTCAACAGCACCAAAGGTGATCAGCTCACTGCCGATCTGCAGGGCATTTAGGGTAGCCGGCACCTTAAAAAGATCTGAAGCCCTAACTTCAATGATGGTCTGGGTTGTATCCATATTGCCCACCAGGTTCAGCTGTCCTTGTTTGAGCAAATGTTTGGAGGGAGCTGGTGTAACATAAGCATCATTGGGCGTTAAAAAATTGGATAAAGTATGTACGCCGATTTTAATTCCTTTTGCTGAAGCCTTTTCCACAAGTTTTTTTACGCCTTCATCGCCGTTCTTTGTCAGGGATGGGTTCCACTCAAAATGTCCCCAGGTCTTAAACGCGTCCGGATGGTACAGGGTTTTAAACCCTGCTCGCTGCGTTTTATCCAAAACAAAATCAATATCGTTTTCCGAAAAACTGGTGATCAGGTACGAACGCATGGCACCTCTTGCCGTTTTGCCCCATTCCCCTTCAATCACCGGATGAGGCAGCCCCTCCTCAGTTTCCACTTTGCCGATCCGGTCCAGGATCTGGCTGCGCTGATCGCCGAAAAGCGCGATCTTAGCGCCTGCAATGTTTCCGTCAGCACCGCTTACGGGAAGCACCAGTGCTTGTTCCACCTGGTTCACTTTACGGTACTCCTGCTGTGAACGGTTCCGGGCAGACAACTGGAATACGGCACCATCTTTAGTATCAGCCGCTGCAAAATTATAATAGGGGGTGCTTGAAACGGAAAGTTCAGTATTGCTACCCGCGTAATTAAACAAAGAACCATAGGCTGCTGCATATTCCGGCGGAATACCGCCATTGGTTTTTATATTCAATGCCTGCATGGCAAAGGCAACCCTGCCACCCTGGGCTACCCCCACCACTTCGCCTACTACCTCATGCGGTTCCACCTTTACCGGGCCAAATACGATCGTTTTATAGACGCCGCCGATCTTGATGACCTCGTAGGTAATGGCCTGTTGCTGCTGCTGTACCAGCAGTTCAACAACCTGGTTGTCTTCCATCGTCAGCAGGAATTTAGTGCCGGTTACTTTTAATGCTTTGGGTAGCACCACCTGGCCGTCTTTCACTGCAGAGAGCATGGGATACATTCCTTTGCTGATAAGTTCCTGCCCGTCCACTTTGATAGAGGTATAAAATCCTCTGTCATTAATAACAAGGGTTGTAAAAGCTGTTTTAAGCTCAACTGCGCGGATCCATTGGCTGCACAAAATAAAGACGAGGACAATTGTCCATTTTTTGTTATTCATATTCCTGTAATTAATTCAAAGCAGTTTAATGCACGTCAACTAAATATAAAATTTTCTCATGAGGTTTCATGCATTTTTTTGCCACTAAAGTACTAATCAATTCACCAAAAAAAAAGCACATTAAATGTTGTTAAATAATGTCCTTCTAAATTTCTTATTCAATATTCTTTATTCACTGTTGTCCGGGGAAAAATAATT
>JAGIAQ010000130.1 GCA_017744795.1 Niabella sp. | reverse complement strand
GCGCTATCCTCAACGAAAATATCGTTTTTAGCGGGAATATTCAGCCTCTTCCGAATTTGTTCTATATAATCACTCTCCTTCTGAACAGCCACCTCTTCGGCACTATTAATTTTCCCAGTTGGCTTAGCATCACATGACAAAAACCAAAACATGAAAATAAAGCCGATTCCAAACAAATATTTCTTTACGTTATTTATTAAACCCTTCATAATATTTCTTGATTTTGTTTGCATAATCATTTTCTCTCCATTTGGGGCCATTATAATAATATGCTATTTTTTCCCAATCTTTCATTTTCATCGCCGCAATCAAGCTTGTGTTTGTACTAACTTCTTGAAAAAATAACGCCAAATGCTGAATTTCGCAATGATTTTGCGCATCTTCAAGCTCTGAAGGATTTTTGTACAGTCCTTTAAAATTTACACCCATTACCTGAAACCGCCCCCAGGAACAAGACTGAATCGCAACATCCTTATCTATTTCCTTTACAATATCTAATTTTTCTATCTGTTGAAGGTATGACCCGTATTCTTTTCCTTTAATGCTATACCCTTGTGGATAGATTATTGGTAGCCCTTTTGGATCTTTAACCATTTCAAAATCTTTAAGCTCCTTTTGGGTTTTTCCTTTCGCTTTTAATAATCGATACGCGTAATGTCTTTCATACAATATTTTAGCATGTGTGTTATTGCTCACAAACGGTTCTCCTTGACTTTCTTGTTTTGCAATAGCCTTTATCACTTCTTTTTCACACCCGATTTTGTTGGCATAATATTCGTAAACTTCGTCCGGAATCCCTATAACGACTAGATCTTTTGAGCACACGGAGCTCACAATTCCCATTTTTTTGCAATAACAATTGAATTCTCCGTTCGCTGTATTATTTTCCTCCCCATTCTCCATCCCTCCCACCACATACTTCTGCTTCCCCTTTGCCACCGTCCACTCCCGAAAGGCCTTGCCTGTAATTTGCAATGGAATTTCAAACCAGTCCATCGCTTTTAGGGCCGGCGCGGGCAGGTTGTCTTTTACCTGCCTTTGCGTTTTTAAAGGCTCAGTGGTTTTTACGGGCTTCGGGCGTTCAAACAGGTCGTATTTCTTAAAATCGGGATTTACCAGCCTCTTATGATCACTTGACAGGTACACGTTCTTATCCTTACTGCTCCAGTATTCTGCTGTAATATAAAAATCGTGCAGCTGATCAGGCGGACTGGTCAGTTGCCGCATATCGGGCCAAAGATCAAACTCCGCTTTAGCCACGCCGTTTTTGTTTATCGTTGCACTATGACCGGCCGCATAATGGGGCAATTTTGGCCAGGCCAGACCCCTGTCCTCCCACAGGCTGATCTTGACATTTTTACCGATCATTCCCGCAGACAATACCACCACCTTTACTTTCATCCCATATTGCAAAGGGCCCTGCACCCGGTTGCCGGCGGCATCATATACCTCCACCCCTATAAAACGCGGGGTATCGGTGTCCACCGGCACTACCTCCATCGCCATAGGCGTCCTGCCTTCGGGCTGATTCAGATAGCCCTCCACGCGGTACTGATGCCCCAGGGATATTTGTCCGAAGATAAAAAAGTTGGTTCCTTTCTTTTTGATGCCCGTGGTGGTATAACGGCCATCTTCGCGTCGCTTAAAAAGCTCCCAGGTAATATTTTTTGTATTGCGCAAATGAGCCGGTGTGGCGGGATACCATTCCGTTATTTCAAAAAAGGTTTTCTCTCCGATCCGGGGATGGCGGTTCCCGCTGATGCCTGCTACGCCTGTTTTTTCGCTCATAGGATGGTGTTTAGGGGCTTATTGGCTGGTTAAAACTACTAAAAATGTGAAAAAGAAAAAAAGAATCCGCCATTAAATATTCTAATACAAACAAGTGTTCTCTTTCAATAATATTTAAATAGTTGAGAACATCATAAAACAAAAATCAATTTCACTTATATTTGTGCACTTTAGTATAATAAAAATTGTATATGGAGAAAAGTATTGTAATTCTTGCCGGTGGCGGTCCTGCTCCTGGTATTAACACGGTTATTGGTTCTGTAGCTAAAACGTTTTTAAAGGATGGCTATCGTGTTATTGGTTTGCACGATGGGTATAAAAACCTTTTTAACGGAAAAGGGACTACAACTGATATCGACTTCAAACTGGCTGACGACATTTTCAGCCGGGGCGGATCTTTCCTGCGTATGAGCCGTTACAAACCGAAAGATGATGAATTTACCAGCGAATTTTTCGAAAAAAATAATATAAAATTATTGGTTACCGTAGGGGGTGATGATACTGCCTCCACAGCTAACCGCATTGCAAAATTCCTGACAGCTAAAAACGTGGCGGTTCAGAACATTCACGTTCCTAAAACGATCGATAACGATCTGCCGCTGCCTTACGGTCAGCCTACCTTTGGCTACCAGAGCGCGCGCGAAGAAGGCGTAAAACTGGGTAAAACCATTTATGAAGATGCCCGCACTTCCGGCAACTGGTTTGTAGTATCGGCAATGGGTCGTGAAGCAGGTCACCTGGCCTTCGGCATCGGTGTTGCCTGTCATTACCCGATGATCGTGATCCCGGAGATGTTCAACAAAACAAAATTAACACTGGATAAGATCACCAAACTGATCGTTTCGTCCATTGTTAAAAGAAATATCCTGGACATCCCCTATGGTGTTGCGGTAGTGAGTGAAGGCGTATTCCATTTTATGAGCGATGACGACATTAAAGCATCGGGCATTCAATTTACCTACGACGATCATGGTCATCCGGAACTGGGCAACGTAAGTAAAGCGCACATCTACAACATCCTTTTACAAAACGAATTGAAAAAACTGAACATCGCTGTAAAAAGCCGTCCGGTTGAATTAGGATATGAGCTGCGCTGCCTGGCGCCTACTGCTTTTGACCTGGAATACTGTACCTTCCTGGGTTTTGGCGTAAAACAATTGTTCGACCAGGGCATTACCGGCGCGGTAGTTACTGCTGACGCTACCGGAACCGTAAAACCACTTTATCTTAAAGATGTAGCGGACGAAAAAGGAAAAGTAAAACCCCGTTTGATTGATATGGAAAGCGCTGATGCGAAGACGGTGTTTGCTCATACCCTGCATTATTTAACGGAAGCAGATATGGAAGCAGCGAAGCAGTACCTGTCTAACCCCGAAGAATATATCTTCAATAATATCCTGGAGTGGAATTAAACGAAACTGAATAAATAAAAACCGCCTTTACTGAGCGGTTTTTGCATATTTAATTAAAAGTAACATGACAGAAACTCAAAAAGTCCGAAAGAAAACATTACTGCCTGTTGAACAGCCTCACGTGGACCATAGCATCAGCCGTACTAAAATTGTGGCTACCGTGGGACCCGCCTGTAATACCTACGATAAATTATTAGACCTGGTAAAGGCGGGCGTTAACGTGTTCCGGTTAAATTTTTCGCACGGGGTGCATGAAGAAAAAAAACAGATCATCGAGTATATACGCGAAATCAACCGGAAAGAAAAAACAACGGTTGCCATACTGGGCGATTTACAGGGTCCCAAACTACGCGTAGGCGATATGGAAAATGGCGGTATCACCGTAGAGCCCGGAGACAGCTTCATATTCACCAACAAAAAACTGGTAGGTAATAAGGAAAAGATCTACATCTCCTATCCCAACTTTCATAAAGATGTAAAAGTGGGTAATAAGATCATGATCGATGATGGCAAGCTGGAAGTAGTGGTTCGCAAAATATTACCTAATAATGATGTAAAAGTAGAAGTGCTCCTGGGTGGTTTTCTGTCTTCCAAAAAGGGCGTAAACCTGCCGGATACTAAAATTTCCCTGCCGGCATTAACGCCGAAAGACCTGGAAGACCTGGATTTCATTATTAAAGAAGAGTTGGGCTGGGTAGCCCTGTCATTTGTGCGCCAGGTGGACGATATTAAAAAATTGCGGAAGATCCTTGATAAAAATAAAAGCCAGGCAAAGATCATTGCCAAAATTGAAATGCCCGAAGCGATCCCGAATATCCGCGAGATCATTCATGCGTCCGATGGTATTATGATCGCCCGTGGCGACCTCGGGGTGGAACTGCCGGTGGAGAAAGTGCCGCTGATCCAGAAAAGCATTATCCGCAAATGTATTCATCGCGCAAAGCCGGTTATTGTTGCTACCCAGATGATGGAAAGCATGATCGACCGCTCCAAACCCAACCGCAGCGAAATTACAGACGTTGCCAACGCGGTACTGGAGGGAACCGACGCCGTTATGCTGAGCGCAGAAACAGCAAGTGGCAAGCATCCTACACTGGTGGTACAAACCATGCGGAAAATCATCCTGGAAATTGAGCGGACGGAATATCATTATGACCTTTCAAGTGAACTGCAGCCACAGCCTCACTCTCCATCTCTTTCAAGCGATGCAATTTGTTACAATGCCTGTAACCTGGCCAAGGATGCCCGGGCTGATGCGTTGATCGGAATGACACAGAGTGGCTATACCGGCTTTATGCTGAGCAGCTATCGCCCTAAAGTACCATTATACGTATTCACCAAGAACCGCGCGCTTATTGACCAGCTGAGCCTGGGTTGGGGCATCCGCGCATTTTTCTATGACGATGACCAGCACGACCTGGATACTATTTTTGCCGATCAGATCAATATTCTTAAGAAGAACGGATTCCTGAAACGCGGCGATACCGCTGTAAGTACGGGTAGTACGCCGGTGCATCTGAAATTGCATACCAATACGATAAAGATCACAGAAGTACAATAAAGAAAGTGAAAGCCTCCGCAAGGGGGCTTTTTTTTGACAGAAACTAATCAAACATGAATCCCGATGGCTATCGGGAATGGGAATATGAAGCGATCAACAGGACCGTCATCCCGACGTTTGCGAAGCTGAGGAGGGATCTTATGCTTATGAAAATGTGAAAAGTGAATAATCAATGATCCGTGCTAAAGGGGAAGGAAAATGACGATTCCTTAATGTGTTATCGCCGCAATCATTGGGCACCGCAAATCATTAACTCAGAGTGACGCCGTTTTTTTATGTCTTATTGCATTACCTGCAACAAAAAGGCAACATCGGGTCGATGCTGCCTTTTTGTTATTCTATTTAACTTAAGATATGAATCCCTAATACAATAATCTTGTTTTAATTGTATGTTTTACATCCTTTAAAAGTGCAGCTGCTTTTTTAGAAACGCCTTTTTCAACATCCAGCACAACATACCCGATTTCATCGTTGGTTTTCAAATATTGCCCAGTGATATTGATATTATTTTTTGACAACAATGTATTGATCTCTGAAAGGACACCAGGTTTGTTATAATGTATGTGCAGGATCCGGTGCACACCATCCTGTGAAGGCAGGGCCAGACCTGGCACCGTATGCGATCCGTTGGTGATCCCCTTTTCGATCAGGTTGAACAATTTGGTGCTTACGTCTACCCCAATATTTTCCTGTGCCTCCTCGGTGCTTCCGCCGATATGTGGTGTAAGGATCACGTTAGGCAGGTTCTGTACCGGCGTTGTAAATTTATCACCGTTTTTCTCCGGCTCCCAGGGAAATACATCCAATGCGGCTCCGCTGATATGTCCGTCCGTAATAAATTTACTCAGGTCTTCCAGGTTCACCACTTCCCCGCGGGCATAGTTAATCAAAATAGCCCCCTTCTTAAAGTATTTAAGATTGTTCTTAGTGATCATGTATTTTGTCTGCGCTGTATCCGGTACATGCAGCGTTACTATATCCGATTTCTGCACCAGCTCTTTCAATGTTTTAGCATCCTTTGCATTGCCCAGCGGCAGTTTGGTTTCCACATCATAGAACAACACCTTCATCCCCATCGCTTCCGCCAGCACACTTACCTGCGAACCGATATTTCCGTAACCAATAATGCCCAGCGTTTTCCCGCGCAATTCGTAAGCCCCTTTTGATTCCTTCATCCAGATGCCTTCATGAGCGGCACGGATCTTATCCGGCAATCGGCGGATGAGCATAACGGAATTCGCGATAACCAGTTCTGCAACAGATCGCGTATTACTGTAAGGCGCATTAAATACCACCACGCCCTTGTCTGTAGCGGCTTTCAGGTCCACCTGGTTTACACCGATGCAAAAACATCCGATGGCCTGTAATTTTTCTGCGGCTTCTAAAACTTTTTTTGTGATATGTGTTTTGGAGCGAATGCCCAGTATATGTACATTTTTGATCTCTTTAACTAAATCTTCTTCCGACAGTGCTTTCGTTAATTTTTCTACCTGCGTGTATCCTTCCTCTTTAAAACGCTGTACTGCGGCGTCACTTATGTTTTCCAGAAATAAAATCCTGATTTTCTCTTTCGGGTAACTCGTCTCTTTTTTATTTGTCATGCTCGCAAATATCCTAATAAGTTAACAAAAATGAAAATATTAAAGCAACTAGTTTTTCTCTGAACAATATAATTTTAAATTTGCCACTTTAAATTCAGTTACCTTGAGAAGATTTATAATTACTTTAGCCGGGATATTATTAACGATTGGTTGTAAGCTCAAATCGCAGGACAAGAAAGAGAAGATCCAGACGGCGCCTGCCGTACTGGCCCCTGCAAATCCGGATGTGTTAAGCGATGCAGAGAAAGCTCGGTACGCAAACGAACTGGAAGCTTTCTTTGATGCGGGATTGATCCGCCATGGTTTTAACGGTGGCATTCTTGTTGCTAAAGGAGGTAACGTTTTGTACGAACGTTATCACGGTTATAAAAATCCCAACAACAAAGCGGATTCTATTGATCGGAATACGCCTTTTCATCTGGCGTCAACAAGCAAGCCCTTTACAGCAATCACTGTATTAAAACTGGTGCAGAATGGCAAGCTGCAATTGAATGATCCGGTAACGAAATTCTTCCCGGAATTTCCTTACACCGATGTTACCGTTGAGAACCTGCTCAGCCACCGCAGCGGATTGCCCAACTATCTTTCTGTAATGGAAGACAAACAAAAATGGAATCCTAAACAAATGATCTCTAACCAGGATGTATTGAATTTTTTGATCCAATACCGGCCACCGATCATGTTTAAGGCTAATACCCATTTCACCTATTGCAATACGAACTTTGTTTTGCTGGCATTAATTGTTGAAAAGGTGACCGGGCAAAAATTCCCTGACTATGTAAAGGCGACCATTTTTGATCCCCTGCAAATGACCCATACCTTCATTTACACACCCGAGGACAGCGGCCAGGTGATTATGTCGTACAAAGCTAACGGAGCGCTTTGGACGAACGATATTTTTGAAAACACTTACGGCGACAAGAACGTGTACAGCACTCCTGAAGATATGTTTAAATGGGACCGCGCTTTATACAATCCCAATTTTATCCGTCAGTCGCTGCTTGATTCGGCCTACCAGCCGCACAGTCATGAAAAAGCATCCATGCATAATTATGGTTTGGGCTGGCGCATGCTCAATTTGCCCAATGGCAAAAACGTCATTTATCACAACGGAAAATGGCACGGCTTCACTCCTGCCTTTGCCCGCCTGCTGGATGAAAAAGCGGTGATCATTATTTTGGGCAACCGACTCAATTCGAATATTTATAACCAGGCTAAAAAAGCATATGATTTCTTTGGCGATTATATGCAGGGCAAGGTTGGCGGTGTTGATGAAGAGGGTGAAGGGAACGCCGTAGCAGCCTCCGCCGCCGTCGTTGCGGCAGCTGTTCCCGCGCGCGTTGCCAGAACACCGCATCCCGCTGTAAAAACGACTTCCCGTAAAAATGTAAAAAGCAGCAAAAAAGCTGCCGCAAGCGGTCACCGCCATACAAAAACTTCCACAAAGAAAAAAGCGGTTGCTTCTAAACAAGCACATACTTCCACGAAGAAAAAGAAGAAAAAATAAGCCCTGCACCCGGTAAAGTAATTTGATCTATATTAGCAGGCATATGACGATCTCCTGGCGCAATAAAAAATTAATCCTTGCTTTTTGTGTAATCGCTTTATTTTTTTCCGGAAGCCTTCTATTGGTCCGCTGTGCGCAACCCGGGCAAAACAACAAAAAAGAAGTTTCGAACGAATATGTAGGCGACCAGGCCTGTATCAGTTGCCACAAGTCTGAATATGGCCAATGGCAGCAATCGGACCACTACAAAGCCATGCAGCCGGCCACAGATTCTACGGTGTTGGGCAACTTCAATAATGTAACTTATACAGCGGATGGTGTCACCTCCCGCTTTTTCAAAAAAGAAGGAAAATTTTTCATCAACACTCAGGGGCCTGATGGCCAAAACCACGATTATGAAATAAAATACACTTTTGGCTATTACCCGCTGCAACAATATCTGGTGGCGTTTGACCGCGGCCGGATGCAGGCTACCCGCCAATCCTGGAACAGCAAAGACAAGAAATGGTTTCAGCAGTATGCCGGGCAAAAAATTGCCGCTACAGACTGGCTGCACTGGACGGGCAACGGCCAAAACTGGAATACCATGTGCGCTGAGTGCCACAGCACGAACCTGAAAAAGAATTACAATACTGAAACAGACACCTATAATACTACCTTCAGTGTATTAACGGTGAGCTGCGAAGCCTGTCATGGCCCGGCAAAAACGCATATCGATTATGTTAACGGCAGCGACTATAAAAACGGAACCCATGTTGCAGGCTCTTATTTGCGCGCGCCAAAGAACAGTACCCAGCTGGCGCAGATCCAGACCTGCTTCCCGTGCCATGCCCGCAAAAGCAATATCAGCGCAGATTTAAAGAACAGCAACGAGATCCTCGACGATTATATCCCCGATATCCCCACCACCGATCATTTTTACGCCGATGGACAGGCTAATGATGAAGATTATACTTATACTTCATTTCTGCAAAGCAAAATGTATAACCGGGGTGTTAAATGCAGCAACTGTCACAACCCGCATACAGGCAAATTGCTTGTTGCCGGAAACGGCGTTTGCCTGCAGTGCCACGACAAAAAATACGATGCGTCCACACACACTTTTCACACGATAAATACTGATGGCGCTGCGTGTAAGAACTGTCATATGCCCGGTAAGTACTACATGGGGAACGATTGGCGTAATGACCATACCTTCCGTGTGCCCCGCCCTGACCTCTCCGTAACCTATGGTACTCCGAACGCCTGTAATAATTGTCATACCGATAGGTCTTCCAAATGGGCTGCTGACGCTGTTGTTAAATGGTTCGGTTCAACCCGTAAGCATCATTTTTCCGAAGAGCTGATCCCCGGCAGCAAACTAGACGCCGGCAGTCAGGCGCACCTGATGCGATTAATTGGGGACACCGCTACTCCTTCTATCGTACAAGCCGCAGCCGTTCAATATCTTTCCAATGCGCCGGGAGATAACAATGCAAATACGCTGGTTCAGGAATTCAGGAATAATAATGCACAGGTCAGGTATCGTGCCGTAACCGGTCTTTCCAGTTTTAGCCCCGCTTTATGGAAGGATGCTATTCAGCCGATGCTTACAGATAAAGTGCGGGCCGTGCGTATCGCTGCTGCGAACCTTGTTTTAAGCGCCAATGATCCGGACCTCGTTGCCGGGCTGGGCGCGGCTTATACTAACGCTTTGCAGGAATTGGAAGCAAATGTATTGTACCAGACAGATTTCTCTTCGGGCGATGTCATTGCGGCGGACTATTACCTCAAGCTCAAAAATTACGACAAGGCGGAGTCTTTTTATCTGAAGGGGCTGCAAAAAGATGATCAGATGAATTATGCGCGTCTGAACCTGTCTACAGTATATAATCTTAAAGGCAATAACCAGGCGGCGCTGCAAACCCTGCTGGATGCGGCTAAAATTGACCCCAGGAACGACCGGATCTATTTTAACCTGGCCCTGCTTTACAACGAACTGCAACAGCCGGATAATGTTGAGAAAAGCCTGCAAAAAGCCATTAGTCTGAAATCGTTAAACCCACGCGTGTACTACAACTACGGCATTTTACTGCAACAGAAAAAACAATACGCGCCGGCAGAGCAGCAGTATAAAAAGGCACTGGAATTGGCCCCAACTGATGCGGATATTAACTATGCGCTATGCGTATTATATCTGCAGCAAAACAATGCGGCTGCAGCCCGCACGTACGCACAAACATTAAAAAAATATTATCCGGGTGATCAGCGTTTCTTCCAATTGTGGCAACAGTTAGGATTGCTATAACTTCTTTCCCATTCGCCCGTTCTTAAAGTCGGAACGCGCCTGAAGCAGCATTTTCAATAATGCGCCCTTTTCCCCGCCGTACAGAAAATTATTTTTGATCCGGTTGAGCAGATCCTTTTTCAGGTAATTGATCTCTTCAGGAAATAACGATTTATAATACCGGGATACATATAAAAAATTCCGGTACATATAATACAGGCGAATAGGCGCATGCAGCGATCGTTCCGTCTCCTTAAAATTCTTCAGGGACCGGGCGCTTTTCTTTGTGCCCAGGTTATGGTTCAGATATACATCTGTAAATTGAATAGTGTCAAATCCGGCTTTCCCCGAGCGGAAGCAATATTCATGATCCACCTCATCGATAAATAAGGCTTCATTAAAACCGCCCACGGCCCCGATAAGTTTCAGGTTCATGAGGCTGCCGGAAGTGATCAGCAACCGCGAAGAACGAAATGATCCGCGAGCCATATTAGTTGTGTGTTCAAACGTTATCCCGAATTGGGCTACTTGTTCATTTCCCTGGAAATTTTCGATATTGTTTAAATACTGATCCAACTGGTCCTTTCCAAAATGCGAATCCTGGTCCATAGTAAGCAGCCAACCGTATCCCTGCGCTATTGCCAGCGCCACGGCTTCGTTGAGCGGAGCGGCTATCCCACGATTGATCCCCAGCGCGATGATCGTTATTTTGGGATGATTTTGGATCCCGGGAGGAAAAATATGGGCTGGTTCACTGTTGTCGATAATATACAGTTTATCAACACGATCCAGGTAGGTGCCAATGTTGCTGAGCACCGTTGGGTCAGGAAAATAAGTAATAATAACCGCTGCGAGCCTCATTCGTATATTTTAGCTTTTTTGCCGGGGAGATCGGTAAGGCGGTACT
>JAGIAQ010000012.1 GCA_017744795.1 Niabella sp. | reverse complement strand
GGTCAAACGGCCGGAGGCGTTCGTTTGACCCTGCCCTTTTTGCGCTACTTTTTGGGCGAGCAAAAAGTAGAAAAATATAAAAAACAATATTTTGTGTCCACACGATAGGCTTTTTGGCGGGCAGGCTGCACCAAAGCTGATAGCAGTGCAAAAGACGACAAAACAATAACTTATATTTATTGAATCGTGGCGGAATGCGTTCTTTTGATACCATTGATCCGCCAAATACACAACAC
Source organism: Niabella sp. (assembly GCA_017744795.1). Classification (GTDB taxonomy): domain Bacteria; phylum Bacteroidota; class Bacteroidia; order Chitinophagales; family Chitinophagaceae; genus Niabella. Next base: position 51,582 of record JAGIAQ010000012.1, on the reverse strand, counting down.
GCAATACAGGAGCCAAAGTACCAGCAGGTGCACTACTGCCGCTTTATTATCAAATAAGTTCCCCCCGGCCTGCACAACGGATTGATAACTTTTAAGAAAGGGCGTGGTGGGGAGCAATGCGGATAAGCCCTGCACCAGTTTGGGCAGTGAATGATAGGGCATGGAATATCCGGTGATCAGAAAAATGGGATAGGAAGAGAAGGCCATTACCTGCATACCCATCAGTGGCGACCGGAAGAAAGAACCAAGGAATAATCCCATCGGGATCAGCGCCGCGATAAATAGTGCGGAAAGTATAAATAAATTAAAACCATTGCCCCGCATAGGAATACGGAGTACTGAGAAATTGATGATGACGAAAAAAAGGCCGATGATCAGAAATATAAATAAATACAAGCTGCCCTTTCCTATGAGAATAGAAGAAGCATTCCCCATTTGAAATAACCCGGGGAATTTGTTTTTCTGTTCAATACCCATGCCGGCTACTAGGCCTATCAGCAAGGTTTGCTGCAGAATGATCGCTAAAAGACCGGGCAACAGAAAAGCGCCGTAGCTGGAGGTTTCATTGTATAGCGGGCGATAGTCCAGCGTTAAAGGGTTTGCCTGTTGCAAGGCAGCGATGGAGCTATTACCTTGTTTACTGATGTATTTCATCCGTATCCCCGCGCTCAGCGTGAGGCTTATTTTGGAAAGGGTGGCCGTCAGGTCACTTGAGGGAAGAAAGCGCGAGGCATTTACGGCCAGCGTAATAGTTGTTTTTTGCAGGCTCAATACTTTTTCCTGTAGTCCTTTTTCAAAATATAAATAACCCTGCACCGTTCCATAATCCATTTTTTGCTGTGCATCGGTAAGATCGCTTGCATAGATAACATCCGCCATGGGCGCAGCATTGAGCTGGGTGGTGATCATACGGGAAAGTTCGCTGCCATCCATATCTACTACAGCGATCTTTACTTTTTCTTCCAGTTTATTCGTATAAATGCTGCCATACATAAACGCATAGGCGATAGGTGCAATAAGGAAAATAAGCACCAACGCTTTTTGTGCAGAAACAAAGCGGATCTCTCTTTTTAATATGTTATACACAGATCTCAAGCGATTACGGTTCTTTTTATTTTTCGTTGCAGGATTATTATCGATAGCAAAAATGTAACGGCGATAAATAAAAGCAGCGTTCCGCATTCCCGGTGTGCAAACCGCAGCGGCAGCTGCATAAAATATACTTTAATGAATCCATCAAGAAAAGGCGTGTAGGGCATCAGATTGGCGTACACCTGGTCGTACCAGGGCATCGCCCACCGGGGGAAAGTGAAGCCGCTGAAAACAAAGGCGGGTGAGGTATAAAAGAGTGCCACATCCGTTGCAGTAATAATGTCTGAAACAATTGTGGACACCATTAGTCCTATTCCAATACAGGCTAAAGATAAAAGGGTGAAGAGAACAGATACCGGCCCAAAACTACCCGGTTTTGAAAGTCCGTATAACGGGAAAATAATTCCTGCTATCAGAATGTAATTCAGCCATGCGACCAATAGATGCGCCATTGTTTTACCCAGTACGATCTGCGCTGCTGAGCCTTTCGCTGTCCGGATCAATGCTTCGAATGTTTTTGTTTTGGCTTCGTAGTTAATCAAGAGCACACCCACGATGATCAATGCCATTTGAAAGGCTACAGTGATCAGTCCCGGGGTCAGGTATTGCTGGTAATTGTAATCGGGATTGTATAGCGTAATCGTGTTTAATTGTATCGGCTGTAGCAACGACAGTGCCTGTGTTTCCGGCATGCCCTGCCTGGTGAATTTTTGCAATACAACAGCAAGCCCGCCTTTTATTATTACGCCTGCGGCATCCTTATAGATCAGTTTAGCTGGTACAATAGCGGCCGCATTTGTGTATACGGTTGCTGTTGTGGGATGATTGCTTTTTAAACCGGCCTCCATGTTTTTGGGGAAGTGTACTGCTCCAAATACTTTTCCGCTTTTTATTGCAGACTGTACCTGCGCTTCACTGGAACCTACAGCGGTGATATGAATGCTTTTAGTGGCGTTCAGCATATCCGTGAGTTTAGTACTCAGGGCAGACTGATCCTCATCCCATACCATTACCGGCATATCCTCTGCAAATTTTTTATTGTAGATGAATCCAAAAAAAAGAAAGACGACGGGGGGGATGATCAGCAACACAACATAGTGCGCCGGAATAGAAAAGATGCGCTTTAGCTCACGGGTTATTATAGCGAACAGGATGCGCATCAGGGCAGGATCAGTTGTGCGGTCATGCCGGAACGCAGACCTTGTATTGCTGCGAGGTCCTGCGGTGTTACTTTTATGGCAAAGGTGCGCAGTTCTATCTGGCCCGACTGATCTGCCGGCACCCAGTTGGCATAACCCAATGCCGGAGCAAGGTCTGTTACAGTTCCTTTAGTTTTTTCCGGGACGCAGCCAGGGATCTTCAGGTCTACAACAGCACCCTTAGTAATTTTTGCCATTTGATCCTGGCGGATATTAAATGTTATAAAGTAGGAGTTGGTCTTTTGTATCGTCAGGATGGGGTAGCCTGCATTCACCATCTCCCCCTGTTTAGAAATTAATGTGGTAATAATGCCGGCGGCAGGTGCTTTGATCTGGGTGTTTTCCTTTACGTGACCTGCCAGCGCTTCAGCTCCTTTTGCCTGGTTTAACATGGATTCGGCAGCGCCCAGCATTTGGGGGTTACTGCCTTTTTGGAGGAGTTGGGTGTTTAGTTTTGCCGTTTCCAGTTCTTTTTTTGCGGCTTCGTATTTGAAGCTGATCAGGTCTTTCTCCTGGCCGGAGATTACGCCCTGGTCATATAATTTTATCATGCGATCATAAGTTTTTGTAACCAGGTCCAGTTGCTGCTCGGCAATTTTTTGGATATTAACTGAGGATGCCAGTATTTCCGGAGCGACACCTCTTTTTAAAAGATCCAGATTTTGCTGGGCGATATTTACCGCATCGCCGGCCTGTGTTTTTACTATGTCAAGATTTTCACTTTTTAGAGCCCCGAGTAATTGTCCTTCGCTTACAGAGTCTCCAACGTTCACATTTACAGATTCAAGCCGCCCGGGCATGCCGGCGCTGGCGTCTATTGTAACAGCGTCTACCATTCCGGTTACCAGCTGTCCTTCCGGTTTGTTGCCTTTTCTGAACAGGAAAAACAAGGCAATAAGCAATACCAGGATGGGGATTGCGATAGCCCAATACTGCTTCCATCCCCCTTTTTTACGTTGCATTTGATTTTCCATATTAATTGATGAATTGCGAAATAATATCCGGTTTTCCTAAAATATAACAATAAGTAGCCACTGCTATTTTATACGCCAGTAACGAAGTATAATAGGTTTTTTCGGCCTCCAATTGTAATTGCTGGGCATCGTTAACATCTTTTACAGAAGCCATGCTGTTATCCAAACGTATCTGTACAATAGCGGTGGTGCTAATCGCTTCGTCCCGGGCCATTTTTAGTGTCAGCATCTGGTTGCGTAGCGATACGATCTTATTCTGCGCCACGCGCGTACCCAGGTCTAGGGTTTCTTTTTTTTGCCGGATCAGTAATTCACTTTCTGAAGCAAGTGAACGGGCCGCTTTTACTTTTCGTGCGTTCTGAACCCAGTCCAGCAGGCTCCATTGCATTTCAACCCCTACCATCCAGGGGGGCATGATTGCCGGCAGATTTTTTTGAAGGAACTGGTAATTAGCGATGCCGAAAACATTCGGAAGGTTCGCTGTTTTGGTGGTTTTCACTACGATAGTTGCTTCATCACGTTTGCTGTTTAATAAACGCAGGTCGGGGTTTTGTTCCACATCCGGCCCCAGGAATCCCGCCGGAAGCTGTGCATGATCAGATAAGGTATCCTTAATAAGGATCGGTTCGTCCAGGTTCATACCCATCAGCTGCTTTATTTGCAGCAGGGCGTTCTCTTTTTCCAGTTTCAGATTTTCGTAACCCGTTACGCCTTGTGCTTTTATTACATCTACCCATTTTTTCTGGTAGGGAGGAATGAGCTCGGCTTTTAATAAATTTTCAGCCGACTGCTGTGTTTTGTCCAGGGCTGTTACCAGCTGCGCCTGCTTGTCCAGCATCGTGTTCAGGTATAGCAGCTGGATGTATTGCGTGGCCACATTGAATTTGAGGTTGTCGTTAACAGCATCGAGGTTTACTTTTCCGGAAATTACCTGTTGTTCAGCCAATTCCTGTAATGCTTTCAATTTGCCCCCAAGATAAATGGGCTGCCGGAAAAGAATGCCGGCGGTAACAAAATCCTGTTTGCTGATCTCGGGGTTTGCCGTTGGGTAAAAAGCCTCCACAAGTCCCCGGGTTGTGGAATAGATCTTATCCTGCACCGCTTTGGGCAGGTCTGCACCCGTTATCTGATTATAAACACTGTTAGCCGTATTTACACTTTGCCCCGCAGCACCTTCCACGATGCCGCTTTTCAATCCCTGCATGTCGAGTGTAAGGGGTTTGCTTAAATGGTTATAGCCACCCAGCAGGTCTGCCTTGGGGAGCAGATTCAGTTTGGCAGCATTGTATTGCTGCTGACGGGTTTCAACCGATTGTTTGGCCAGCCGGGCGGCAGTATTGTTTTCAAGCGCTTTGCCAATACAGTCTGCCAATGAAAGGGATTGTTGTGCCTTACTGTAAAGGGAGCTGAAAAGAAACAATAAAAAAGGCAGCATATTTTTCATTGCAGCGGAAGATTTACTTCAAAAATAACCATTCTGCTATAGATTAAAGCCGGTTTCTATAAGTTGATCATAAATATGAGTATCAGAGAGGTATGGCGTTTTGAGCGCCTTATAAAGTGCGATAGTATATACCGGATTGAAATCGTGATAAAAATTGGTGTAACTTAAAAGAGCAACCCGTTTAAATAATAAAGCAAAACAACAATAAAATGGATAATCAAAATTTTACAACCGAAATCAGAGTGGCGCAATCGCCCTCAGAAGTTTATAAAGCCATCAACAATCCCCGTGCCTGGTGGAGTAAAGAAATTGAAGGTACAGCGGACCAACTCAATGGCGAGTGGAATTATCAGTTCGGAGACAATCACCGCAGCAAAATAAAAGTGATCGAGATGATCCCTGGCAAAAGAATTGTTTGGCTGGTTGAGGAGAACTATTTCAAAGATGCCAAAGATCAGACGGAATGGGTTGGCAATAAGATAACTTTTGAGATTTCAAGACAAGACGATAAAACGCGGTTGCGTTTCACCCAAATTGGATTAACGCCCGCCGCCGCTTGTTATAAATCCTGCGAATGGGCATGGACCGGATTTGTTCAGAAAAGTTTGCAGAGCCTGATCACTACTGGAAAAGGGCAATTGGAGTGGTATAAGTAATTTTATTCTTACAACCATAAAACAAAAAATAATGAAAACAGTGGTGATCGGTGAAAGCTCCGGTGCAACAATGAAAACGATTATGTCCGTTTATCCAAGGCATAAAATTGTTGTAGATAAATATATTCAAAAAGGCGAAGTGATCGGCATAGGGCCCTTTGCAGACGGGGGTAATATGGCCATTTTCAAAACCCGTCTGGCAGCCGAACAATTTGTAACCGAAGATCCTTTTATTCTTGAAGGGCTTGTTAAATCTTTTGTTATAAGAGATTGGGATGATAACCTGATTCAATGATCATCTGCAACTGCTATTGAGTTGCTTAGTTGCTGAAATCTGAGGATGGCTCAATAGGATCCGCGGGAACCGGTTGTACAACGGCTCATTGGTTCTCCAATACTTTTGTTACGATCTCATCCAGCATTGGCTGATTTTTCTCAATAAACAGCAATCCGGCCTGGCGCAGGTGCTCAACGTTTACGGAAGTTGCGTTGTCCATATCTGAAAGGGCTTCGTGCAAGGGAGGCTCCAGCCGGTAATAATCTTTTGAATCTTTATGGGATAAAGTGCCGTAGATCTGTTTTAACTGGTAGTCTACAGTTTCGGCGTTGCCAGACATTAATATATCAATGATCGGCTCTATCCATTTTATCTCTCCTGCATTTTTGAGATTATCGAAGTGATAGGGCTTTTTTACCGTACCGGTGCCCATGGATATGATCAGCATATCTTTCGCAGAAGGCTTGTCGGGTTTGTCGGGATTATTCAACAAGCCGGAGAAATTTATTTTACGTACTTCGGCATAAGCACAGAGCGCAGGATTATTGGCAAATACTCCCCCGTCCACCAGATTAAAGGTTTGACCGGTTTGCGATTGTATCCGGGCGGGTTCAAAGTAGGTGGGAGCGGCAGAAGTGCTGCGGGCAACGTCGATGGCATAAAAATTTTCTATATCATTGATCCGGGCATCACAGCTGGTAAAGAAATGCGCATTGCGCGAGGTGATATCATAGCTGGTGATCAGACAGGGTTTTATAAACTCACTCAACAGGGTTTGGCCAAAGAGGTCTTTAAAATTCTTTTCCAGGGCATCCGCTGAATATTTTTCCGAAACCAGGCTCCAGGGGTTTATAATTTTATGAAAGATGTTTTCTTTGAAAATATCACGGCCTTCATGTAAATACAGCTGCACGGCCTGTTCTGCGCAATATTTTGCTTTGCCACCCTGGTCGGGTATCAGGTAGGCGCAGGCGAGGATGCCGCCGGTGCTGGTACCGGCAATAAAATCGAAATAATCGCCAATCTTAAGCGTGGTGTTGCTTTTTGCCTGCAGTTGTTTTTCCAGGTAGGTAAGGATCACGCCGGGGATGATTCCCCGTATGCCGCCGCCGTCGAGCGAAAGGATGCTGATTTTTTTCATGTTTATTTTTTAAGAGGTGATGAAAAAAATGTGCAACCAGGGCTTTTCGTCAAGCGTTGCGTTAGTAGTTGATTGCACTGCTTTTCTCCATAAAATTAGGGAACGCAGGCAATATGCCCAATCGCTAATTTGTGGTATTTTTTATTTAAGCCCGGGGAGCATCGGATCATTTACCCTTTTTAGTTAAGGGTGTCGCTGAAAGTGATAAAATAAAACATCGAGACTATAAGTCTCGATGAACTAAAATTTGTGGCAGTAACAATTGGCCGGTTTAAATACTGTTTTTAATCAACTGATCGCAAAATCCGAAGCTGAGCGTCATGCCTGCACCGCCCAGGCCATTGATCACCGTTACGCCGCTTTCCGGATGCAGTACAATATTTGCCTCGCCATTGGTTAGTTTGGGATAAATGCCGTTCCAGGTTTCAATAATGGCTGGTTGTTTGAATGTTGCAAAACTATCCAGGTAATCCAGGATCAGTTTATTGATCACTGACCGGTCGAACGGATCCGGATTTAATCCGTATTCGTGTGAATCGCCCACTGTGAGCTCACCAGCCTGGTTCTGGGAAACCATAACATGGATACCATGCTTCAGGTAATCGGGGTACTGGCTTTCGAAACGGGTCATCAATGTACTCAATGAAGATGCCGCTTTAAAGGCCTGGTAATGCGCCAGGGAAAGTGCGCCACACAGTGCCGGGCCAATGCGCCAGTTATCCGGCTGGGCCTGCAAACGCATCATTTGCAATTTGCATTTTGTGATCGGTAAGGCCGCATACATGTCGGGATACAAGGTTTCAAAGTCCGCTCCGGAACAAACGTAGATCAGGTCAGCGTAAAACACTTCATCGCCTGCATGTACGGCGGGGTGGGCGACCTTTGTAACGGCTTTGCCCCACAAAAAGTTGACCTTATATTTTTCCTGCAGCCACCCGGGGATTGCAGCAATCGCCTTGCGCGGGTCCACGATCATTTCTTCCGGGCTGTATAAGCCGCCCTTTAAATTTTTTTCAGCTGTTGCGGGAGAAAGTTCCCGTGTTGCATCAGGCGTTACTAATTTATACCCGCGATGTGTATAGGTGGCTGCTAATTCTTCCAGCACACGGTATTCATCTGCTTCGTATGCGGTGTGTAAAGAGCCTACTTCATCATGCCAGATATTCGCTTCGCTACAAACCTGTTTCCAGATCCGGCGCGATAATTTTGCTGTTTCATACAATGTGCCGTCTGGTTGCCCGATGGGCCATATCATTCCAAAGTTCCGGATAGATGCACCCACGGCTTTTTGTGTGCGCTCTACTACCGTTACCGTAAATCCTTTCTCTGCTAATGCTTTAGCCGTAGCCAACCCTACTATTCCGGCCCCTACTACTATTGCTGATTTTGTCATGCGTTATTTTTTTCCTGTATAATATATATATTTTTAAATAAAAGCCAGCCGATGCTGATCAAAACGATTCCTGTTATCGCAATCGCATAGAATAAAAATTTAAACAGGCTGACCCACGAATATTGAAGATGTGTAAATTCTTTAATGATCAGCACCAGCACGGTTCCCAGGTATCCGAATGCATCTGCTATATACATTACAAAACCTACATTCCCCTGCACCCGGTAGGTAGCCAGCAGTCGCTCAAAATAAAAGCAATTATAGGGCATGTAGCCCAGGTATAATCCAGATGTGGCGGCAACCATCCATAGAATGGGTGAAATTTTTCCGTAAGAGAATAACAGCGTGGCTCCGATGGCTATCAAAAAGCCGGCAAGGATGGCAACGTGATTCAATTTAAAAGCGGTGTAATTATTTTTTATGAAAAAGAAAAACAATACAACCACTAATACGATCACTGCTACCAATGTGCTTACGTCTACGAATATATTGGAGTAGCCGCCCAGCCCTACTTCTTTCCAAAGTTCATTGGCAAAGTCTTCGCAAAAATCCCGGAGGATCGTGAGCATTCCGTAGGCCAATACCACCGGGATCAGCGCAATACCAAAACGTTTCAGGAATAACTTCCGGTCCTTTTTATCCATTGTTTTGCGCAAGGTGCGATGCCTGATGTCTTCTTCTCCCGGGGGTGGAAGTGTATTCAGCAGCGCTACGCATACAAGCAGGGGAATTATAAAGATCAGCCCGGCTGCAAAAGGCATCCACCACTCACTAACCTGCCAATGCAGCATCAACCATTTCCCCACCGTTTTTGCCAACCCTGACGCAAATATGATGCTGGTGGCCAGAATAGCCCCCGTAATTTCCGTAACCTTTCTTCCTTCGAGGTAGCTGAAAACCAGGCCCCACACCATTGCCAGCGGAAACCCGTTCAGAAACATGCAAACAAAATTATAGGGCGGGGGGATGAGTGCAAAAAGCAATAAAGCGCTCCAGGCAACGGCGATAATAACCAGTATGGCTCCGGCCCTTTGGCGGGGCCGGATGGTGGCAATAAACCGGATCCCGTAAAATTTACCGGCCATATAGCCCAGTACCTGGGCAATTACCAAAACGGATTTATAAGAGATGCCAAAAAGGCTATAACCGGCATAGGAGGAGGCGGTATAAGGTTTCCTGAACCCATACATGCAACTGTAGGTTATAAAAGAAGCTACTGAGGCCAGTAAAACAAAACTGATGCTACCGGGCACCAGGGTGCCGAACTTTCTTTGCACTTTTTTCTGAATGGTTATGCTGCCGGGTTCCATGAGGAGTGCTAGTTCAATAAATTGATTAACTCCGAGAGATCATTGATGATATGATCCGGATGCGCCGTTTGCAACTGGTCAAAAGTGTGGGCACCAGTGGTAATGCCGATGCTGAGGCCGCAATGTGCGTTTTGTCCTTCCTTGATATCGATCGTAGAATCGCCCACTTTGGCAACAGCCCTGCCATCGTCAATATTGAATTGCTGCATTGCCAGCAGGATCATATCAGGGTGCGGCCGGTTTTTTTCAACATCACTTGCGGTGATCAACGCGTCAAATTCCACCCCGTTTTTCCATCCCAGTTTATCCAGGAGCGATTGAGCTGTAGGACGGTCGTACCCGGTATCCAGCACCACTATGATCCCTTTTGATCTAAGTGCAGCGAAGGTGCTTACCGCATTCGGCTGAGGAGATACGTCCAACGTTGCGTAAGCATTCGATAATTGTGCAATAAAATTTTCGTAAATGGTTTGTGCCACCGCATCATCGGTATTATTGGCATAAACATCCAGCACACTTTTTATGGCCTGCAGTTTTTCTTTGCCTGCACCCTGGGCCAGTACTTCATTCAACGTAACCGGAAACCCTGCTTCATTTATAGCTTTCTGTACCGTCTTATACACCACGTTATCTTCATTTACAGTAGTGCCCGCCATGTCAAATACGATCATCCTTGTATTCATATATTCAGTTTTTTTTAAATGAGCAAACCGTTATTTTTTTGCGCAAAAGTATTAACCGTCCCGACCCGTTGCGCAAATGGACGGTTAACAAATTGTAAAGTAATTATAAACAATCCACTCATAACGGTCTTAAATGTTTACATATACTAAACATTTAAGATCTTGGATTTCAGTGCTCAAAAAGTGCGTTGTGCGGTAAAATGAAGCGATTGAAGGCTAGGAAGGGTTAAAAAAGTACACGACCAGCATGGTGAAGGAGTGTTCTGATAAGCATCGGGAAAGATGGGGTTTGCTGGCATCATAGTAAAAAGAATCCCCTGGTTTCAAAATATATTTTTTGTTTTCAATGGTATATTCCATCGTGCCTTCCAGCATATAATCGAATTCATAGGCATTGGTTGAAACCATTTTTTTCTTTGCATTATAATCCTGTGAGTACAAAATGATATCAATTAGTTTTCCATCTGTTTTAAAACTGATGATCCGATTGTAATGACAGCCGGCAGCCTGTTCTTTTTTAACGGGTTTGTATTCGCCGGCTTCAATATGGATGGGCCCATTCATTTGTTCATCGCTGATCGCCTGGAAAAAATCGCTGAGATCTATGCCCAAAGAGTTTATTATGTTGAGTAACACCGGCAGGGAAGGAACGGTCCGGTTGTTTTCGATTTGAGAGATCAAACCCTTGGTTACTCCCGCCCGGGCGGCTACCTGTGCCAATGTTGTTTTTTGTTCTTTTCGCAGGTCTTTGATCCGGTTCGTGATTTGCAGAATAATATCATCATTCATAAAAGAATCTTTTGAAAGCGGTTGGCTGAATAATAGCCGGGAAGCCGGGAATGCGGTAAGATTTATCTTTCACCGCAGTTGCTAAGATCGTTAAATTAATTTTTTTAAGGTATTTAATTTGCCTTTTAACGGCGGGTAGGCGAAGGGCATGTCAGGCCATGCTGTTGTTTTTAAAACACTTTTTATGTGGCTAAAGGTTTCAAATGAATACCGGCCATGATATTTGCCGATACCGCTGTTGCCACGGCCACCAAAGGGAAGACTTTTGTTCAGGTAGTGCATCGCTGCCGTGTTCACGCAGCCCCCGCCGAACGGAATGGCCTGCAACCATTGTTCCGCTTCCTTTTTATTATCAGTAAAAATATAAAAAGCTAAAGGATTCTCATGTTGCTGAATAAGGGATCTTACTTCCTCATCGGTTGTATAAGGAATAACCGGGAGCAAGGGTCCGAAGATCTCTTCCTGCATAATAGGCGCGTTCAAAGAGGGGTTGTCAACGATCGTTGGGGCAATAAATAATTGCTCTTCATTGTGCTCACCTCCATGAAGGAGCCTCTCATTTTCCATGAGCTTTTTCAGACGGTTGAAATGATCGCGGTTAATGATCCGTCCAAAGTCATAGCTGGCAATAGGGTGCTCGCCGTAAAATTGTACAATCGTTTCTTTCAGCAAACCGACGAGCGCATCCTTTACAGAAGCGTGCACCAGGAGATAATCGGGCGAAACGCAAAGCTGCCCTGCATTGGAGAACTTAACATTGGCAATGCGTTTGGCCGCTGTTTTTAACGAGGCGTTGGGGGTAACGATGCAGGGGCTTTTACCGCCAAGCTCCAGGGTTACCGGCGTCAATTGTGCGGCGGCTTTCTGGTAAATGATCCGGCCTACGGCTGTGCCCCCGGTATAAAAAACATGATCGTAGCGGAACGCATCCATCAGCTCCGGAATAACCGTAACGCCTTCTCCCGGGGCGTATAAAACGTGTTTGGGATTAAAGGTTTCTTCAATGATGGTTCCCATAACTTTTTCAGTAGCAGCTGCCAGTTCACTGGGTTTCAGCACTATGCAATTGCCCGCAGCAATAGCGCCGATCAGCGGCATAAAGAGCAGTTGGAACGGGTAGTTCCAGGGGGCAATGATCAGCACTACACCCAGGGGCTCCGGATATAAAAAACTTTTGCCGGGAAAATTAATAAGGTTGGTAGGTACTCTTGTTGGCTCCATCCAATCTTTCAACGCCTTTAGCGTTGCCGTAATTTCAGAAAGCACCATGCCCGTTTCGGTGGCCCATATTTCTTCCTGGCTTTTATGCAGGTCTTCAAACAGGGCGGCATTCAATGCTGCTTCATGTTTCAGAATGCTTTTTTTCAGTTGCTGCAGTTGCTCCCGTCTGAAATCAAATGACCGGGTAGCGCCGGTATTATAAAAACCGCGCAGGGCATTGAGCTGATTGGTGAATCCCGTCATGATTGGTTGTGTTTAGCTTTTTAAAGGTAGCTTCATTTATTTGAACGCGGCAAACGAAGCAAAACAAAGATTTTTATGAAGTAGATCCACCGCCCTGAAGCCTGCCTGCTGAAGCAATCGGGTCTGGTACAAAACACTGCGGGGGCTGTCTTCTTTCTCGATATAGGCGAATACCTGGTCACGATAGGTTGTGTCTTTTAGTGACGTAAGGTAATCGCCATAGCGTTGCTTAAAAAGTAATTCCTGTACGGGGAAATGCTCCTGTGCTACCAGGTCAAAGACCCAGAGGCTTCCGCCGGGCCTTAACAACCGGTACAGGCGGGCAAATGCAGTTTCCCAATCGGCATCATCTCTTAAATGATGCAGTACCGCTGTTGCGATAACCACATCGAAACTGTTTTCTTCAAGCGGGATCGTCCTGAAATCGCCTTTTACGGTTGTTACGCGTCCGGTGGTTAAGGGCTGCACGCGCTCCAGCGCCCTGGTCAGCATGGGCTGGCTCAGATCTGCAAGCGTTACATCAGGATTGTTGGTCATCTTACTCAACAGCTTCACGGGGTAATTGCCGGCACCACAACCGATATCCAATATGTTTTTTGGCTGCGGATCGATAGCGGCAATGCCATCGGTGATCAGCTCCATTGTGAAGCTGGCGTCCAATGTGGTTTGCTGGCCCGTTTCCAGGTTGGAGAAGCGTGCCACATCTTTATCGAAGCGTGCTTCAATTTCGGCTATTGTTGACTTGTTGTGCATCATTGTCTATTTAAAAATCAAAAGTAGGCCGCCCGCTGCTACTTTTGAAATACTATTTTGGTGTTGCACAAAAAGATTGCTGAAATGCCGTATCTTTCATAAGTGAGCATAAAAGACCCGTTTCCCCTTCTTGGAATTCATGAGTTCAATGATCGGCTACAGACTGATGATAGCTTATTGTATCATGAGTTGCATGGCGAGCGGATCATTGAAAAACCGCATAAACATGATTTCTTTATTTTTCTTTTGTTTGAAAAGGGCAGTGGCGTGCATTCAATCGATTTTATTGATCATAAGGTGAAAAAGCTCCAGATGCATTTGCTCTTCCCGGGTCAGGTACATAGCTGGCATCTGGGAAAAAATACATCAGGCTATCAGCTGATGATCAGCCGGGCCATTTTTGAAACCTTTTCGGATTCCCTGAGTTTTTCTTTTATTCTTCATCAGCGCCGCCCGGTCATAGATCTTTCTGAGAAGGTTTTTCAAAAATTGCTATATGAATTCCGATCGGTGGAAGAAGAGTTAAATCAAAAACCGGTGCAACGGGAAATAGTAAATCTCCGCAGCCGGTTAATAGCGCAGTTTATAAGTCGCGAAGCAGAGAAAAAATTTGAAGAGCTGCAGATATACCGTACCAAACCGGTATTATTTAAATACTATGAGTTGGTTGATCTTTATTTTAAAGAACAAAAATCAGTAGCATTCTACGCCAGCCAGCTGCATATAACGCCCAACTATCTTAATATCCTTTGCAAACGGCATTTTCATGTGCCGGCCATGTTCCTGATCCAGAACCGGACGATCCTGGAGGCAAAAAGGCTTATGAAAGCATCCGAACGGTCGGTGAAGGAAATAGCCTATGAACTGGGATTCAGCGACCTTGCTTACTTCTCTAATTTCTTTAAAAGCCAAACAGGATTGGCGCCCCGGGATTTCAGGGAACAGTTATAAATTTTACAAGTAATGGAATAAATACCACATCTGCGGGGTACTTGGGGATGGTAACTTTGTATAAAATTTTTACGCTATATGACTCCCAGATCTATTTCCAGGAAGGATTTTATAAAAAATTCATCTGTGTTGTTGGCAGGTGCCGGTTTATTGGCTGCAGGTCCTGCAGGAGCAACCGGAAGCAAGCCCGTTACAACAGCCGGTAAAACATTGTTATTAAAAAATGTACGGCTTGAAACGGGGTTTGATTTTGAGGAGGGAGAGGTAGTGCATACCCGAACAGATCTGTTCCTGGTGGAAATCAGCGATGGGAAAATAAAATCTGTAACGCCGAATCAACCGGATGCCAAAGCCATTGATGCCAAAGGCGCCCTGATGCTTCCGGCGTTTAAAGATATGCACATTCACCTGGACAAAACATTTTACGGGCTGCCCTGGAAGGCGCATCTGAAGAAGAACAGGTCGGTGAAGGATATGATCGCCTTTGAGCAGCAGGTAATCCCGGAATTGTTGAAAACATCCACCGCCCGCTCCGAATTATTGATAGGGCTGCTGCAGTCCAAAGGAACCAGTTTTGCCCGGAGTCATGTAAATATTGAGCCCACTTCAAAACTGGATTCGCTCACTCATCTGCAAAAGGCATTGGAAAATAAGAAAGATTCTTTTGGAGCAGAATTGGTGGCCTTTCCGCAACATGGGATTTTTTATACGGATTCTGCTGCACTAATGAAAGAGGCGGCGCAGATGAATATTGATTTTATTGGCGGATTGGATCCCACTACAATAGATGGGAGTATTGAAAAAAGCATGGATTTTGTAGTGCAGCTGGCATTAGATCACAACAAAGGGATCGATATTCATTTGCATGAAGCCGGTGAATCGGGATTGAAAACAGTGGAATATTTGATTCAGAAGGTAAATGAGAACCCCGTGTTAAAAGGAAAAACATTTGTAAGTCACTGTTTTTGTTTGGCTAAGCTGGATCAGTCAAAATTAGAGGCAACAGCAGAAAAGCTGGGAGATGCCAAAATGGGGATCATGTCTACAATTCCTTTTGGCAGTACGATCATGCCTATTCCCACGCTTTATAAATATGGGGTAGATGTGCGTGCCGGCAACGACTGTATCATTGATCACTGGAGCACTTTTGGGTCGGGAAGCGTGCTGCAAAAAACCAACCTTGCTGCCCAGTTATACGGGTACCGGACAGAATTTGATCTGTCAAGAATACTAAAGCTGGCTACACATAATATACTCCCGCTGGATGACAAAGGTAACCGGCAGTGGCCGGTGGCGGGTGATAAAGCTGATGTGGTACTGGTAGATGCCAGTTGCTCAGCAGAAGCCGTATCCCGCATTGCTCCTGTTCGGTCATTGATCCATAATGGAACGGTTGTCTTTGGATAATTCAATACGTCAGGATACTAAAATAAGGTCGCAACTAAGGTGAGAGGATACAGCCAATGGCTGTTCCTACTGTTCAAATAAGAAGAAGCCCTCCGGGGCTTTTTTCATTAGTTATAAATTTGACAACTAATGGCATAAATACTGCATCTCCGCCTTTTTATCAGTGAGTAATTTTGTAGTTATTTATTGATATGAACAGTACAGCAAATGATATCGTAGCAATTCCCTCTGAGACGCGAACCTTACTCGTAAAAAGGAAGCGAAAAGCCCTTCAGGTGCCGGCGCGTCCGCCACTTACCCGCAGCACGCTTTGGTTAATGACCATTGCAACCGGTGTGGTGGTGGGGAATAATTATTACAACCAGCCGTTGCTGGGGTTAATGGCGAAAGATTTTGGTGTAACTGAAGACCGTATCAGTAGCCTTGCAATGCTGACCCAGTTGGGTTTTGCCTTTGGGTTGCTGTTGATCGTTCCGCTGGGCGATATGGTAAAAAGAAAGCGGTTGATCCTGTTTGACTTTCTGTTGATCATTTTGTCGCTATTGGGTATGGTGTTTGCTCCAACAATAGGGTGGTTGTTGGTTGCAGGCTTTATGGTAGGTTTTACTTCCGTACTTCCCCAGCTGTTTGTGCCGATGGCAGCAGAGCTGGCCACCCCGGAAAAACGAAGTGCTGCAATCGGGATGGTGATGAGCGGCCTCTTATTGGGCATTTTATTATCGCGGGTGATAAGTGGGTTCGTTGGGGATCTTTGGGGCTGGAAGGCTATGTTCTATATCGCAGCTTTTTGTATGGTCGTACTTGCCGCTCTGGTGGCGCTTAAACTGCCCGAAGTACCGCCGCATTTTAAAGGCAGCTATGGTTCGTTAATGAAGTCATTGCTGCATCTTACCCGGACGCAGCCTGTTTTGCGTCTGGCTGCATTCCGCGGAGCAATGGGCTTTGCAGGGTTTAGTGTTTTCTGGACAACCCTTATTTTTCACCTGGAAAATGCGCCCTTTCACGCCGGGGCTTCTGTTGCCGGTTCCTTTGGGATCATTGGGGCCGCGGGAGCACTGGCGGCCGCAGTAGTGGGGAAGGCCGCAAAAAGGGTGCAACCGTTCCGGATTATTTTGTACGCGATACTTTTATTAACTGCCAGTTGGGTCGTTTTTTATATTGGAGGGTATACTTATATCGGGCTGATCCTTGGTGTTATTTTACTCGATCTGGGTTTGCAGTCGATGCATATTATGAACCAATCTTCATTTTTTTCCCTGGGGCTGGGTGCCACCAACCGTTTAAATACGGTATACATGGTCAGCTACTTTGTTGGTGGAGCGGCCGGTACCTGGCTGGCTGCAAAAGCCTGGAAGTATGCGCAATGGGATGGGGTGGTGGCGGCGGGCGTATTTTTTACCCTGCTGGCACTGGCGGCACATGTGCTCTATGGCCGTAAACAGAAAGTGGCGATCTAAACTGGAACCGGGCGGGCATTCGTGGCCTAGCCAATTTATGCGTTCGCCCCGCGGAACCAGAGAATATGCTGCGAAGCTGCAAATTTCTTTGTATCTTGGTGCAAAGAGAACCTGATGAAACACCCGCTGTATTACCCTATTGCGCTTACATTGGTGCCCCATATCGGTCCGGTAATTGCCCGGCTTTTATTGGAGCATTTTTCGCCCGAGGAAATTTTTACGGAAAGAAAATCCGTTCTGGAACGCGTTGAAGGGCTGGGGAAAATGCGCTCGGGATGTATTAAGCAATTTGCCGATTTTGAAAGAGTTGAAAAAGAGATCGCCTTTATCGAGCGCTACAAGATCACCCCTTTATTTATAACCGATGCCGCGTACCCTCAGCGCTTACTGAACTGCTATGATGCGCCTACGCTATTGTATTACCGCGGCACGGCAGATCTGAACACCTCAAGAATTATTGCTATTGTTGGCTCCCGACTGCATACTGATTATGGAAGAGATAGTTGCGAAAAACTGATTACAGACCTGGCAGGCAGTGACACCCTTATTGTGAGCGGACTTGCCTATGGCATTGATGCCCTGGCCCATAAATTTGCGCTTGGAGCTAAATTGAATACCGTAGGCGTGCTGGCACATGGGCTGGATAAAGTGTATCCGCCGGGGCATACAACAATGGCCAAAGAGATGATACAGCAAGGCGGTTTGTTGACCGAGTTCGCAACAAAAACAAAACCCGACCGGCACAATTTCCCCAGCCGTAATCGTATTGTGGCCGGCATGGCTGACGCAACAGTTGTAGTAGAAACCGATATTAAAGGCGGCAGTATGATCACCGCCGAACTAGCCAATGGCTATAATAAAGATGTGTTTGCATTTCCCGGCAGGGTGGGGGATAAAAAAAGCAGCGGCTGCAATTATCTTATAAAAACCAACCGGGCCAACCTGCTTACAGATGGGCAGCAGCTGCTGGAAGCGATGGGCTGGGCGCCGCCCAAAGCGAAAACAGCAAAAAAGCAAGCCAGGGAACTGTTCATCAGTTTTACGCCCGAAGAGCAAGTAGTTGTTGAGCTGTTAAAGAAAAAAGATAAGGCTGATATTGATGAGATCCATTTGAAATCAGGATTAAGCAGCAGCACGGTTGCCGTTGCTATGCTGAACCTTGAACTGCAGAACGTGATCCAGGCACTACCGGGGAAGATGTATAAATTGCTTTAAAACAAAAAAGCTGGTTCAAAAGTTTTTTCAGCCGGGAAGCCGGTAAAACGGGAAGTTAATTTTTTGCACTCCCGATAGCCATCGCATATGCGTCAAGATAAGAACTTGAAGCCCACAGGCAACTCAGAATGGGGTATGTTGTTTAATTAAAAAGATTAACAGGCCCCAGAGGGGCTGCCGGTAGGTAGAAAAAAAGGTTAGATATGATTATTACGCCCCAGCCGGGGCGTTTGGTGATTAATAAAATATAGATCTTCTTGTAAAAATATCACCGGCTATTTTATCAACGCTACCATCTCCAGGCGACCCTAACGGGCCGCAATGCTACATTTCACCTATCATCTACCAACCAGCGCCCCCGCTGGGGCCTTAACTTGACGCGTATGCGATAACCACCCGGATTGCAGAAAATCAATCTTCAGAGATCTGCGAAATATTCAATCTGCCTATAATCAGCGGGAAATCAGAGATTCCTCAATTTTTTTTAAAAGGTTAAACGGCTTCATCGTTTTATTCCTTTCCTTTTCTTTTCGGCGGCAGCGTGATCCAGTTCCTGCCTTCTCTCGCGATCAGAGCCTCTGCATCTTCCGGCCCCCAGGACCCGGGTGCATAGTTGGGAAAATCAACCGGCGGGCGGTTCTCCCAGGTATCCAGGATCGGCTCAATTACTTCCCAGGCAACTTCCACCTGGTCGCCGCGCATAAACTGTGTCGGGTTGCCCATTAAGGCATCCAGTAATAATGTTTCGTAAGCCTCCGGCTGCGGTTCATGATAACTGTCAGCGTAGCTAAATACCATGTTTACGGGGTTCAGCGACATGGTTTGCCCGGGGCGCTTGGCCTGGAACAACAAACGGATATCTTCTTCCGGCTGTATGCTGATGGTAAGACGGTTGGCGCGCCAGGTTTCAGTAGCTTCCGGTGGGAAAGCGTATTTAGGAGCTTCCTTAAACTGGATGGTGATGAGCGTGGTTTTCTCAGTAAGATATTTACCCGTGCGCACATAAAAGGGAACGCCCTGCCAACGCCAGTTGTCGATATAAAACTTAACGGCTGCGAAAGTGTCTACGTTCGAATTGGGCGCTACGCCTTTTTCTTCCCGATACGCTTTTTCCTGCTGCCCCTGTATCCATCCGGAGGAATATTGCCCGCGAACGGCGTACCGCTGCACTTCTTCTTTCTTTATTTTGCGGATGGCATTCAATACATCCGATTTTTTATTACGTATCTCATCGGCTTCAAAAGAAACCGGCGCTTCCATGGCTACCATGCACAGCAGTTGGAGGATATGGTTCTGCACCATATCGCGCAGGGCGCCGGAGCGCTCATAATAACCACCGCGATCTTCAACACCAACTGTTTCAGCCGCCGTGATCTGCACATGGTCAATATAGTTCCGGTTCCAGATCGGTTCAAACAAGGCATTTGCGAAACGCAGGGCCAGAATGTTTTGTACGGTCTCTTTTCCCAGGTAATGGTCGATGCGGTAGATCTGGCTTTCATCAAAAAGGTCGGTCAGCAATTTGTTTAATTCCTGGGCGCTCTTCAGATCATGTCCAAACGGCTTTTCCACCACGATGCGCGACCGGATGATATCCTTTGCTTTGGATAATTTGTTAAGATTCGTTGCAATTTCGGGTACCAGCTGCGGGGCCACGGCAAGGTAAAAAAGCACGTGCGCGCTCACCTTCCAGGCAGCTTCATAATTACTGATTACAGTTGCGATGTTTTCATAATCGTCACGATTATCCACATCCATTTTTAAATAGGAGATACATTGCGAAAATTTTTCCCAGCTGCCATTCTGATCGTCTTTTCTGCGTGAAAATTCATTAATTCCGTTCAGCAGGTGCTCCCGGAATTTTTCATCAGAATAGTCGGTACGCCCGGTGCCCACTATCGCAAACTGCTCCGGCATTAAGCCATCCATCCAAAGGTTATAAAGGGCCGGGGTTAGTTTACGCTGATTCAGATCGCCGCTGCCGCCAAATATAAAGATGATGGTAGGCTCCGGCTTTTTGGTATTATAGTTTTTTGACATGAGCATATGCGCTGAGTTAATAAATACAAGGTGCAAAAGTAGGACTAAAAAACATTGGTTAGCGAATCTATCCTATTATTCTGATAGAATAATGGGCTGGCAACGATTGCGTAAAACCATAAACTTGCGGTTGTTATGTAATGGAATTGTAAATCTTCATTGGTTATTTAAAATGCATTCTTTTTTCCTTTACCTTTGCACATGGCAACAAGAAAATCTTCAGCAGCTACTGCAAATAATTCCAAGATCGCCTTTGAAGGCTTAACGTTTGATGATGTTTTACTGGTTCCGGCTTACAGCCAGGTATTACCGCGTGAAGTAGATACCCGCACCAGGCTTACGAAAGATATTACCTTAAACATACCTATTTTATCCGCAGCTATGGATACGGTTACCGAAGCGGCACTGGCCACGGCTATTGCACGCGAAGGCGGGCTGGGTATTCTGCATAAGAATATGTCTATCGAACGGCAGGCCGAGCAGGTGCGCAAAGTAAAGCGGAGTGAAAGCGGACTGATCCTGGACCCTATCGTATTGCAGGAAGATGCCGTTATCGGCGATGCGCTGCAACTAATGGCGGAAAATAAGATCGGCGGTATTCCTGTTGTAGATAAGAATAGAAAATTAAAAGGTATTTTAACCAACCGCGATCTGCGTTTTGAAGATAACCCCGCACGTAAGGTAACTGAGGTGATGACCAGCGTGAACCTGATCACTGCACCGGAGGGAACGGATCTGAAAAAAGCAAAAACGATCCTGCGGCAGCATAAAGTAGAGAAATTGCCGGTGGTAGATAAACAGGGAAAGCTGATCGGATTGATCACGTACCGCGATATCCTTCAGGTAACATCCTTCCCCAATGCTATAAAGGATTCTTTTGGACGATTGCTGGTGGGCGCTGGGGTAGGCATCACCGGCGATGTGCTGGATCGTATTGATGCGTTGCAGCATGTGGGGGTGGATGTAGTGGTATTGGATAGCGCGCACGGGCATACAAAAGGAGTGTTGGATGCGCTTAAAAAAGTAAAGAAGAGTTTCAAAAAATTAAATGTGGTGGCGGGTAATGTGGGCACTGCGGAAGGGGCCGTTGCTATGGCAGATGCCGGAGCAGATGCGGTTAAAATAGGTATCGGTCCCGGGTCCATCTGTACCACCCGTATTGTTGCCGGTGCGGGTATGCCGCAGCTGACAGCGATCATGGAAGCCGCTTCCGGACTGAAAAAGAAAGGTATTCCGCTTATTGCAGATGGCGGTATCCGATATACGGGTGATCTGGTAAAAGCTTTGGCGGCTGGCGCCGATTGCGCGATGATGGGAAGCATCTTTGCGGGCACGGAAGAAAGTCCGGGTGAAACCATCATTTTTGAAGGCCGTAAATTTAAGGCCTACCGCGGTATGGGTTCACTGGGCGCGATGGCCAAAGGCAGCAGCGACCGTTATTTCCAGGATCCGGAAGATGACGTTAAGAAATTTGTGCCCGAAGGCATCGAAGGCCGCGTAGCGTATAAAGGAACATTGAAAGAAGTTATTTATCAATACACCGGCGGATTGCGCGCGGGCATGGGTTATTGTGGGGCCAAAGATATTGCCGCCCTTCAGAATGCAAAATTTGTAAAGATCACCAACGCTGGTATGAACGAAAGCCATCCGCATGATGTGGATGTTACCAAGGAAGCGCCGAATTACTCGAGGAAGTAATTTGGTGAATAGGAAATAGTGAGTAGTGAATAGGGGGTGGTTTATTGTGTAACATCGTTAAGTCGACGAAGTGCCTGCTTAGCGGTATCATTAGTCTTCAACACATCTGCCCCATCGGGGCGGCCGGTCGGTAGCAAATATGATTACACGGAGTGTTGCGGCCTGTTAGGGCCGCCTGGTGACACAAGATAAAACAGATTCGTTTTGTTGTCAAACGACTGCCCGGCGTGGCTCACGCTAATAATAACTAACAACGATTTTGAGAACCGTAAAACGGGAACGGATATGTTGAAATTGTCAATTGTTTTTTTGCTCGGACTTTCAACAACTATTGCTTTTGGCCAGGGCAAATTTATTCCGGATGAAAAATACTTAAATCAATCAGCAAAAGCTTTTAGCCTTTATGGAGAGAAGCGATATATTCAGGCCGCACGATCTTATGATACCTTGTTTAATACGAATAGCGGCCTGGGGTTGCAAAGTGACTGTTACAATGCCGCAACGGTGTGGGCCTTATCCGGAAATGCTGATAAGGCATTTTTTTATCTGAAAACAGCAATTACTGCCGGGAAGTGGATGAATCTATCCCGCATACTCTCAGACCCTGATCTTCAAACGCTTCATGTTGATAAACGATGGCAGCAGCTTATTGATGCAGCGAAATCAAGAAGTAAAAAAGCAGCAACCCGTTTCAATAAACCCCTGGTGGGGTTGCTTGACACGGTTTTGAAGGCAGATCAAACCGACAGAATAAATATAGCGGTCGTGCAAAAACAGTATGGCCCCGGGTCGCCGCAAATGGACTCTTTGCGGAGAAAAATACATCTCCAGGATTCGGTGAATAAAATTCAGGTGATGCAAATTATTGACCGGTACGGCTGGCCCGGGCCTGAGACGGTTGGCGAGCCCGGCGCCAAAACCATCTTTTTAGTAATACAGCATTCTGATTTACGGACACAGGTGAATTATCTTCCTAAAATGAAAGAAGCGGTAGAGAAAGACAGAGCCTGTCCGGAGGATTTGGCTTTGCTGGAAGATCGGATATTGATAGGGCAGGGGAAAAAGCAAATATATGGCAGTCAGTTACATCAGGATAATATAACCGGCAAGAACGAATTCTGGCCTATAGACGATGAGGCGCATGTTAATGAACGGAGAGCTTCTGTGGGGCTTATACCATTGGAAAAATATGCGAAATATTTTGGTATTGAATATACTGTTCCAAAATAAGCATGATATATATGTGAACTGATTATCGCTAAAAGCGACAGAATAAGGCTTCGGGACTAAAAGTCCCGAAGAGCTTCGTTGCAAGTTGCACCAGTAACCTGGAACCAGGAACTTGTAACCGGCAACTTTCCGTTAAAACTCGTGCCCCAGTTTCTCTTTCTTCGTACGCAGGTATTTTTCATTATGCTCATTCGGTGTAATTACGATGGGCACACTTTCAATAATTTCCAAACCATAGCCGTTCAGCCCGATCCGTTTGCGCGGGTTGTTGCTCATCAGGCGCAGTTTGGTAACGTTCAGATGCCGTAGGATCTGGGCGCCCACGCCATAATCGCGCTCGTCCATTTTAAAACCCAGGTGCAGGTTCGCTTCCACGGTGTCCATGCCATTTTCCTGCAATTTATAGGCCTTCAGCTTGTTCATTAAACCAATGCCGCGGCCTTCCTGGTTCATATAAAGAATAACGCCCTTGCCTTCATTCTGTACCATTTGCATGGCTTTGTGCAGCTGGTCGCCGCAATCGCAGCGCAGGGAACCGAGGATATCACCCGTAAAACAGGAAGAGTGCACCCGTGTCAATACAGGTTCATCCTTTTCCCATTCGCCCTTGATCAGTGCCAGGTGCTCGTTATTGCTGTTTTTATCTTTAAAAGCCACCAGGGTAAAATCGCCATATTTGGTAGGCATGTTCACGCGCACAATTTCTTCGATCAGCGAATCGCGTTTCAGCCGGTATTCGATCAGATCTTTTATAGAGATCAGTTTCAGGTTGAATTTATTCTTTACTTCGATCAGGTCCGGCAGGCGGGCCATGGTGCCATCATCATTCATGATCTCCACCAATACGGAACCATAAGGGTAAGGAAATCCCGCCAGGCGGGCAAGATCCGTTGCTGCTTCTGTATGACCCACGCGACGCAGCACTCCGCCTTTTTTGGAGCGCAGGGGGAAAATATGCCCCGGGCGGCCCAGGTCATCGGGGTTGGTAAACGGATTATTCAGCGCCTCAATGGTTTTGGCCCGGTCGGAAGCAGAAATGCCCGTACCACAGCCATTGCCCAGCAGATCCACAGAAATGGTAAAAGCGGTTTCGTGCAGCGCCGTATTATTGGTAACCATTGGCGAAAGCTGCAGCTCATCGCAGCGCTCTTCCGGCAATGGGGCACAGATCAGGCCCCGGCCGTTTTTAGCCATAAAATTCACGATCTCAGGCGTTATGGTTGCGGCGGCGGCAATAAAGTCTCCCTCATTTTCACGATCCTCATCATCCACCACTATTACCAGCTGCCCGTTCTTTATGGCTTCAATAGCCGCTTCTATAGTATCAAACATATAATTTATAAAGATTTATGCAAAGATAACAAATGTGGGGGCGTTATAGTTCATAGTCAATAGCTCATAGTTAATAGGTCATAGTCGATGGTCAATCAATGAATTATCAATACAAATGTTCAAGACTTGTAGGTTCTGATACTTTTACCCCAGTTAGAAAATAAGAAATAAGAAAGGGTCTGCAATAGATTAGAAATTCCCTTTCCTGAAACCGGATCTGCTTCTACATTTCTAATTCTACATTCCGGGTGAAACCCGGTTAAGGCGCTATTTTATTGACCCGCATCAAGATTCGGAGTTGTTAAGGAACTGGTTACAATTTGTTAACATTGCAAGGGGAAATGTTAAAATTTATTGCTTTTCTTTGCCGCAATTATCAAAAACACATTTTATGTTTAAGAAAATTTATCTGCTAGTAATTTTCGCCCTCTCCTCCACAATTTTAATTAATGCACAGGTAACCACCAGTAGTGTTACCGGTAAAGTAACGGATGCCGGCGGCGCGCCTTTGGTGGGCGCAACGGTTACGTTGACGCATACGCCTTCCGGAACGGTTTATAATACCGTTACTCAGAACGGCGGTAACTTTACGATCCAGGGTATGCGCACCGGCGGACCCTATTCTGCTAAAATTACCTACGCGGGCAAAACGCCTTACACGCAGGATGAAATTACGCTGAACCTGGGTGAAGGCTTTGCCATTAACGCCCAGCTGGCAGATGAGAACGGCAGCCTTAAAGAGGTTATTGTTACAGGTACTGCAAAATCGGGCATCATCAGCCCGCTGCGCAACGGTCCTTCGGCAATCGTTAATGCCCGGCAAATCCAATCATTACCTTCTATTAATAACAGTGTACAGGACTATGTTCGTTTTATGCCGCAGGTAAAAGTAGGTAACGGCGGTACCGACGGAAATGCTACTGGTATGTCCTTCGGCGGCCAGAGTAACCGTTACAACCAGTTTACTATTGATGGTGCCAATGCCAGTGACGTTTTTGGTTTAGGTTCTACGGGAACCAATGGTGGTCAGGCCAACGTGAATCCGATCTCAATGCAGGCTATCCAGGAATTACAGGTGGTAATGGCTCCTTATGATGTTTCACAAGGAGGGTTTACTGGTGGCGGTATCAATGCTGTAACAAAAAGTGGTACCAATACCTTTCATGGCTCTGCTTATTTCCAGGGACAAAACCAGGGTTTCGTTGGTAAGGGCGCCAAGTATAACGATAATGTTACCAGTAAGAACTTTGGCGATTTTACCAATCGCACCATGGGAGCCAATCTGGGCGGCCCGATCATTAAGAACAAACTGTTTTTCTTTGTAAACGTTGAATCCTACAAAAAATCAACTCCGCTGGCATTTGATCCTACACAGCCAGGATCCGGATCCCAGGTAAATAAGGATACATTAGAGTATATCCGTCAGCAGATGATCAGCAAGTATAATTTTGATCCGGGTTCTTACGGAGCGATTAACAATACCAATAAATCAACTTCTGCCTTTGCGAGAATCGACTGGAACATCAATGATAAAAACAAGCTGATGCTGCGTTTCAACCACGTGGAAGGATCTACAACGATCATGAGCCGCGGACCCAACAGCGCTATTTTCTCTAATTCCGGATATGGATTCAGCGATAAGAATAATTCATTTGTAGCGGAGCTGAACTCTAATTTCTCTTCGCGTTCTTCCAATATGCTGCGCTTAACCTATACCAGTGTTAGAGACGCGCGTACCACGGCTCAGTTCCCCAATGTGGCTATTTATAACTATAATCCCGATAGCAAGACTACTGTGTTGTACGGTATTGGCTCAGAATACAGCTCTGCTGTAAATGGTCTGAACCAGAATGTATTTACGCTTACGGATAATTTTAACCTGTACAGAGGAAGCCATACGCTGACCTTTGGAACAGCCAATACTTTTTATAAAAGTACCAACCTGTTTTTACAGGGCTATTTTGGTGCCTATACTTACGGGGCTTCCGGCACTTCTTCCTCGAGCAATATCAATAATTTCCTGAATAATACCGGGCTGACTACTTACCAGATCGGGTTCTCTACCAGCGCTGACCGCGGAGACAAAGCGCCGGCAGATCTGAAAGCGGCTCAGTTCAGTGTTTACGGTCAGGATATGTGGAAGATCAATCCTCAGTTCCGTCTAACCTACGGTTTAAGGATCGATATGCCGGCGTTCTTCAACAAGCCTGTGGCCAATCCGACCTTTGCAACAGAATTCCCGGGCTATGCCACTAGCCAGATGCCTAAAAGCAATCCCTTGTTTTCTCCCCGTGCAGGATTTAACTATGATGTGAACGGCGATGGTAAAACACAGCTGCGTGGCGGAGCGGGTATTTTTACCGGCAACATCCCTTTTGTGTGGATCTCTAACCAGATCTCAACAACTGGTATGGCCAGTCAGAACATTACCTATACAGGTAATAATATCACAGCCAACAATATCAAGTTTAACTACGATCCCACTGATCCGCATATGGGCGCCTTTGTTCCCGCACCAAGTGCTGCCAAAGGAAGTGTGATCAACGTAATTGATAAGAACTTTAAATTTCCCCAGGTATTCAGAGGGAATTTAGGATTGGATCAGCGACTGCCTTTCTGGGGATTGATCGGAACGGTTGAAGGCGTATTTACAAAAACCATGCACAACGCCTTATATACTAATATAAACCTGGCGCAGGGCGGCACGGGCACTGTTACCATCGGGCCAACTACCCGTCCGTACTGGGGCAGTTATGTAAATCCTGATTTCGGTAACGTGCTTTACTTGACCAATACCAACAAAGGATATGGCTATACTTTAACGGCTCAATTGCAAAAACCGTATTCAAGAGGATGGTCGGGTTCAATTGCTTATAGCTATGGTAATGGTAAGTCATTAAACGATCTTCCTTCTTCAGTAGCGCAGTCTAACTGGCGCGGGCCGTATGTTGTTAACGGGTTAAATAACCCCGATCTATCTATTTCTAACTTCGCTATGGGCTCCCGGATTGTGGGATTTGCATCAAAAGAATTCCGTTATGCAAACAACAAAGCGGCCACTACCATAACACTTACGTATACTGGTCAGGCCGGCCAGCGTTTGTCCTATCTGTATAATAACAATATCCTGGGTGATTATACGGTGGGAAGCACCAGCGGATCTGATGCACTTATTTATGTCCCGGCTTCTGCAAGCGAGGCAAATTTTGTTGATATTTATCAAAAAAACAGCGCCGGGGTTAATGTTCTGGTGACTAAGGCTTCTGATCAATGGACGAATTTTCAGAATTTAGTGAACAATACGCCTTACCTCAAAGATAATCAGGGCAAAAACACTGCGCGGAACGGTGATCATTTACCCTGGGAAAATCATTTTGATCTGCGCGTGGCACAATCATTTACCTTCAAATATGGTATTAAACTTGAACTGTTTGCTACCATGATGAACGTTGGTAATTTCATCAATAGCAAATGGGGCTGGTCTTATGGTACCGGTAGCTATCCTGACGGATTTTATCCAACAAGTGCAAGTATACTTAATGTCGTTAGTTCTGGTGTGCAGACCCGGGATGGCGTTGCTGTTGCAACACCTACTGCAGCTAATCCCTATTTCCAGTTTAATCAGAATAACCTTACCAATGTTAAGGGTACGTACAGACCTTATTATGTAAATGACTTTACCTCTCGCTGGAATGCGATCGCCGGTATCAAATTGTCATTCTGACAACGGATTCGAAATACTTTATATCTTTAAAACCGGCTTCGGCCGGTTTTTTTATGCCTGTTGCGATGGATACTGCTAGTAGTGAGCCACAGAGAATGAGGAGCAAACGCGGAACACGCATAAAAAAGGTTGATCCTAACGCTCGGGGCACTCCGTGTTATACCGCTGTTGTCTCTGCGGTTATATTGCAGGATTTTGCTTTGAGTTTTGTGAAAGAATGTCTATTTTTAATAGCGCATCAGTTCACCGTTATTTGTTGTTGCAAACCGTTGCCACAGATAAATGAAAAATACAGCAATCGCCATGCAGGAAAAATGCCCTCACTGTAACCAAATTTTTCAATTAGACGCAGCTACAAAATGGCTTGTTGAAAGAGCTGTTCAAAACAAGCTGAAGGATATAAACATTACCTGTACTGCCTGCAATAAGCAGGTACTGCTGCCGCTGGGGCAACCACCAGTGGGGCTGCCGGATAAAAAAGAACAGTTTATCAGACCTGCTGCAGTTAGCTGGCAGGGGCAAAAGAGGTACAGGGTTACGGTTGCTTCCGCCGTAAATTTTTTGTCGGGTACCATCGCTCAAAACGAAAGCGAATTGCTTTGGGAGTTGCGTTGTAGCCCTGCAGCTCCCGATCAGCTCATGCTGCAGCAACTGTCGAAAAAGATCATCGTCCAGGACAGCCAGATGAAAGCGTTCAATCTGATATTGGATATTGCCAATGAACCCGCTGCAGCACTGCATTTCAGGGTTAACAGGGAGGGGGGCTTAGCCACGCTGCTTAATGCCGATGCCATTGAAAAGCACTGGACCGGTACAAAATTTGATAAATTACAGGAGCACTTGTTAACAAATCCCTGGCTGGAGGAAGTGATCAAAGGATTTGACGAAGAGTACCGGGATTTTTTTAAATCCGTTCAGCGCAATCCATTGTATTACCTGTTCTTTTTGCCAACGGGAAAAATGGAGCGCAGCAGTGCCGGGGCCCGGCCATTGGCTGTGAGCTGGCAGCGACTATCGCAGCTGTTTGCGCCGCATTTTATAGACCTGGAGCCGGCGGGGCAGCAGGCTTTCCCACCTATACCTATAATGCAGCAGGGGTGCACGATGCTACATTGGCTCATAACCATATCAATCGTTCCGATATGCAGCACGTACAAGCCTATAACTCTAATAACGATCCATTGAGCCAGGGACAGGACCACCGGGAGCTGATCCTGGGAAATATGGGCTGGTTTGGAGGTGCAGTGATGCTTACCGGCGGTTTGCCGCGTGCTGCTGGCCAGCGTATAGAACTGGAGACAGGGAAACTTGTCTTTCAGGGAGAAGCAGGAGGGCATTCAGCTATTAATGCAGTGCGTGTATTGGAGCAGGAAGCAAAGAAAAATGAAGTACAAACCGTTGTCGCTAAAACACAATAATTAAAAGCCGGTCTATATGTTTAAATCTATTATGATCATATCCTTATTACTATTAAATATCGGATGTATGTCCAGAATAAAACAAAATACTATGAAGCAGGATAAAATAAAAAAGGATAACCCACCCGAAAAATTCTTTAAAGGGGATGATTTAAAAATGGCAACAGCTATTTATAAAAATGATATTCAAACCATTGATAACCTGGTAAAGCAAGAGCATTTTAATGTAAATGGCAGAGGAAGCGCACGCATAGAAGGTGATACTGTTTGTTATACCTACCTCAATTATGCTGTAGCAGTAGGAAGTTTAAATGCTTCTGAAGAATTATTGAAGTTAGGGGCGGATGTAAATCTTTTAGCAGACAATGGGGGATGGTACGAAGCTAATATAAATGCAGCATGTAGTAACAAGAATAAGAAGATGATAGAACTCCTGATAAAGTATAAAGAAAATCTGAATCCTAAATTTTGTCATTCCCCGATAACTGATTTATTAATGGGAGAGGTAGATAAAAGTTTAATAGATTTATTGCTGAGTAACGGAGCGGATATTAACTATCAAACCTATATTGGGGGCGGAGTGGCTGTTTCAACTGCTTTAAATATAAATGAATTTGATTACGTAAATTATTTTTTAGACAAAGGGGCAAACCCCTCTATTATTGAATATTCAGGTAGCAGCCTGGCTTTAGAAATACAATCGGAAATAGCAGAAGGACGATTGTCGGGGTACAAGTTGAAAGAATATACAAAACTAAAAGAGCGGTTGGTTAACCAATTTCATGTAAAATTTCCACTAAAGCTGGAATACAGGAAAGGGCAGGAAGCATGTATCAGGCGATACGATGATCTGTCGCAGTCAGATAAGGACTTTTTAGGCAAAGCAGAAGCCGACAGGATTCGGCTGTATCGGGATAATCTGGTGAAAGGCGTAAATATACTAGGACAATCTATTGATAGCTTTGAAAATGCAAAGTAGCCTTTATGAAAGTAGCACAAGGAATCACAGCATTTTGGTTTGCAATACTTGTGTTTGGTTGTATAAACATTACCGATGCCAAACAAAAAAGAATAAAAAAGGATAATCCTCCTGAAAAATTCTTTAAAGGAGATGATTTAAAGATGGCCGTAGCCATTTATAAAAATGATATTCAAACTATTGATAACCTCGTAAAGCTGGAACATTTTAATGTAAATGGAAGAGGCAGTATGATTATCCCAAGTTATTCACCCACAGATACAGTTCGGTATACTTACCTGAATTATGCAGTCGTAATTGGCGGCTTACCGGCTGCAGAAAAATTATTGCAATTAGGTGCGGATGTAAATCTTGTTGCTGTTAACGGGGGAGGCTATAATGCTAATATAAATATGGCCTGTAGCAACCGGAACAAAGAAACGATGCAGCTTTTGATCAGATATAAGGAAAACCTAAATCCGGAATTTTGCGATTCTCCAATAACCGATTTATTAATGGGCGAGGTAGATAAAAGCTTGATAGAGTTGCTCCTGGCAAATGGAGCAGACATTAATCATCAGGAATATATTAGCGGGGATATGCCGGTTCTTACCGCCCTCAGCGCCTATAAATTTGATTATGTAAATTATTTTCTGGATAAAGGCGCTAATCCCAACCGGATTGATTATAATGGTAATTGTCTTTCTTATTTGATTCAAAAAGAAATT
Source organism: Niabella sp. (assembly GCA_017744795.1). GTDB lineage: Bacteria > Bacteroidota > Bacteroidia > Chitinophagales > Chitinophagaceae > Niabella. The sequence continues at coordinate 20,249 of JAGIAQ010000012.1, read as the reverse complement.
GAAGGAGGCAGGTTGGCCGATAATGGCCTGAAGGAATTTAACCAATTGAAAGAGCGAATGGTCAATCAATACCATGTTCAGTATCCACTAAAGAATGAGTACAAAAAAGGGCTGGAAGAAAGCATAAAACGCTATGAAAACCTGCCGCAGGCAGACAAGGATTTTCTCGGCAAAGATGAAATGGAACGAATCGAATTATTTAAAAAATGGTTGAAGAATGGAACAACAGATAATGGCATTCGCCTTAATTAACGCTGGTGAGCCGGGTGTAATTAACACTGGAATAAGAACAGTATGCGATACAAATTGCTGACGAAAAATGTAAACAGGAACAAAACCTTAAAAGACAACAATGATCCCCTATGGAACAAGGTAATTTTGCTGAGCGTATATCCTGTTATGCCCATTGCTGTACTTTCATTTGGTATGCTCCTGATCTACAATGCACCTCCTTACCATTCGTATCCGTTTATTGCTTCCTGTGCACTATTGCTTTTCCGAAAAATTTATAAAATACGCCAGGCTTTTTTTGAACGAAAGCCTAAGGATGCACAGCGGGTCTCAGGCGCTGTTAAAATCATATTTATAGTATTAAGTTCCCTGGTTGTATTATCCTTGCTCAATCTGTTTTTTATTAAAATAAATATTTGAGAAGGCGGCAGGTGCTTACTTCCACCCATACAACTGGTTCTTATAAAAAGTCCATTCGGGTGTTTGAATAACCGGATCGTCGTTTAAAACATACCAGGGGCCGCCCTCCCTGTCCGCCGGATTTTTCAGAATATGGATGCTTTGCGCGGGCATATAGCTTTGCGCTAATAAATAAACTTTTTGTCCCTGCGCATTAACGGCCGCGTCCATCACTATTACTGCATGTCCGGGGGCGCCGGGTTGTAGCAATACGTCACCAGGTTGCAGCGCTGCCAGCGGTTTGGATTGTAAGGATGCCGGCAATGTGGCCGTACCGCAGTACGCAAAAACAACATCCAGAAATTGCAGCAGCGTTTCGTGATTATTCGGAACACTTTTGCTCATTGCGATAACCAAACGATTGCCATGTGGCTGGTAGCGCACTCCCTTTAGCCAATCCGGGTAAGAAAGCCAGGTGCCGCCGGCATTGAAACGGATCGCGGCATATTGTTTCGCTGCAAATAAATATTCGGCCCGCAGGCGCATTACGGCATCTGCGCATTGCTGCATGTCTTTGTTGCCTACGCTTACCGCCAGCACTGCATATTGCGCCTGCTGGTTGGCCTTGGGCCGGCCATTATACAGGTACACTGTCTTGTCATTTTTCAACGCTGTGTTTCTCAGAAAAACGGCGAAAGGATTTTGATCTTCAGATAAACGATGGTAGCCCGGCGGCGGCGCTATGTCGGATACCGAGTGTAAAAGCACTGCCGGTTGTGGAGCGACCGCTGGTGCCGGCGTCCATTTTTTTTGTGAAGAGGATCCACAGTGCTGTAAACAAAGCGCGGTTGCAACAAAGCAAACCTGGTAAGACCATTGCCAGGCAGGTAACTGGAAGTATTTGCTAAAAAACATTTGCGTAGGATTGTTGTTTGCTTATGACTGCTAAGCACTGAAATTCCATAAACAACAATGCCGTCGGGGATGTATTCCTTTTATCTTTGTTCAATGCAGAGCAACGGCATTACTATTTATACAGATGGCTCATCCCGGGGCAACCCGGGTCCGGGGGGCTATGGCGTTTTACTGATGTTTGGAAAGCACGTAAAAGAATTATCCGGCGGGTTTAAAAAAACCACCAATAACCGCATGGAACTGCTCGCGGTAATAGAAGGGCTAAAGGCATTGAAAACAGCGGATATTCCGGTTACGGTTTATTCTGATAGCCAGTATGTGGTCAATGCAGTTACTAAAGGATGGCTGGCCAACTGGATCCGCACCGATTTTAAAGGCGGTAAAAAAAATAGAGACCTCTGGACAGAATATTATCAGCTTGCCAAAAAATTCCAGATAAGATTTGTTTGGGTAAAAGGGCATGCCGATAACCCATATAATAACCGCTGTGATGTACTGGCAACAACGGCAGCCGATGGAAAGCATTTGGTTGTGGACACGGGGTTTGAGGGGTAAACGCAAAACGCTTAATGCTGAATGCGCAACGCTTAACGCAGATACAAAGAACGGACCTGTAACCTGTAACCTGCAACCAGCATCCGTTAACACTCTGGCAAACTCAGCGGAACATGCACCGCTAACCCGCCGTCCGCCGTTTCTTTGTATTTAAAATTCATATCCTGCGCGGTATCCCACATGGTTTTTATAACATCATCCAGCGATACCCGGGCAAAATCAGGGGTGCTTTGCAAGGCCAGCTGCGAGGCGGTGATGGCCTTAATAGCGCCCATAGTATTGCGTTCAATACAGGGTACCTGCACCAGGCCCCCGATCGGGTCGCAGGTCATGCCCAAATGATGCTCCATGGCAATCTCTGCCGCCATCATGGCCTGCTTCTGCGAACCGCCAAGTGCTTCTGTTAACGCTGCAGCGGCCATTGAGGACGATACGCCAATTTCGGCCTGGCAACCGCCCATGGCAGCGGAAATGGTCGATTCTTTTTTAAAGATACTTCCGATTTCGGCAGCGGTCATCAGGAATTTATTGATCTTTTCCTGTGTATGCGCATCATCGCAACAGAAAATAATATAGTAGTGCAGTACGGCTGGTATCACCCCGGCAGATCCGTTGGTAGGCGCGGTTACTACCCGGCCAAAGGAAGCATTCTCTTCATTCACCGCCAGTGCAAAACAGCTGACCCAATCCAGCGTGTAACGGAAACTGCTGCCGCCCTTGCGGATCTGAGCGATCCATTCATCATAATTTGTATAAGGCAGGTCGCCGATCAGCTTCCTGTTTAATGTTGCCGCCCTTCGTCTTACGTTTAATCCACCCGGTAATATACCGGTTTGGTGGCAGCCCCGGTACACACAATCGCGCATGGCTTCCCATATTTTCTGCAGCCCTTCATTGGTTGCTGCTTCGCTGCGCCATGCCTGCTCATTTTCATTGACGATCTCGCTGATGCTTAACCCTGTTTTAATGCTCCAGCGCAACAGGTCATCTGCGTTGTCGATGGGGAAAGGCAACAACACATCATTGTTTAAGACCGCTTGTTCGCCTTCTTCTTTTACAAATCCGCCGCCAATGGAATAATAGGTTTTAGCAATAGCCTCATCACCCCGAAGGGTAGCTAAAAAGGTCATTCCGTTGGAATGATAGGGGAGCGTTTCAGTATAAAGAAACGCAATGGCTGTTTGCGGATCAAAAGGGAGTTCCTGTGCGCCTCCCAGTAATAATTTTTTTGTTTCCCGGATCCCGGCAATGGTTGAGTCGATCTTGTCTACGGCAAAAGTTACCGGATCATACCCGCAAAGGCCCAGCTGTACAGCGATATCGGTGCCATGCCCCACGCCGGTTTTGGCAAGTGATCCGTAGAGCATTATTTTGACGTCCAGCACGTTTGCCAACTGCCCGCCGGTTCTTAAAAATGCCAAAAAGCGCTCTGCTGCCCGCCAGGGCCCCAGTGTATGAGAACTGGAAGGGCCAACACCGATTTTCAACATGTCAAAAACCGAGATCGGTTCGTATTGCATAAACAGAATTTTAGAAGCTAAATTACGATAAAGCGGGGTATAGCACGCAAGGACGCGAAGGGTTTCACGCGGCGGCGCAGCGGAGCGGTGACGCGGGGCGTTAAAAAAAAGGAAGTGTTGCCCGTAAAGATGCAGTGGATTGATTAAACAGGATGGGTAAGGTAATTATGAAATATTTGGCCACAAATACACAAATAAATAAAGCACAACGCTTGAAGTTAAATGAACACGAATGACCCTTTGGCGTCTATTAGTGTATTCTGTACAACTAAATCGTTTAGGCTAATTTTAAACCACATAGATACAATAGAAATCATAGCATTTAAGGCAACATAGGTTCCCCGCCACGGCGGGGAACCTTGCTAATGTGTTTTTATGTTTCCTCGTATCTGTAAAGTTCTATGTGCCTATGTGGTTAAAATAATTCCGTTGTATCCTTAAATCATGCTGCAACGCAAAACGATGGAATTCGTGGCGGTTTTTAGTTCCCCACTTTTATCAACTGTATATTAAAATACAACGGCTGGTTGGCCAGTACGCCGCCGTTCGGATTGCAGCCATACGCCAGGGAAGATGGAATGATCAACCGGATCTGCCCGCCCTCTTTAATTTTAGGAAGACCTTGCTGCCAACCGGGGATCAGCTGGTTTAGCGGCGGGGTGGTAACACCATTGGGGTACGCCACGAAAGTGGAATCATAGGGCCGGCCGTTCATGTAGTAGGCGATATATTTTACCGTAAGCGTACTGCTGGCTGTAGGGGCTGCACCAGTGCCGGCAGTTACGATCTGATAAAATACACTATCGGAGGCGCCGGTGGTATCCATCACAAAAGCGCTGTCCCGCACCATTGCTTTCATGGTGTCCAGTTCATTGGCGATGGGAACGGGGGTACAGCTGGCCGTATCTTTTTGTTTCAGGCATCCGATCACAAGGATCAGTCCGGCTGCTGCAGCAAAAACGGCGACATATTTTTTAATTAAGAGCATCTGCTAAATTACAGGAAACATTTTTATCGGCACCTATTTCCGGACCTAATTCCAGGGGGAACGAATAAAACCAAAAAATGCCGGAAATTCCATCGTTTTGCGTTGCAGCATGATTTATGGATACGACCAAACTGGTCGCTACAAATCAGCGTGCCAAAAGGTCTCCCGCATTCCGATAAATCGGAAGCAGACTCTCGCAGACGAAAGATGTGTAATCCGCGCCGCGCCATCGGCGCCGGTCTGCGTAAATTTGCGGGCCAAAAAAATTTAGTCTTCCCTAAGCCATTTTGTGGATTTGCCCCAGTGTTATTTCGACTTTGTACCCAGCAATTCAATATAAAAGTACAGGGGCTGGTTGGGGGCAATGGGCCCGGCGCCGGTGCAGCCATAGGCCAGAGAAGATTGCATAATCAGTTTTATTTTGCCGCCCACTTTTATTTTGGGGATACCGATCTGCCAGCCTTCTATCAACTCCGAAAGTTTAAAAGTAACATTATTATTTGCATCAAACAGCTGCCCGGTAGACACCAGGCGCCCTACATAATTGATAGTGATAGAATCGGTTGCCGCCGGTTGTGCCCCCGTGCCCGGGTCTATGATCTGGTATAAAATACCCGTAGCATCTTGCGTGGCGGTTATAGAACTGTCTGCCGCATATTTTTGCATGGTCGGCATTTCCGCAGCCACCGGCTGGGGCGTGCAGCTACCGGTAGCATTATTTTTCATACAACTTGCAACAATAAGTGCAGCAACCGCCGCAACGATCGCCAATCCGAACAATTTTCTCATGTTTTTTAATGAATTTTTATAACGATAGCATCTTGTTATTTAATGTACAAGACAGCTTGTGTTTATTAATATGTCTATTGAGATTAATAGGAAGAAGGAGCCATGTCGAGCAGCTGGAAGTTATAGATCAGCTGGGAATTGGCTGGGATCGGATTAGCAAACGTTACCGTATTGCATCCGTAAGCCACGGAAGATGGAACGATAAGGCTTACAGAACCTCCTTTTGTAATCATTGCAAGTGCGTACTGTACTCCCAGGGGACGGCCATAGCTTGCGTATTGGGATAATTTATACGCCGGAGTCCCTGCCTGGGTAGAACCGGAATCTACAAGCGTTCCATTTAAAAGTCTGGTTTCAAAATGAAACGATACCAGCGAATCTGCAGTAGGCTTGTTGGCACCAGAGCCAGGATTCAGGATAGCATAATAGGCGCTGGCCTGATCATCAAACTGATACTGGGCAGATTGTCCATTATTCCGTAAAAATGAATCAATAGCCGCCTTGTCTTGTGTTAAAGTTAATCCGTTGGTACACGCGGTAGATTGATTCGATTTCATACAGGAAGCAAGGGTAACTACGGCTGCTGCAACGGCAAACAAGGGCACTAAAAACTTTTTTTTCATGTGTATTTTTTTGTTTAATTGTCAAGTTTTAAAATCAACCAAAATAGTGTAGAATCAATTTAGACGACTTTTTTTTGACAAAATTGATTATCAACAGACTATTTTTTTTCTTTACGGGCTAATAACTCCTTATAATAGTTCTCATTAATATCCCACTTGTGATAAGACGAGAAGATGGCTGTAAACGCAACAATGATAATACCGGCAATTAATAAAACCAATATCAGCGAGGGATCAGCATTGGCATCCATTGCGGCGCGCTTATACCAGCCACTGAAAAAATTAATAAAAACGGCAACAACTATAATAAGGCCCAGCGGGGTACTGATTAAGATACTTTTAAGTGAACGCTTCTTTTTTAAACGATTGGCCTCCCAATATTTTATAAACGCTTCCTCTTTTTGCGTGTACATGGGTCAAAGGTAGTAAATCGGCAGTGTACACTGTTTTGGGGCACTAAATTATTTTCGGGGGAATATAGGTACATTGGCCGATAGTTAATAGTCCATGGTCCATTGACAAGTGACTATTGACCATGGACTATCGACTATGAACTTGCAAACCGTGAATTTTGTAGTTACGACAATTCTTTTTTATATTGCAGTTCAATCGTTTGTTCGTGAAACTATCACCTTTATTAGCGCAATACCTCTTAACCCATAAAGAGTTAAGTTTACCAGGACTAGGCACCTTCCACGCGGAAGCCTATGGTGGTCCCGAAACGGCAACCATAACGTTTCAACAACAACCTGTAGATAAATTTGATGAGCAGGTTATTGCCTACATTTCTGAAGAAACAGGAAAAATGAAAGTGCTGGCCAGTTCCGACCTGGAATCACAGCTGGATGATGCTGTTCAATTTCTGAACACCGGGAAGCCCTATCTTTTTACCGGCATCGGAACCCTGCTCAAAAAATCAGGAGGCATTTATGAGTTTGTAGCCAATACACAAATGGAGGCCCCGAAAAAGAAGGATATCCCTTTCACGGAAAGAAATACCGTGCCTCAATCCTATATCGACGAAAAGGTTGAAAGCACCAAACCCAAAAAACCGGCAGTTTTTATCCTTGTCGGTCTTATCATAATTGCCATTGCTGCTTCTGTTTGGTTTTATTCCAAAACGATGACGCACAAGGATACTCCGCAGGTTGCCGATACAACGAACGGGCCGGGCACAACAAAGCCGGCCGAAGAGAAACCTGTTGAGGACACTTCAGCTAAAAAGCCTGTTCCGGTTCAAACCACAGCCGCTTCCGGGCCGCAGGCAACTGCAACCGCTCCGGGAATAATTACGTATATCCTGGAAACTACCAAAGAGCCCCGCGCCTCCAAAAGATACAACCAGTTAAAGAAAATTGACTGGCCGGTAGAGCTGGAAAAAACAGATTCGCTGCATTACAATATATTGATGAAGCTGAGCACACCGGTTGCCGATACGGCCCGCGTGCGGGATTCACTTACCGTAATTTCGGGGAAGAAAGTGACCATACGGCACTAGGTTTTATATAACCGCAAAGGCGCCAGGACACGGAGAAATTTGACTTTCTCACAGGTCCGCAGATTTACACATATTTAAAAAAAACTTTTGTGAAAATCCGCACGAGATTTTTGGATCTGTTTAGTAGAACCTTAGTGACCTTGCATCTCCGCGGTTCAATGAATGATTAAGGAGTTTAGAATAGCTAAGCCTTAAAGGCCTCAACTTCTTAATGGTTTAAGGTTTGCTGTAGCCCATAAATCTTCGCGTCTTAGCGCCCTGGCGGTTACACTCAGCGCTGGAAATGCCGCCGGGTTTCGATCGCCCCCGATATATTCCGTGGATTGATCAGCCGGTCGTTCACCAGCACCGGTCCGGAGCCCATTGATATCCCGATATCTTTCGATGCCAGTATGGGCACGGTTGCCACGGAAAAAGTACCATTATTATTGATCCCCTGAAGCGCCTTGGCCAGGCAGGACTCCGTTACATCTCCCCAGTCTTTGTCCAGCCCGTCGGCCACCGCAGCATTCGCGTCCGGCGAAAAGCCGTCGTAGTAATTGCCCTGGCCCAGGGCATTGATGCTTTTGAAAGAAACGGGGAAAATATACCAGCTCCCCACCGGGATATTGAAAAAGCCCACCGCTTTACCTGTGGTTGCAGAAGGCCCCACCAGTTTTATGTTCATAAAAGGCTTCAGACTGTTGATCAGCAGCTCGCTTGCCGAAGCCGTGCCTTTCGAAACAATAACATATAAGGTACTCAGGTTTAAATTCCCTTTTTTACTAAACCGATCCAGCGTGTTGTATTTGGTGTATTTATCATTGAATACTTCCCGGTTCATTACCTGACCGTTTCCGCTGTTATTAATGAGGTAATTCGCCATCAGCTGTTCCATCCACACATAACCGCCGCTGTTATAGCGCAGGTCCAGGATCAGGTTAGAGATGCCGGCGTTGCTGAATCCTGCAAAAGCCGCCGCCAGATTGTTGACAACGGAGGCAGAATCGCCCAGGAAACTGTTATAAACCAGGTAGCCGACTTTTCCGGCGGGTTGATTGTAAATTGTATCGGCATAAATCGGTTGTTCCTGGTAGGTGGCCGCATTTAAAGTAAGCTGCTGGCTGCTTCCATCAGGCTTTTTAAAGGTAATGGTAGCAGTAGCGCTGCTAAAAATAGCGGCCACAATCTGTTGAATGCTGGCGTCCGTTGTGTTAATAGCGGAAACACCCTGTATGGCTGTTATCTGCCAGCCTCTATGGATGCCCGCAGCGGCAGCAGGCGATAATTTTTCCACTGATTTCACCCGCAGATCAGAAGCGGACATAAAAAAGATCCCCAAGCCAAAATCCCCGGCAATTCCCTGGCTGATATTATCCCAGTCGGCCTGTTTAATGGCGAAACTCCATTTATCAACATTTCTTACGACTCCGGAGGGCAGCACCGTGTCCTTGCTGTAATTTTTAATATAGTTCATCACCGAATCGAGACTTGCGAAGGGCACGGCGTTCATGGTTGCCGGTAACTGCCTGTACCACAGATAAATATCGTTGCTGTAGCCAACTGCCGTGTCAATAATGGCCTTTGTAACACCGCTCGCATATTGGATGGGGGTTGATGTAGGGGTAGAACCGGGCAGAATGGAAGCGTTATTATTTTTGCTGCAGGAGCTGATCAACAGGAGGCCTGAGAACAGGATCGGGCCAATGGATTTTATTTTTATAGACGCCATAGGGTTAATTTATCAGGAACTTTTTTGCTACCATAAATATAGGATAAAAGCAGGTGGCAAAAGATCAAAAGACCAATACCAAATACTTTATTTTTGCAGCGAGCACAATAACTATATGGCAAAAAATGATTTAAGAAAAGAACTGGCCCTGAATTATCATGCGAAGGGGAGGCCGGGGAAAATAGAAGTAATTCCTACCAAAAAGGCAAAAACCCAGCGGGATCTTTCCTTAGCCTATTCTCCTGGTGTGGCAGCGCCCTGCCTGGAAATAGCAAAACACCCCGAAGATGTTTATAAATATACTGCAAAGGGCAACCTGATAGCGGTGATCAGCAACGGAACTGCGGTGCTGGGATTGGGCGATATCGGCCCCGAGGCCGGCAAACCGGTAATGGAAGGCAAGGGCGTATTGTTCAAGATCTTTGCGGATATTGATGTTTTTGATATTGAGATCAATGAAAAAGACCCAAAGAAATTTGTAGAAATAGTAAAAGCGCTGGAGCCCACGTTTGGGGGCATTAACCTGGAAGATATTAAAGCGCCGGAATGTTTTTATATTGAACAGGAGCTTGTAAAACAGATGAATATTCCCGTGATGCACGATGATCAGCACGGGACGGCGATCATTAGTGCGGCGGCCTTGCTCAATGCGCTGGAGATCCAGAAAAAAAAGATCGATAAGGTTCGTTTTGTGGTGAGTGGCGCCGGTGCTGCTGCTATGGCTTGTGTACGGCTATACCAGGAACTGGGGGCCAAACCATCCAACTTTCTCATGTTTGACAAAGATGGGGTGCTGCATAAGAACCGTGCGGACATTGATGAAATGCACCGGCCTTTTGCCAATGCAACCAGGGAAATTTCATTGGCTGATGCTATGAAAGGGGCCGATGTATTTTTAGGTGTGAGCGCAGGCAATATTGTGAGCGGTGAGATGGTGAAAAGCATGGCTAAAAATCCCATCGTTTTTGCAATGGCCAACCCGGATCCGGAGATCTCCTGGGATGAAGCCACCCAGGTGCGTAAAGATATTATTATGGCCACCGGCCGCAGCGATTATCCCAACCAGGTAAATAATGTGCTGGGCTTCCCCTATATTTTTCGCGGCGCCCTGGATGTGCGGGCAAAAGTGATCAATACAGAAATGAAGCTCGCGGCGGTTAAGGCATTGGCCTCGCTGGCAAAAATGCCCGTACCGGATACGGTAAACAAAGCCTACAACCAGGAAATTATCGCGTTTGGCCCCGACTATATCATCCCCAAACCTTTTGATCCGCGCCTGCTGCCGGTAGTGGCCCTGGCGGTGGCAAAAGCAGCGGTAGCGTCGGGCGTGGCGCACCAACCCATTGAGGATTGGGATCAATACGCCTTAATGCTGGAACGGCGGCTGGGGCTGGGTAATCATGTGTTGCGGGCTATTGGTGCACAGGCAAGGCAGAATCCCAAACGTATTGTTTTTGCTGAAGGCGAAAACGTAAAAATATTGAAAGCCGCACAAATTGTACTGGATGAAGGCATTGGCTTTCCGCTGCTGATCGGTGATCTGGAAGAGATAACAACAATCGCCGCTGAAAATAACATCGATATTTCCGGGATGACGATCATCGATCCGCGCAGCCCCTCGATGGAGCAAAAAAAGAAAGAATATGGCGCGCTTTTCTTCAAGATGCGTGCCCGTAAGGGGTATACCCGGGACGAGGCGTATAAGTTAATGGATGAGCGCAATCACTTTGGGTGTATGATGGTGGAGCAGGGAGATGCAGATTGCATGCTGGCCGGCCTGACAAAAAAATATGACGAGGCTATCCGGCCGGCCCTCCAGATCATCGGAACGGAGCCGGGAGTGAACCGTGTGGCGGGCATGTATCTGGTCATGACCAAAAAAGGGCCCCTGTTCCTTGCGGATACCACGGTAAATTTTAATCCGAGCGCGGAAGAACTGGCAGAAATTGTGCTGCTGACGGCACGTGAGGTAAAAGCATTTAACCTGGTTCCTAAAATTGCCATGCTGAGCTACGCAAATTTTGGGAGCAGCAATTCCCCGGAAGCAAAACTGGTATCCAAAGCCCGGACGATTGTAAAAGAAAAAATGCCGGACCTTATTGTAGATGGCGAAATGCAGGCCAATATTGCCCTGAATAACGGGTTGCTGAAGGAAATGTATCCCTTTAGTGAACTGGTTGGTCATGAGGTGAACACATTAATCTTCCCTAACTTAGCATCCGGAAATATTGCTTACAATATTCTGCTGGAAATAGGCTCTACAGATGCGGTAGGCCCGATCCTGATGGGATTGAAAAAGCCGGTGCACCTGCTGCAGCTGGGCAGTACGGTAAGCAGTATTGTAAATATGGCGATGATTGCCGTAACAGAAGCGCAGGTGAAATCGCAGCAAAAAAACATCGACATCAAAGCGGGAAAGAAAAAGTAATCACCGCCGGTCATCAAAAAATACACCATTGAAGATATTAAGAGAGTTTGGAGCGTTTATTAAAATGGCAGGCGGCATGTTCCGCAAACCAGAAAATGCCCGGATGTACTGGAAGCAGTTTATGCTGCAGTGCAACGATATCGGTATCGGGTCCCTGGGCATCATTTGTATCATATCTGTTTTCATCGGGGCGGTATCTACCCTTCAAACCGCTTACCAGCTGGTATCGCCCATCATTCCAAAATCAACTATCGCACAGATCGTACGGGATACGGTGATCCTGGAATTTGCGCCCACATTAAGTTGTATTGTGCTATGCGGCGTGGTGGGCAGTAAAATAGCCAGTGAGCTGGGCAATATGCGGGTGAGCGAACAGATTGATGCGCTGGAAATTATGGGGATCAACACCAAGGGGTATCTGGTTTTGCCAAAGATCCTCGCCGGGTTGGTGACCATTCCCCTGTTAATTATGCTGGCCATGATCCTGGGTATCTGGGGCGGCCGTTTGGCCGGTACCGCCGCAGGGATCATTGATCCCACTATTTTTGACACGGGGTTAAAGATGGCGTTTAAGCCTTATAATGTTTATTTCGCTTTAATAAAATCAGTAGTATTTGCATTTATAATTACCGCGATCCCGGCATTTTACGGGTACACGGTAAAAGGAGGGGCGCTGGAGATCGGGCACAGCAGTACAAGAGCCGTGGTGGTGTCCTGCGTATTGCTGTTATTGGCCGATTATGTGTTATCTGCCCTGCTTTTATAACCCGCTAACTTCATTTGTATGATTGAACTGAAAGATCTGAAGAAGAGTTTTGATGATAAAGCAGTATTGAAGGGTGTCAGTATTGTGATGAGCGATGGCAAGTGTAACCTGATCATCGGGAGCAGCGGCAGTGGTAAAACCGTGCTGATGAAGTGTATGGTGGGATTGCTGAAACCGACTTCCGGGAATGTATTATACGATGGCGCCGATTTTGTGAACCTGAATGATAAGGAGCAAAAAGCCATCCGCGAAAAGATCGGGATGCTGTTCCAGGGCGGTGCTTTGTTCGATAGCCAAACGGTGGAACAGAATGTTATGTTCCCGCTGGATATGTTTACCACCGATAAATATGCAAAAAAGAGGGACCGCGTAAAACAGGTGCTGGACCGGGTGCAGCTGAAAGAAGATGCCTATAAGAAATTCCCTTCGGAGATCAGCGGGGGTATGCAAAAACGGGTGGCGCTGGCCCGGGCCATTGTGCTGAACCCAAAATATCTTTTTTGCGATGAGCCCAACTCGGGTCTTGACCCGCAGACTTCCATGGTTATTGATAAACTGATCCACGAGATCACCCAGGAGTATGACATGACAACCATTGTGAACACCCATGATATGAATAGTGTGATGGAGATCGGCGATCATATTATTTATATGCACCAGGGTGAAAAGGAATGGGAAGGGAATAATAAGGAGATCATATTGAGTGAGAACGAAAAGCTGAATCAATTCATTTTTGCTTCAGAGTTTTTGCGGGATGCGAAAGCCATGCGCACGATCCAGGAAACCGGCAGGATCCCCGAAAGTGTGCAGGGGGGCATTAAAGATGCCATGGAGGAAAAATTCAATATGGATATCGATAAGGACGGGCATATAGGGGCGCCACCGAAAGGGAACGTTCCGCCAAAAGAATAAAACGGAGTATAGTGCAAACCCTTAAATTTGCAATTCCATTAAAATAATTTAACAGCTATGGCAGTTTTGGTCAATAAAGATTCTAAGGTGTTGGTTCAGGGATTTACCGGCACAGAAGGTACATTTCATGCTACACAAATGATAGAGTATGGAACCAATGTAGTAGGAGGGGTTACTCCCGGCAAAGGAGGAAGCACGCACCTGGAGCGTCCTGTTTTTAATACGGTAGCTGAGTGTGTACAACAGACCGGAGCCAACGTTAGCATCATTTTTGTACCGCCGGCATTTGCGGCAGACGCCATTATGGAAGCGGCCGATGCGGGAGTAGGGCTGGTGGTTTGTATTACCGAGGGCATCCCGGTTCAGGATATGGTAGCTGTTAAAAACTTTTTGCAAAGTACCAACACCCGGTTAATTGGCCCCAACTGTCCGGGCGTGATTACCGCCGGCGAATGCAAAGTGGGTATTATGCCCGGATTTGTATTTAAGCAGGGCCGGATTGGTATTGTTTCAAAATCAGGAACGCTTACCTACGAGGCGGCAGACCAGGTGGCTAAGGCCGGACTGGGCATCAGCACTGCCATTGGTATTGGCGGAGACCCGATCATCGGCACCACAACGAAAGAAGCAGTGGAGTTGTTTATGCAGGATGACGCCACCGATGCTATCGTAATGATTGGTGAAATCGGCGGCGGCATGGAAGCAGAAGCAGCCCGTTGGATAAAAGAAACCGGCAACAAAAAGCCTGTAGTAGGGTTTATTGCGGGTCAAACAGCGCCTCCGGGTCGTCGTATGGGCCACGCGGGCGCCATTGTGGGCGGCGCGGAAGATACAGCTGCTGCCAAAATGCAGATTATGGCCGATTGTGGCATTCACGTAGTGAGCAGCCCGGCAGACATTGGTAAAACAATGGCCGGGGTCATAAAAAAATAAAATAAAAAATATTGATATGAAAAGCTCCGGTTTTCGGAGCTTTTTTTAATACCTGATGCAACTATTTAAAATATCGCTTTTTTAACATATTTTTGATTATCCCTTAGGTAATTGCTTTCGTTAATGATGTATAAAGAGAAATGGATACTTTCGTTTTGGAATGATACGTTGGTGATTGTGCCGGATTTGAATAACGCAGGGCTTTAGATTAACTCTCTACAGATGAAAGCAGGAAAGAAAATATTTATCATAGACGATGATCCGATACACAGGCTTTTGATGAGCAAGCTTTTTGAACGGCAGCCCAAAAGCTGTAACCTGTCTTTTTTTGAAAATGGGCAAAAAGGCCTCACAGCATTAGAAACAATAATAGCAGAAACCCCAGAAACACTTCCTGAGATTATTCTCCTGGATATAGAAATGCCTTTCATGAACGGCTGGCAGTTTATGGACAAATACAGCGCATTACCAGAAGACATAAAGAAACAAATGCGTATTTATATGGTGAGTTCTTCCTTTTCTGACCAGGACCGCGAGCGGGTAAAGGCCTACGCGGACATACAGGACTATGTGGTAAAGCCGCTGCGCATGGAAAAAATTATAGAGCTCCTGGATTGACACGCCAGGCACCTGATCCCGGGTAATTCCCACACTGCAAAGAACCAGATCCGCCTGCCTTTTTCCCTAAGGTGCTCTCATCTGCTTTTTGACGAGCCTGTACACTGAAATTTCTCAACTTTTTATATTTTTTCCCCGGAAATACGAATCTTTCCAGAGGAGCAACTCAGATCGTTTATCTTTAATAATCGAAAAGGTAATTATGGATTTTAACGAACTGGCACAGGTCTTCTCCGGTGAACTTTTTTATAGCAATGATCCGCTGCATCAGGCGCAGCGGATGGTGTATGCTACCGATGCTTCTGTTTACCAGGAACTGCCTATGGCGGTGGCCATTCCAAAAACGGAGGAAGATCTGAAGGTGCTGATCCGTTTTGCAGCCGAACGGCATACTTCTCTGATACCCCGGGCCGGGGGCACTTCGCTGGCCGGTCAGGTGGTAGGAAAGGGAATTGTGGTAGATATCTCAAAGTATTTTAAAAAGATCATTGAAGTAAACATTGAAGAACGATGGGTGCGGCTGCAGCCGGGGATCATCCGCGATGATCTTAACGCCTTTTTGAAACCCTACGGGTTGTTTTTTGCCCCGGAAACTTCCACCGCCAGTCGCGCCATGATCGGCGGTATGATCGGCAATAATTCCTGTGGCCTGCATTCCATGGTTTGGGGTGATACAAGGAAGCATTTGCTGGAGGCAAAAGTGTTGCTCAGTGATGGGGAGGAAGCGCTTTTCAGGAATTATAGCGCTCAGGAAATTGAAAGTAAGGCGGAAAAGGAAACCCTGGACGGGCGTATCTACCGACAATTAACAGACCTGCTGGAAGACGCAACGAATAAAGCAACCATTCAGGATAATTATCCCAAACCTTCGTTGACGCGAAGGAATACCGGCTATGCGCTGGATGCCCTGTTGAAAGCACGGGAATCGGGCGATGGTGGTTTCAATCTTTGTAAGCTGCTGGCCGGCTCGGAAGGAACGCTGGCGTTTGTAACGGAGGCAAAATTGAACCTGCTTCCTTTGCCACCTGCCAGAGACGCGCTGGTTTGCATCCACTGTTCATCATTGGCGGAATCCCTGTATGCAAACAATGTTGTATTGAAGCACGCGCCCATGGCGTCAGAACTGGTGGATAAATACATTATGGATTTTACCAAAGGGCATCCGGTATACCATAATAACCGTTTTTTCATTGAAGGAGAACCGGAAGCCCTGCTGATGGTAGAATTTATGGAGGATACGGATGCGGCACTGGATGTAAAGACCGGCCGGCTGATCGATGACCTTAAAGAAAAAGGACTGGGCTATGCTTACCCGGTAATCAAAGGCGCTCAAACCAAACTGGTATGGGATATCCGCAAAGCAGGCCTGGGGCTGATCCGGAATATGCCCGGGGATACACAACCCGTGAACCTGATCGAGGATTGCGCTGTATCGCCGGAGGATCTTCCTGCCTATATTGCAGACCTGCAGCAATTATTGGATCGATATGGATTGTCTGCTTCCTATTATGCGCATGCCGGCGCCGGGGAACTGCATGTGGAGCCGATGATCAATTTAAAAACCGCGCAGGGAAAAGAAACATTCCGGGATCTGTTGAAAGATACCGTGATGCTGGTGAAAAAGTACAACGGCTCCTTAAGCGGAGAACATGGTGATGGCCGTTTGCGCGGGGAATTTATTGCTGAAGCGATGGGTGCTAATGTTTATGAGCTGTTAAAGAGGGTAAAGAATATTTTTGACCCCGGAAGTCTTTTTAACGCCAATAAAATTGTGGATACACCCAAAATGAATGAGCAGCTGCGTTATGCGCCGGATCAGCAGCAGACAGCCATTGAAACACTATTCGATTATTCTGGTCAGGAAAATATACTGCGACTAACAGAAAAATGTTCAGGTTCCGGCGATTGCCGGAAATCACATATCACCGGCGGCACGATGTGCCCGTCTTATATGGCAACGCTGCAGGAGAAAGATACTACACGCGCCCGCGCCAATATTCTGCGGCAATTTTTGACCAATGCGCCAACTAATGATCCCTTTAATCATCCGGAAATAAAAGAGGTGATGGATCTTTGTCTGAGCTGTAAGGCTTGTAAGTCGGAATGCCCGTCCAGCGTGGATATTGCCAAACTGAAAGCAGAATTTTTACAGCATTACTATGATGCAAATGGTGTGCCTTTTCGTTCCCGGCTGATTGCGTCGTTCACCCAATCGCAGCGTTTAGGGATCAAAATGCCGGGCCTTTACAATGCCGTTATAAAAAATAAATTATTGTCGGGTATCATAAAAAAGATCGCCGGCTTTGCGCCGGACCGCTCCCTGCCGGAAGTGGGCGTCACCACACTGCGCAAGTGGTTTGAAAAATACCAGAAACGGCAACCGCAGCACTTTGAACGTAAGGTATTTTTGTTTTGTGATGAGTTTACAAACTATAATGATGTAGCGATCGGAAAAACGGCCATACAGCTTTTAAATGCGCTGGGTTACGGCGTTGTAATGCCGCTGCATGAAGAAAGCGGTCGTACCTGGCTCTCGAAAGGGCTGGTTCGCAAAGCAAAAGAAATAATCACCGGCAATGTGCAGCAATTATCGGCATTGGTTACGGCAGAGCAGCCGTTGATCGGCATAGAGCCCAGTGCGCTGCTCACCTTCAGGGATGAAGCGCCGGAGCTGGTACCTGCACATTTAAGAAATGAAGCAAAACAATTAGCTGCCAACAGTTTTTTAATAGAAGAATTTTTAGCGAACGAGTACGAAAAAGGAATGATCCGCGAAACACAATTCGCCAATGAAAAGCGCACAGTAAAACTGCACGGGCATTGCTATCAGAAATCATTTGGCATTGTTCCTGCAGTTCAGAAAATACTAAGCATACCAGTTAACTATTATGTAGAGCAGATCCCCTCCGGATGCTGCGGTATGGCCGGTTCTTTTGGCTATGAAAAAGAGCATTATTCTGTGTCCATGAAAATAGGGGAACTGGTGTTATTGCCCGCTGTTCGCAATGCAGACGGGGCTGCCATCATTGCTGCTTCAGGAACCAGCTGCCGCCACCAGATCAAAGACGGAACGGGGCGGAAAAGCCGGCACCCGGTGGAAGTGTTGTGGGAGGCGCTGAAGAAATAATTTTTTATGCGCATCATTACTTTAGCAGGCCTTTTAAGCGGACGGCTAATGCTCTTGTATCCAGGTTTCGCGCAATGATTTTTCCGCTAGGGTCGATGAGGAAGTTTTGTGGGATGATCTTTACATCATAAGCGGCCGCAACTATATTGTCCTCAAGATTGCTGAATAATCCGCAGAGTTGGGTCCACGTTAATTGGTCCTGTTTTATAGCATTGATCCAGTTTTCTTTCTGACTATTCCGGTCCAATGAAATACTAATGATGGTGAAATTCTTATCCCCGTATTCGTTAAAAATAGTTTTTAAGGACGGGTTCTGAATCCTGCAGGGAAGACACCAGCTAGCCCAAAAATCAAGCAATACATATTTCCCTTTAAATGCCTTAAGGCTAACAGACTCCCCTTCCTGGTTGGTCAGGGAAAAGGCTGGTGCCATTGCCCCCGGAGCAACTTTTTTGGCATTTAGGATCCGACTGTAAAATTCTTTACCGGCAACTGAGTTCCTGGCTTTTGCACTTAGTTTATCAAATATCGGCTCTGTTATTCCCGGATCAATTGCAATGGGTATGCTGTTGATGAGGGTGTACAATGCGAGTGGTGATTCGGGATGTTTATCGGCATAGGTTTCATAAATTTTTGCAGCTGCTGTATTTAAAGAGTCCGCCATCCACTGCAACTGATACATTTTTTCAGTATCCTTTTTTTGCCGGGCCGCTCGCTGCGCCATAAAAATCGTATCCTGTTTTTCAAAATAACGAGTTCTTCGTTTCTCCAATTGCTGATATTCGTTGTTGATGAACAAGCCGGGGGTGGTCAGGTTGCTGAACGAATCAGTAGAAATAACTTTATTAATACCCGGCTGCAGCACAATTGTTTTTTCAATACTCCTTCGCGGCTGGGTACGATCTTCAAACGAACGGCTTCTTAAAGTGAGAAATACCGGCAGTTGCCGGGCTTGCAGTTCCCCTTTTATTTCAAAAGCGTATTGATCGTTTGATACCTGTGCACTGTCGTTTACCGAATGACCATCTAAAGTATAACTATAGTAGATATATGAAATTTCCTGATTGAAGTGTTGCAGGCGCCCCTGGATACTGGTGGATTGCGTACGGCCCTGCGCGCTTAATAAAAGACAGGCGCTTAAATAGATTAAAGGAGCTTTCATAATTGTGTACATATTGGTATGCATATAAATTTAAAGCATTATTTTAAAAGATACGGTATCTTCCCAAAAAATGTTTAACTATTGAATTTCCCGGTTTACCTGCATCTCGGATCGCATAAAATATTGCTGCATATGGTAACAGAAGTAGCCAGCTTTTTCATTGCCTTCCGTTTTTATTTATACCTGAAGAAAAAGAACGGAGATGCTATCTCCGGGATCAACCGGTTGTATATTTTGTTGGGGGCAACCGTTGGCGCGTTGATCGGATCGAGGGGGCTTGGTGGCCTGGAAGACCCGGTGGCACTGCAAAACAGCGCGTCGCCTTTGTTGTATATGTATACGAATAAAACGATCGTTGGCGGTTTTTTGGGCGGATTGGCCGGGGTGGAAGGGGCAAAGAAAATAATGGGCGAAAAGCAACGCAGCGGGGATTTGTATACTTACCCCATCCTGTTAGGATTGATCATTGGCCGCATAGGATGTTTTAGTATGGGCGTGCATGAAGAAACCTATGGCCTACCCACCCGGTTGTTTACCGGTATGGACCTGGGCGATGGCCTGCTGCGCCATCCCGTGGCTCTGTATGAAATTGCTTTTTTGATTTTATTATGGCTGTTTATACGATGGGCAGCCCGGAACTATTCGCTGGAAAGCGGGGCGTTGTTTAAGCTCTTTATGATCGGCTACCTGTTGTTTCGTTTTTTGCTGGACTTTATAAAGCCGCATTATACCTGGGCGATCGGGTTATCATCTATCCAGGTTGCCTGTCTGCTGGGATTATTGTATTATATTCGATATATTATTCATCCCCAAAAATTATTTGCTACCCATGCCGGTTCGCCCCTACACATATTATGATTTCACCGTTAGCCTTTGCAGCACCTGTTTAAAAAGAGTAGATGCAAAAATTGTTTTTGAAAACGATAACGTGTACATGTTAAAGACCTGTAGTGAACACGGGTTTGAAAAAGTGCTGATTGCTACAGATATTGAATATTATAAAAACATCCGTAATTACAATAAGCCGTCGGAAACGCCTTTAAAATTTAACACAAAAACACATTATGGCTGCCC
>JAGIAQ010000129.1 GCA_017744795.1 Niabella sp. | reverse complement strand
CCTCAACACCCTTCTCTGCAACCTCCTTCGCAGCCGGCACTTCCGGTAAATGACCGTTTTGTTTGATAAAATTTTCTACCTGACTTAATGGAGTTAATTTGTACGAAGGCTTGAATACATAATCCGGCCAGTTGGCCGCTTCTACTTTTATTTCCTGTGCCCGGATCTTTCCATTTACAGAAAGCTTTTCCTGGGGAACAATTGTACCGACCCCGACATTGCCACTACCATCAATTGCAAGATCTTCTCCATAATACCATGCTACTGTGCCATTCTTATCCATCAATCGCCTTGTGCCCAATATCATTTTACCGGTTGCATCACCATTATTTGCGTTGCCCGCAACAGTGACGATCCTTCCCTGCCCCCATGGATTACTGCCGTCTGTATTAGCAGGAACCACAAATTCCAGCTGCGCCCCCTGTGTAGCGCTTCTGTTTCCCGAATTCGCCTGAATAACAACGTCTCCATTGAACTGACCCGTTGCATCTTTAGCCACCCCCGTACCACTAATATGAAGTTTTGCAGCGGCGCCAAAAGCGCCTATTCCTACGTTCCCCACATTGGTTATTGTAAAAAGAGGGGTGGTTTGATTGTCGGTCCAGTTGTAGATATTAAAGCCCATTTCACTGATCATATTGGCTCCCGCACTTAACGCCCATTTCTTTCCCACAGGGTTATTAATAAAAAGTTTGGTTGTATTGGCATTGACGGAGGCGCCGCCTATCTGGATTGAATTGGTGGTACTATTGCCCCGGTCCGTGACTGTTTGCAGGGTTTCCTGGGCCCTTGCACGAAAACAAAAGGCCATGCAAAAGAAAATTAAAACATACTTCATATCCGTTAATTGATTTTATAATTTAATGCAGCTTTGCTTCAAGCGTTTTTAACCGGACCTCAAAATCCTTATTGATCTTCCGCTGCTCCCGGAGCTCTTTGTCTTTCTCAATTAAATGCAATGTCAGCTCCTCGATCTTCTTCAGCAGCAGCGCCTGATTGGCTCCGACTTCAACTCCCTTCTCACCAACTTCTTTTGCTGATGGAACTTCGGGCAAGTGCCCATTTTGTTTTATAAAATTCTCAACCTGGCTCAGGGGTATTAGTTTGTAGCTTGACTTAAATACATAATCCGGCCAGTTGGCTGCTTCTACTTTGACTTCTTTCGAGCGAATGTTACCATTAACGGAGAGTTTTTCCTGAGGGGTAAGGGTGCCAATGCCCACGTTGCCGGTGCTTTTCCAGATACCATTTGCAGTTGATCCGCCAAAAAAAATATCGGAGGGCGCGTCGTAGCCTAAATATATTACCCCTGTACCAATAGGGTCTATCCCAATGGCCCCCGATCCTTGCCATAGGGAAAGGTATTTTGAAGTAGAAGTACCGTCAATGGCGCCATCCACAACCAGACCATTTCTACCTCCGCCCGATACATGAAATCTGCTTCTGGGAGTTGCTGTGCCAATTCCTACACTACCATCATATCTGATTACCATTCGATCCGCCCCCATGGTTCCAAGAGCAAGGTCGGTAAGCTGCCCTGCAGCTGTATGCCGGTTTGCATAGATATATGCCCTTTGGTAGCCTGCCACATCGAAGCCAATACGTCCTATTTCACCATATATATCGCCGATACCAAACGCCAGTTTTGCACTGGGTGTTGTGGTACCGATACCTGCATTTCCATCAGAAGGGAACACATTCGTCTGGCCGCGGCAAACCTGCATTGTCATTGCAAAGCAACTGATCATAATTATTTTCCTCATATAGCAATTATTGTTTTTGTTAATGTTTTTTGACCTTCAGGTTCCTGATCTCCATTGCCTGTTTCCTGTTTGTTGCACGCTGTTCTTTTATTTCCTCCTTTTGCTTCCGGAGCTCTTTATCCATTTCTATCAGGTGTAGTGTCAACTCTTCGATCTTCTTCAGCAGCACCGCCTGGTTGGCCCCCAACGCAATTCCTTTTTCAGCTACTTCTTTTGCAGACAGCACTTCCGGCAAATGACCATTTACTTTTATATAGTTTTCAAGCTTATCTAATGGAGTCAATTGATAAGCAGGTTTAAAGACATAATCCGGCCAGTTGACGGTTTCGACTTTTATTTCCCGTGAGCGGATATTACCGTTGACGGACAACATTTCCCTGGGAGTGTTCGTACCGATCCCGACATATCCATTATCCATAATTGTAAACCGGTTAGCACACATCCCTCCGGACGCACATCCCAGGTTATCATAGGCCCAGAATTGAAGGCTATTTCCATAACCGCCGGACATATTGAAGATACGCCAGGTGCTGGCAGTTCCATTTGCGGTTTTGGCAGGATTACCAAGACTAATAGTGCCGCCAATATCTGGACTAGATATTACGCTAGCCAACCCTCCAAGGGCAACCATATTTCCATTTACATCTAATCTATTTCCAGGGGTCGTTGTGCCAATTCCCACATTTCCATTATCTGAATTTATATAGAGGCTGGCATCCTTCCACAGCCCGTCCGATTTACCCCAGCCCCCTATGACAAAGTCACTGTTTTGATATGTTAATGCAAATGTATTTGGTGTATTTGCCCAGCCACCTGTTAAAGTCCCTCCTTTTCCAATAAATCCAATATAATTTCCTGCATCATAATATTCGGATATGATACTCCTTACTGTCCCATTGACGTGCAATGCGGTTTGTGGAGTCGTTGTTCCAATACCAACATTCCCACTCGCAGGGAATACATTTGTTTGACCTTTAACCATGGTTATAATCAGCATAATACAGCTAATAAGAATCACTCTTTTCATAAACAGGTTTTATTAGATAAATACTTACAGTGAAGATTTTCCTCGCAATAATTTCCGGACTTCGGCAGCAAGCTTTTCATTTCTGGAATGCTCCTCATTCATTTTCTTTTCCATTTCAATCAAATGCAACGTCAGCTCTTCAATCTTCTTCAACAACACCGCCTGGTTGGCCCCAACATCGACTCCATTCTTTGCAACTTCTTGTGCAGATGGCACTTCCGGCAGATGACCGTTTTGTTTTATAAAATTTTCAACCTGATTCAAAGACATTAGTTTATAGGAAGGTTTAAAAACATAATCCGGCCAGCCGGAAGATTGCAGTTTTATTTTTATTTCTTCCATAATGGCTTTGCCACTTACTGCCAGTAAATAGCCAGCAGGTGCGTTTACAACTCCGGCTCCTATTCCTACTGATCCGGAACTTACCCTTAACCCTTTGCCCTTTACTTCCACATAACTCAGGTTATAAGAATTATTATCGGACGCCGGATCAAGGATGATGCCCGTTGCCCAGGCCACCCTCAATTGCTGGTAATTGGGTGCATCCCAGGACCCGGCAGTCCGGTGAATCGCATATTGGGTTGGATTGCCGCCATACCAGCAAATACCGGTGGGGTCTGTCGTTTGATTAACATCTGTAAAGCTGAGTTTAGCAGCAGGAGCGGTAGTCCCAATGCCAACATTTCCATCAGCAGGGAACACATTGGTTTGCCCGTTAACAATGGCTAACAGGAGCATAGCACAACCGGTAAGTATTACTTTTTTCATAAACAGTTATTGATTATCAGGTTTATTAATTTTTATTATTGGTTTCTTCTTTCAGTAATGCTGTCGTTTTATAATACGCCGGCACAATAGATTATTCAAGCCTTTATCCCAATTAGGCGTAGCACTCCACTGCCCACAATACAACGATGTACGTCTCTGGACAAGCCGCTATTCCATAACGACACCCGTCAGGAATCCTTTAGCTCCTTAAAAAATCTGATCAATTCTTATTTCACCAACGATAGAAAACAGTGTAACGGTTTCGAGGTTGCTTTGGTAAGGTTCAGTCCGGCTACAAACAGTTATCAGAGGTCTTTATCGTTTCTCATTTATTAATTTTGCATAGCTAATATACAAAGCTTATTTTGATTGTTAAAAATAATATCTCATCCTCCCAGTAAAAACTCCAGCTTCTTCCCATTAAAACTTATCGTTAATTTCTGATCGGTTATATCCAATACCTTTGTCTGTCCATCCAGTTTCTCATTAACCTCAACCGTCATTCCCCTGCCGTTAAAACTGATCATAGCTGTCTTTTTCCGTGTTTGCGGATTATAAATATAACCGCTGTACCGTATCGTTGGCGGCGGCACCAACGGAGGGGCCGCCACAGCCGGCAATCCTGGCATACCCCGTTGTTGCGTCCCCGCACCGTTCTGTTGTTTCGTTGCAGCCAGTTGCTGAACGGTATCTTCTTTAAAATCCGTTCCTTCAAAAATATCATTATTAAAAGGATCGGGATAGGCGGCAGGGATCAATGTATAACCCGTAGCCGTGTCTTCCGTTTTCTGAGGTTTTGCTTTTACAACAACAGGCGGTGTATCATCACCCGACAGTCCTTTGATCACTTTATAAATGATCAATCCCCAGATGAGCACCACCAGTCCGATCAGTAAATATTTTGTATTTGAGTTCGTTTTCACCTTTTTATTTTTGCACAGCAAAGGTCCGGGGTTTTGTGTAGGGACTAACAGAGCTACTGCCTATTGCCCGCACCCGCCACTGGTATTGAGCCCCCCACTCCAGTCCCGATACCCGATAAGAGGTCCCTTTCGTTACAGTATCCCGGATCAATTGCGCCAGCGAATCAAAACGAGGCTGAGCCAGCTGCACTTCATAATCTGCAGGAAGAGCAA
Organism: Niabella sp.; assembly: GCA_017744795.1. Taxonomy (GTDB): domain Bacteria; phylum Bacteroidota; class Bacteroidia; order Chitinophagales; family Chitinophagaceae; genus Niabella. The sequence goes on along the minus strand of JAGIAQ010000129.1, from coordinate 6,508 downwards.
TGGCATTCCAGCTGAGCTGCACAACGGTATCTGCAACAAGTACACTATCCGCCGGGACCACCAATTTTACAGAATAGGCCGAATAGTCGTCATTAAAAATAGACTCGCAGGAAGCAAGCGCCAACGCTACGACCATTAATAACAAAAACCTGTTCTTCATTTTTTTTCTAATACATTTTGAATATACAAACTACCATTCAGCACTTCGGCCTCCCCTTCTTTTGTTTTCTGGTATTTAACCGACGCGATCCGGCACAACCGCTCTTTTTGCTCGAGCTGGTACACCAACGATAAAATATTATGAAATGGTCCCTCTACCGTTATCACCCTTGTCCAGATATCCTGGCTGCCGATCCCCATTGGTTTATATTCTTTTAATTCCAGTTCCAACTCATTGCATAAGTTGTTCACCGAAGCCAGCAACCGTCCGTCCATGCGGGCGCTATCTGCCAGGTATTGCTTTTTCCATTCCGCAATAGCGGCTTGTTTTTTTTCGAAGGCAGCCACGCTGTCTTCAAGAGCTGCGCTGTGTTGCTGCAATTGCAGATTCTTTTTATAATCTCTTACCACTGCTCCCGTTTTTTTAAAAGCCAGCAGATAACAAAGCAGCAGCAACGGCGCTATTGACCACAACAACAGCTTCAATTGCTGCCTGTAGGATCGTGGCGGTTTTATTTTTGACAGATCATTCATCTTGCAACAGTTATCTCTATTGTAAATACAGCAGCGTCCAGCTCCTTTTTATATAAGTAACTGGTAAGCGATACGGTTTCCGCACCAGGAATATTTTTTATGGAGCGACTAAAAACTTCAAGGTCCGTTGGGTCTGCAGACGTTCCGCTTACTACTATTTTATTATTCGCAAACACAAAGTCGCCTGAGCCTACTGATTCCTGCATAGGAGCCGTTTGCAGCAGCGTTAGCTTCAATGAGGGCGGCGCCAGGGCCGCAATCCTATCTGCATAATATCCATGCCGGGTATTTTTATTCCATCCAGCCCCCGTAAAGAAAGCGTAAGAAGAATCCGAGCGGGCGGTTTCTAGTCCGGCCTGCGTTCTGCCACTGGACATATTGGTTTGTTGCAGCAGTTCTTTATTCTTGTTGAAATAGTAGTTAAAAACAAAAAAATTAATCAATAATAGTACTAAGGTTACCGAAAGAATGGCCCATTTCGAAAAATTAAAAAGCCTGTTGTACTTATATTCTTCCCTTGCCTTTTCTATTGCAGGCGTTAGAATACTCCCCTCCTGCCAGTTCGCTGGCTTTAGCAATACATCGAGTAAAGTGGCCAAAAGATTTACATGCCCCCCCTGGTAAGCATAGCCCCCGATATCCCAGGATAAAGTTTTTTGATTTTCCGGATTTATAAGATAAACGACTGACGAGATTTCCTTATTTACTATTTTGACTGTATAGGATGGCGCCTTTAATTCCAGATCGGGCTCGGTTACAAAGGGCAGGATATTATGAAATGATTCTGCTCCGGCGCTTATATAAACTGGTATAATTTGCGCCGCTTTTAGCCGGTCCAGAACCTGCCCGATAAGCGATTTTCTGCAAATAAAACTATACTGGCGCGCTTCATTTATTTTCAGTGACTGAACGTAAAAATCATTTGGATTGCCTCCCGGGAACAATTGATTAATAAGATTGACATCCGCAACATCTGTTTCCCGCACCAGAATACCTTTGCCATTCACCGTCACTACAACAGGAACATTCTTTGGCAATTGTTTTTGTAAATGTTCCAGTCCTTTATGGTCTAGGTACTCCTTTACTTTTATAAGCTTTCCTTTTACAAGCTTTACATGCAGCGCCGTAAATAGCCACCGGTCATCTGGCAACAGGTGCACATCCAGGCCTACTGCTTCTTTAATCGTTATTATATTTTCAGGTAGTATCCGCATTAATAATTGTCCCGTTAGTTGTACACGATCGTTGGTTTGATAAATACTACAGAAACCACTTTTGTATTCCTGCGGTCTCTTGAACTGAACAGCCACTTTAAAACCGGGATACGCCCCAGCAGCGGAATCCCGTCGTAACTGTCGCCTTTCTCGGTACGTTCAATACCTCCCAACAAAACCATATCCTCATTTTTTACCCGGATGATTGATTTAAACTTACTTGTTGCCGTTGGCGGCGGTTCATTAATCTTTGTATCTGCCGTAAAATTGGAAATATCTATTTCCATATTCATGGTCACGTCCTCATCTGCCGACACAAAAGGGGTGATTTTTAAAGCCAGGTTGGCCTCTACCGGGTAAAACTGTTGCGTTGTTACCGTTGTTGGCGATAATGACCCCATTAAGTTCTGGGTAGAAACCGCATAATACCGGGTATTCCCGATTGATAGAGTAGCTGCATGCCCGTTCAGCGTGGACAATTTGGGCGTTTGCCGCATCTCCACGTTTTGCCGGTTTTCAATGGCCTGGAGTTGGAGGTAAAAATTGGGCGTCACATGGCCGAGGTTAAAAACATTATTCAATCCGATCTTGTCGATGATATTATTTATCGACCGGGATCCCAGCGTAAAATCGAGTCCGCCGCCCAACAGGTTACCTCCCGTGCGCACACTATCAGAGATACCTGCTTTTAAGCCTGCCTTAACAACAGAGCCTTTATTGACATCCATAATGATTACTTCTATGGTGATCAGCGGCACTTTGCGGTCGATCTGTTTTACCAATTGTTCGATCCGGTTGAGCTGCGGTTCTGCCCCGGTAACCAGGAAAGCGTTGAGCTCCTTAAACTCTTTTAACGTAACATCTTTTTTGAGCTCATCAGGGAGAAAATAAGCCAGCGAATCCACCGAACGGTGATGTAGCTGTACCAAACGCTGCCCCTTGATCCCTTCAAATGTTTTTTCCCCGATCATATAAATACCATCCTGCTGAGAAAAAGAATACGGCGTGCCCAGCAGCACTTTCTGCAACACATCGGCATATTTCAAATTATGAGCCTCTGCCGTAACATTACCGTTTAGCTCCGCATATATAAAATAAGGTATGCCTGCCTGTTCTGAAAGGCTTTTGACCAAATCCTTCAGGGGAGTATTTACGGCACTTACGTTAAGCAGCTTCTCCTGTCCCACCATATTGGCATCAACCGAAAGGCGCCCGGGTTTGGTTTTGTCGTTGCCTCCTGTTTTACGCGCGATCCTGTAGCCGTTATCAACAGCATCCGTATTTTTCTTCAGAACATATTCTTCATCCTCCTCCAATCCATCCATAATAAAATTATCATCGCCCGAAGAAGAGATTCGCAGCCGGTTGGATACTGCAATCTTTTCCAGCGCGGCCGCAACGGTCATATCCTTCATGTAGCCGGAGATCAACTTGTACATAATATGCGGCATTACGGCTATATTTTTCCCTGACAGCTGGGTGATCTTTTTTGTAATATCATACAGGGTATCATTGGAGAGGTCCAGGGTAATGAGTTTTGAGGCGGTATTGTATTCTGCCTTTACCAATTTGGGCGGTGGTGGCAGATCCAATTTCGGATCCCTGTAATTACGCACATTAATAATCGTTCCCTGGAAATCATAGGTAAGATTGTACTGATTGGCAAGAAAGAGCAGCACATCTTTGACCGTAGAGTTGGCAAAATGATTGGTAATCTTTTTATTAACATCCGGAGCGATATTTATATTCAGGTGGTAGGACTGGGCGATACCCCGCATAAAATCAGCAATCGGAATGTCTGCCACGTCCATTTGGATAGACTGGTTCAATCCCGGCAAGTCCATCGACAATGTATTCAGGTAACTGCGTACCGCATTCATCCGGTCTGTCTGTGCCAAGGCTGTAAACTGGGAACAGCAGGCAATTATTAATAGTATTTTCGTATAAGTTCTTCTCATAAAACGATATCACCACAGTCTTTAGTTAAGCAGCATGGGATATACTTCTTCCAGTGAAGTTTCCCCCGTCTTTAACAGTTCAAAAGCGTTATCTGCTAAGGTTTTAATTTGTTTTTCATTTAAAAAATCATCAATCCGCTGCGTACCTTTTTTTATTTCGTCCGCCAACTCGATATCTACAGGAATTACCTCGTAGATGGCCTTGCGTTTCCGGTAACCGGTATTGTAACAATGTGCACAGCCCACCGGAACAAAATGAGATTCCAATATCCCCGGCGGCCGGTAATTCCTGGGAAAATATTCCGGCAGAAACGTTTCTTTGCGTTTACATTCCGGGCACAGCAGGCGAATCAACCGTTGGGCAACGGAAGTATTGAGCGTATTTGCAATTAAAAAAGAAGGAATGCCCATATCGACCAGGCGGGAGACGGTTCCCCAGGCAGAATTGGTATGAATAGTGGACAGTACCAGGTGCCCTGTGAGCGCTGCCCGGATGGCCATATTCGCTGTTTCCGCATCCCGTATCTCTCCCAGCATAATGATATCTGGGTCCTGTCGCAAAAAGGTACGAAGTGCTACCGCGAACGTAAACCCGATGTTTTCTTTTACCTGTACCTGGTTTACTCCCTTCAGGGTATACTCGATCGGATCCTCGATGGTTAAAATGTTCTTTGTGGAAAGATTGAGTTGTTTTAGCGTTGCGTATAACGTAGTGGTTTTTCCAGACCCGGTAGGTCCGCTGATCAGCACGATACCGTAAGGCTTCTTCAGGCCTTCCTGGTAGTTTCGAAGATCTCCCGTTGAAAAGCCCAATGTCTCCAGCTGGATGTCCGTAGCATCATTATTCAATAACCGCAATACCACTTTTTCTCCATGCAGGGTGGGCACTATGGACACACGGATGTCAAACTTATCGCCTTCCCGCTGAAAGAAGATACGTCCATCCTGGGGCAGGCGTTTCTCCGCTATGTCCAGGTTAGCGCTGATCTTGATCTTATTGATCAACGCGGGGTACTGTTTTTTTTCGATCAGGTAGCGCAATACCAGCAGCCCATCTACACGGATACGCACCCTGCAGTCGTGCTCATAGGTCTCGATATGAATATCACTGCTTTTTAAACTCTTAGCCTCCGCAATAAGGTCGTTTAAAAAATGATCCGGATGCCCGGTATAATAGCTGTGCTGCAGCCGGTCATCAGCAGAATCTTTTTTGGAATAATCTCTGCGGATCTGTTCAAATAAAATTGCCGGATCTGTATTTTCAAAAACGATGGAATAACCTGTAATCAGTTCCAGCTCTTCTTTGCGCATTTGTTGGTCCGCTTCGCTTACCCCGCTATCAATCAAAAGCGTCATCCGGCCATCCTTCATTCCTGAACAGGCAATATGATATTTCCACGCTAGTTCTGCGGTAATAGGGTTATTGGTATTTGCAGTTGCTAGAGTCATTGGGCTACAAGGCAGGTAAAAAAAGATTCTCTTCAAATAAATTATACCGGAGCCAATATTGATTTATACATAAAATAATGATCAAAACAATTGCCTGGTAACCTGCCAAAGGGATCGTTTGGGTTTTATGGCTGCCCATATGCAAAGCCAGCGTCAGCAGCAGGCAAACCGTAAAGGACCCGATCATCCAATTTAAAAAATTGACCGGGGCAAACAACGGGGTCAGCAACAGCCAAAACAGTAGGTCACCGGTTCCTAATTTTGTAAAGAGTTGGGAGCGATCTTTCCCATACTTCATCCTGTAAAAAAAATACAGCCCTCCCAACATCAGCGAGAGCAGCAGGCTGTTGATCAGCATATTTTTCATCAACAGGAGCCCGTCAGCTCTAAGGAGAGCAAAACCGGCAACTGCAATCCCCAGCAAACCGAAGTAATATAGGGCGATCTGCCGGCGCCGGATATCGCTTATGGCAATCAACAGCAAAACGCCCGATAATAATATAAAACTTGCGTGATACATAGGCATTAATCCGGAATTGTTTCTATCAACTTTTTATTTTGGTCAATCTCCCACTGGTTAAAGTTACCATCGCCATCAAAATCCACTACAGCCGTGGCTCTCGCTTTAAATCCTTTTGGAGAGGCGTCAATGATCTCAATCTTATAGTTGGCCTGCCCGCCATTGGTAACCAGTGGTTGTTGTTCAAAAGAAATAGCAGTCAGGTCATTTGAATAAACGGAATTTTCAAAAAAGTAGGAGCGTTCCAAAGTATACACATGCTCCAGTTGCAGCTTGGCTTCTGTGCTCTTTGCTTTTGATATCAACGGCATTAAACTCGGCAACGCCAGCAATACCAGGATCCCTATAATGATCAGCACTACCAATACTTCAGTAAGAGTGAAGGCAGGAAAACTCCGCGCAGTTTTTTTAAGTGTTTTCAATTCATTCTCATTTACATTCACAAATGGTTTACATTGGGGCGTAATAAAGACAGCAGCCTTACGTTAACCCGATTGTTTAATCCCCAGCAGTCATTTCATCACGCAGACCATCTCCCGGCGCTACACTTGCTTTACGCAACAGCTGTCAACTATCCTATATACAAAACTTAAAACAACAGTCAAAAATGGTCTCCGGGCAATTTCTTGTTTAGAAGGTGGTCAATTTCCCATAAAATCTTTACCCGCTAAAAG
>JAGIAQ010000128.1 GCA_017744795.1 Niabella sp. | reverse complement strand
AATGATGCAGGAGGATGCTGTCGTGAAACGATAAACATCAGACATCAGAGATCAAGAAATCAGACATCAGAAATCGATTTTATGTTTAAAAATTTCTTTGTAACTACGTTCAGGAATATGCGTCGCAGCGCCGGTACTTCGGTTATTAATATTGTTGGTCTTGCAATGGGAATGGCCGTGGCAATGATCATTGGGTTGTGGATCCACGATGAATTGCAGGTAAACAAAAATTTTCCCGGGCATGAACGTATTTCCCAGGTAATGCTGACCGGTACGTTTAGTGGTGAAATGGAAACAGACCCCGGCAATCCAGCGCCGCTGGCAGCACAGCTGCGGACGGATTATTCATCGGAGTTTAAAACGGTTTCCCTGGCAACACATGCCATTCCTCATATATTCAGTGTTGGAGAGAAAAAGCTGAATGCGACCGGCATGTTTGCGGACTCGTATTTTGCCGGATTGTTTTCTGTGAAGCCGGCGGCCGGCACCACTAATATAACTTCGGCCAACCAGGTACTGCTGTCCCAATCCCTGGCACGATCGCTCTTTGGCGATGCAAACCCTGTTGGGCGTATTCTTAAAATCGACAGCAAAGACCTGCTTACTGTTGCGGGGGTGTACCCGGACTTTCCGAAAGCTTCTTATTTTGGAGACGTGGATTACCTGGGCTCCTGGAACTACTATCTTGCAAACAACCCGGGGGCGGATCAGTACTGGGAGATGTGTTACTTTTACATCTTTACCCGGTTAACCCCGGGGACTGATAATGCGCAGGCTTCCCATAAAATCGCCAACCTGTTAAAGCCGCACCTTACGGATATTAATCCGGTTTTCTCTTTACATCCTATGGATAAGTGGCATTTGTATGAAACGTTTAAGAATGGTAAAAATGTGGGCGGACGTATTCAATATGTCTGGATGTTCGGCGTTATAGGCTTTTTTGTTCTGCTGCTTGCCTGTATCAATTTTATGAACCTGTCTACAGCCCGGAGTGAGCGAAGGGCAAAGGAAGTAGGTGTGTTGAAGACGATGGGCGTACGGCGAAGTCAGCTGATAGCACGGTTTATAGGGGAGTCCATACTGATAACCTTTGGCTCATTCCTGCTCGGAATCTTTCTTGTATTCCTGAGTGCGCCCTTATTTAATCGCGTTGTGGGCAGCCAAATCTATATTCCGGCCGGAAGCTTGCAATTTTGGCTAATGTGTATCGGTTTTGTTGTATTTACGGGCTTTGTAGCCGGATGTTATCCTGCTTTTTATCTGTCTTCCTTTAAACCGGTAAAGGTATTAAAAGGTAATATTGTCGCCGGTCGTTCTGCCGCAACCCCCAGAAAAGTACTGGTGGTTCTGCAGTTCCTGACCTCCATTTTTTTGATCATTGCCACCACTATTGTACTGCAACAACTAAATCATGCGAGGAGTAGACCTTTGGGATATTCTAATAAAGGATTAATAAATATTCCGGTTACTACAGACCTGTTGCGTAAAAATTATGACGTGTTAAAGCAGGATTTATTGCAATCAGGTTTTGTTACGAGAGTTTCTTTGTCTTCACAAGCTATTAATGCCCATAAAGGCTCGAGCGGGGGCTATAAGTGGACGGGGATGACCGCCAAAGATGGGGCTGTTTGTGAAACCGTGAATATCGATGAAGATTTTTCAAGCACGGTAAACTGGAAGTTTAAGCTGGGAAGAAATTTTTCGAAAGCCTTCCCTTCAGATTCGTCAGGTATTATTCTTAACGAGGCTGCAGTAAATTATATGGGACTGAAAAACCCGGTAGGGAGTTCTATTGAGGTGTTTCGACAACGTTTCCACGTTGTTGGTGTTGTGCAAAATACCATTTCCAATGCCCCTTTTTCCTCCATATCGCCGGCAGCATTTTTTCTTATAGGCCCTACCAGGATACCTGCAGGAAATATTACAGTGCGATTATCGCCAGTAAAAAGCGCTCGTGAATCTGTCGCTTTTTTAAAAAATGTTTTTAATAAATATAATCCCGATGCTCCTTTTGAATATTATTTTGCCGATCAGCAATATGCCCAGGCATTTAATACGGTAATAGCCACAGGATACCTAGGTGCATTTGCAACCGGGCTGGCGCTATTTATCTCTTGTTTAGGTTTGTTTGCACTGGCGTCTTATACGGCAGAACAACGAACCAAGGAATTGGGCATTCGCAAAGTATTAGGTGCTTCTGTATTTTCTATCTGGAGGTTGTTGTCGAAAGAATTTATTCTGCTTACCGGCGTTGGATTTATAATTGCAGTACCGCTGGTGTACTGGTGTATGAGCCGGTGGCTGGATAATTATGTGTATAGGATTGCCATTTCATGGGAGGTGTTTGCGTTTACCGGAATTATTGCTTTATTAATAACATTGCTTACCATCAGCTTTCAGGCGATTAGAGCCGCTATAGCCAACCCGGTGAAGGCGCTGCGGAACGAGTAATTAATTTGAAAATTTGTGAATTTGATAATGTGGAAATGTGAAATATTAAAGTAATAAAACGCGTCATCCCGACACCTGCGAAGCTGGCAAGGGAGCTCCTGCCGGCGGAAGGAATGAATAATTTGAAAATTTGAGAATGTGAAAATGTAAAAAGGAAATGATGCAGGAGGATGCTGTCGTGAAACGATAAACATCAGACATCAGAGATCAATAAATCAGACATCAGAAATTGATTTTATGTTTAAAAATTACTTCAAAACCGCGTGGCGGCAATTACTGCACAGCAAGATCTTTTCAATTGTGAATATTGCGGGCCTTGCATTAAGCCTTACCGCTTTCTGGCTGATTGCCCTGTTTGTAGCGGATGAGTTAAGCTTTGACCGGTATCATGAGAAAGCGGATCGTATTTACCGGGTGGTTTCCCACGGAAAATGGGCGGGTGGCGGCTTTGATATAACGGGTACATCGGGTACCCTGGCGCAATCGTTAAAAAATGACTTTCCGGAGGTGGCGCAAACCGTTCGGTTAAATGCAGAAGGCGGCGGTATCATTACTTATGGACAAAAGCAATTGAAGGCGGATTCGATAATGTTTGCAGACAATAGCTTTTTTTCTGTTTTTTCTTACACCTTTATAGAAGGTGACCCGCTGACAGCTTTATCAAAACCGCGTTGCATTGTGCTTACGCAATCACTGGCTACAAAACTTTTTGGCACACCGGAGCAGGCAATTAATAAGACCCTCTATTTTCAGAATAATTTTCCTAACGTGGTTACAGGGGTCATTTGTGATGTTCCCGGGAACTCCCATTTTACTTTTTCGGGGATCCGGTCTTTTGATGATAATTATACTACTGATCCCGGCAACCTGAGTATCTTTACTTACCTGCTGTTAAAACCGGGTACCAACGCTGCAGGGTTAATAAAAAAGCTTCCGGATTTTGCGGCCCGGAACTTCCCTGATTCCATTACAAATATTAAATATTCCCTGGAGTTGCAGCCACTGACAGCGATACATCTGCACTCTAACCTGAGTTATGAGTTAGGTAATAACCGGAGCGTTCGGTTTATCTATATAATAGAGATTATCGCACTGCTCATCCTGGCCATCGCTTTGATCAATTATGTTAACATTACCACTGCAAGAGCTTCCGTGCGTTTAAAAGAAGTAGCTGTGCGCAAGATCATTGGGGCTTCCAAAACCAATCTGCTGAAACTGTTTTTAGCAGAATCCGTTACCATAACGCTGTTGGCCGCAACCCTTAGTTCTTTATTGACAGTGCTGCTGTTGCCCTGGTTCAATAAGCTCACAGGAAAAGATCTCGCCTTGTGGCAGTTTGGAAGTGTTGTAACGATCGCCTGTTTGTTGATCTGTACCTTGTTGCTGGGGTTGCTGGGAGGGTTGTATCCCGCCCTGTTGCTCTCCGCTTTAAAAATTATCCCTTCCCTAAAAAATCAATTGGGCGGACGAAAAGGGCAATTGTTTTTTGGAAAAGCGCTTGTGGTATTCCAGTTTGGCGTTACGGTGGTGCTGATCGCACTTTCCCTATTGGTGTACCGGCAGCTGAATTATATGATGCAGATGGATCTGGGCTTCAATAAAAGCCAGGTTCTTACTTTTCATATCGATAATAAAGCCACGCGGGAAAAAGTGAACCTGCTGGTAGACCGGTTGCGGCAAAGTAACTATATAAAGGCGGTGGCAATGGCCGGGAACCCAATAGGCAATAATGATATTGGGATGCTGGATTACAATCCGGAAATCAATGGCGTCATTAATCCCAAGGCTTCTAACCTGGGATATGGGTTACAGATTGATGAATCTTTTATTCCTGCCTTACAAATGAAAGTGATTAGCGGTCGCAATTTTAAAGAAGGGGTGACATCCGACAGTCAGGCCGTGCTGGTAAACGAAGCGTTGGTTAAAAAAGCCGGCTGGAGCGATCCCATAGGAAAGCGAATACAGGCTGCGGGTCCCGTGCCCAAAAAAGTGATAGGCGTGGTAAGGGATTTTCATCTGTATTCTGTACAGCATAAGATTGAACCGATGATTTTGCTGCTTCCACGGAAAAATGAGGATAAGGATAATGTTTATGCAAGGGTGGACCCCGCACACGCCTCGGACGCGGTGCGGTATATAGAGAAAACATTTAAGAGTATTGATACCGATGCTTTGTTTGAGTATCATTTTCTGGACGACAATTTTGCCCGGCAATATATAACTGAGCAAAGACAAGGAAAGATGCTGCTGGGTTTTACAATGCTGGCCATTATTATTGCTTCGCTCGGGCTTTTTGCGCTGATCACTTTTACTGCGGAACAGCGCGTAAAAGAGATCGGCATCCGGAAAGTGCTGGGCGCAACGGTAGGAGATTTGACCGGGTTATTATCGTTTTCTTTATTGAAATTGGTTTTGGTCGCGCTCATTATTGCCTTCCCGGTTGCTTATTTTCTGATGCATAAATGGCTGGAAGATTTCGCGTATCGCACAACCGTCAGCTGGTGGCTGTTCGGGATCGCGGGCTTGCTGGCGTTGGCCATCGCTGTTGCTACTATTAGCTTCAAGGCTATCAGGGCGGCCATAGCCAATCCGGTAAAATCGTTGCGGAACGAGTGAATAATTTGAAAATTTGAGAATGTGAAAATGTGTTGGTTTTTTAAGGAGATCAGACATCAAAGATCAAAAAATCAGACATCTTAAATTCTTTTGCTATTCGTGTAATGCCTGCGCATGGGTAACATTGCGTTCCAGTGTACAATTGCTGACGGAATGATATTGCAGGGGAATATATTCAACTACTACATCATTTTTGTCTAACCCAAATGCTTTTTCCTCGCTTAAAGCCATTTGCTTCAGCATGAAAAAATATTTGAGCAGCAGCCCGTCGCGGAGGGTAAACTCATTTTCTACCGACAGGAATTTTTCGATAACAATAAATTTGAAATCGGGCTCATTATTATATTTCGTGGAACCGTCGGGACGAATGTGCAGGTTCAGTTCCTTATTTTGTACCAGGTCTTTTACGATCCGCTTAAAATACATTTCCGTTTTGGGTTGTATCCGGAAGCCGACATTGATATTTACTTTGATCAGCTTGTCATCAATAAGCTCGGAAACATCGTAGGACAATGTGTATGGCTGATCGGTATAATTGATATGAACGAACCAGTACACATCTGCGCGCTTGGGCCGCTTGGCGAAAATGGAATTGATGATCTTTTCTTCCACCTGGTGCCGGAGATTGGCTTTGGTAAGATAGATCAGGTGCGTGGCAAATTTAGGAACGGCATCGTCCTGGCTCAGTTCCACGATGGTATGCGCGTATTTGCCGATGTCAACAAACCGCATATGCCGGTTATTGATCTTGCGGGCATAGTACCATACGTACATGGTCATAAAAATAAACAGTTCAAAAAACAGGAACATCCAGCGTTCCTTGATCTTTGCGGCGTTGGCAATAAAAAAAGATGTCTCCACAATGGCGAACAGGCTCAATACAGCATATACGTACAGCTTTTTCCATTTAAGTTTATAAAGCAAAAAGAACCCGAGTAAATAAGTGGTCATCATCATAGCAATAGTGATGGAAAAGCCGTAGGCTGCTTCCATATGTCCCGACTCTTTAAAATAAACGATCATCAATAAACAGCCGAACCATAAAATGCTGTTGATGCTGGGGATATATACCTGGCCTTTCAACTCAGTGGGTTGTTTTACCGCCACCCGGGGCCAGAAATTTAAGTTGATGGCTTCACTGATCAGTGTAAACGATCCGCTGATCAATGCCTGGGAAGCAATGATGGTGGCCGCTGTAGCAATAATGATGGAAGGCAGCAGGAACCAGTGGGGCACAATTTCAAAAAAAGGATTCCTTCCATCGAGCACAGGGCTGCCCTGGTGCAGCATCCAGGCAGCTTGCCCCAGGTAGTTAGCTACAAGACATAGTTTTACAAACGCCCAGGTGATCCGGATATTGTTCCGGCCGCAATGCCCGAGGTCTGAGTACAATGCCTCGGCCCCGGTAGTGCAAAGAAATACGCCTCCCAGCAGCCAGAACCCTTTAGGATATTCTGTAAGCAGGGTGATGGCATAATAAGGGTTCAGCGCCTTAATGATACTGGGGTAATGACTGATCTCTCCAAGCCCCAGCAGGAAGAGCATTAAAAACCAAAGGGTCATAATGGGGCCAAACAATTTGCCGATGGCCTGTGTGCCGAAGCGCTGGAAAAAGAATAAGATGGAAATGATGGCGATAACGATTCCGATGGTGAGATGGTTGCCCGGCACAATAACATGCTCAAGGCCCTTTACCATATTCAGTCCTTCAATAGCCGATGCTACCGATATCGGCGGTGTGATGATGCCGTCCGCAAGCAGGGTAGTAGCCCCGAGGATGGTGGGGATCACCAATTTTTTACCGTATCTTTTTACAAGAGCGTATAAGGAAAAGATACCCCCTTCTCCCTGGTTGTCGGCCTTTAGCGTAAGCCATACATATTTGACTGTGGTTTGGATCACAAGGGTCCAGAAGATGCAGGAAACACCTCCAAACACCAGCATTTCATTAATGGGCCGGGGGCCGATCACACCGCGCAGGGCATATAAAGGGCTGGTACCAATATCGCCGTAAATAATACCCAATGCAATTAGTAAGGTGGCAAAAGTTACTTTGTTTTTCCCTGCTTCTTTAAGGAGTTGCCGCATGTATGTGTGTTTAAAACACAAAGTTCTGCACTTGCCCGTAAGTAATTTATAAAGAAAGAAACAGTGATATAAAGATTTTATAAAGATCAGTTAAAACGGTAGCCCACGCCGCTTTCGGTAATGATGTGCAGGGGATTGGTAGGGTCTGTTTCTATTTTTTTACGGATGGCAGCTATAAAAACGCGAAGGTATTGGGTTTCGTGCTGGTAGGATTGGCCCCACACCTGTTTTAATATAAACTGATGCGTTAATACCCGGCCCTGGTTTTTAGCCAAAACAGCAACCAGGTTAAATTCGGTTCCGGTTAATTTCAGCAGCTCACCGTTTTTTTTAATAGTGTGTGCAGACAGATCGATGTCCAAATCATCACAAATGATCCGGCTACTGCCGGCTGCCGTGTTCTGTATGCTCCTTAAAGCTGCGCGAATGCGGGCCAAAAGCTCCTGGGTGCGAAAGGGTTTCGGAATATAATCCGAAGCGCCGTTATCCAATGCAGCAACAATGTCTTTTTCATTGTCCTGTACCGAAAGAATAATGACCGGTTTTATAAACCAGCTTCTCAGCTCCCTAAGTATTTCATGACCGCTTTGGTCCGGAAGGCTCAGGTCCAGTAATATGAGGTCCGGGTTTTGGGAGGCGGCCAGCGTTATTCCCGTTTTACCGTCATCGGCCAGCAACACATCATAGTCCTGCGCTTCCAGGGCTATCTGCAGCAACTTTCTTAGTTGTGGTTCATCATCAATTATTAAAATACGGGTTCTATTCATTTTTTAACCGGCCGATATAAGAAGTTTCTGCAGGAATACGAATGGTAAAGATAGTGCCTTTTACGGTTGTGGAAACAACTGTAACCGTTCCCTGCATTGCTTCGGTAAACCCTTTTACAATGGAAAGCCCCAATCCCAGTCCGCCCGCTTTTTCCTGGTGTACCCGGTAAAATTTATCAAAGATCTGTGCAAGATCCGCTTCGGGAATACCCTGTCCGTCGTCGGCAATGGTTATTAGGCAATGCTCCTGATCGTTTTCAGCATCGATCCGGATCGTCGTTTGCACCGGCGTATGTTTAATGGCGTTTACTACTACATTATAAATGATCTGCGACAGCATTCTTGCATCTAATTTAAACAAGGGCAGGTCTTCACTTTCGCTATAAATTATTTTTTGAGCCGCTTCTTTCCGGAGGTTGTTTTTTATGTTGTGAATGACTTCACCCACATCAACCCAGTCGGTATTGGGTTTTAACAGGCCGCTTTCAATGCGCCCGATATTTAAAAGATGTTCCACCTGTTCATTTAAACGAAGACTTGCCTGTTCTACTTCGTCCAGTAATAAATCATTATTGATGCTTTTAGTTGATTCATTATTGGCGCGCAGGGCGTCAATACCGCCTATAATGGCCGCCAGGGGTGTGCGCAGCTCATGCGATAGGGAATTCAGCAAGGTGTTATATAATAACAATGCGCGTTCACTTTCTTCTTTGTCCCGGGCTTTATTTTCCGTGTCTCTTATTTTAACGGTAAGTACTGTATTGACCAGCGCTATAAAAAAATAAAGAAAAAACATCAATGCGTCCTCGGCATTGGTAATATGCAGGGTAAACAGCGGCGGTATAAAAAAGAAGTTCCAGGCAAAGGCGCTTACGACGGCCGTGGAAATCACGGCCCACCGGTCAAATAGCATTGCGATGAGACTGGTGGTCGTTAATAAAATAAGCGCTGTAGTTTTATACCCTGTATAATTTCTGGTAATAAAACAAATGACCACCACGCAGGCCGTTATCAGCAGGCAAATCACTACCTGTAACAGTTTGTTCATTTTTTGTATCCGGGCAATCACGATGGAAAGATATTAAAAAGCCTTTTGTTGGGGAAATGTGGAAATTTGGGAATGTGAGAATGTGAAAATAATAGGGCAATAAAGAATAGAAAGTAGTGAGCAGGAACGTACTTCGTATATCAAACATCGTACATCATACTTGTTGTATCAAAACCGAACGGTTCTTTGTTTTAAAAGCGTACACTTTAGTTTAAAATATTTTTTATTTTATTGATTTACAGATGTTTGTGATTGCGGCATATTCGTTGGAGATAAATGTGTTAATGTGAAAATTTGAAAATTTGAGAATGTGAAGATGTGAAGATGTTGAAATGTGAGAATGTGAAAATAATAAATGCAGCATATTAAATTCATAAAACGCGTCATCCCGACACCTGCGAAGCTGACGCGGGAGCCCATGCGGGAGGAATGAGAAATAAGAAATGAAAAATAAGGAATGAGGAAGTGAATAGTCAATGGTGAAACGTTTAATACAAAATGCATAAGGCCTGAAACCGGGAACCTGTAACTTGTAACCTGCGACAGAAATTTCAAATCATAAATCAGAAATTTGACCCCGATGTTAAAGAATTACATAAAAATTGCGTGGCGGAATATCAGGAAGCATTCGTTATACAGTGCCGTTAACATTACAGGCCTGTTTGCGGGCATCTTGTTTTTCTTTTTGATCGGTGCTTATGTGTGGAACGAACTACAGGTGAACCATCAATTAAAGAATATTAAAAACCAGTATATACTTACCAGCGAATGGAAAGACCCGAACATGGGATATGACCTGGCTACCCTAGGGCCGTTGGCTAAACGGCTCAAGCAGGATTACCCGGGGCTCGTAAAGAATTATTACCGGTACGATGGCATTTCGGCAATTGTTTCTAAAGGAAATAAACATTTAAAAGAAGAGGTTCAATTGGGCGATAGTACCCTATTAACTATGTATGGGTTTAAAACATTGTATGGAGACCCTGCTACAGCATTGGATCATCCATTTTCGGTAGTGATTACGGATGTGATTGCAAAAAAATATTTGGGTAAAACGGATGTTATAGGAGAATCAATTGCCTTAAGGAATTATAACGGGGATATTCATGATTTTAAAATAACAGCAGTACTGGATGCTATTCCTGGAAATACGGTTACGGCTTTAACGCCAGATTATCCGGGCAGTATTTTTGTGCCAACTACTAATTACGCCTACTTTGGTCGCAACGACCTGGATAACTGGAATAATATACAGATTGCTTCTTATGTTGAACTACAGGAGGGTGTAAAACCGGGTGATTTGACCGGTCCTGTAAAACAATTACTGAAACAAAACACACCGCCGTCTGTTCAGGCGAATTTGACGGTGAAACCTGTAGCGCTTGACGTTTACCATCTTTTGAGAAATAATGCAGCGGTAAAACGGATGTTATATACTTTATCGTTTGTGGCATTGTTTATCCTCATCATGGCAGTGATCAACTTTGTGAATATAAGCATTAGCAGTTCCGGCACAAGAATGCGCGAAATTGGCGTGCGTAAGGTCATCGGTGGCCTGCGCGTGCAACTGGTACTGCAATTTCTTTCTGAATCGATCATCCTGGTGGCACTGGCAACTGTTCTGGCAATTGCTGCGTATCCTGTTGTGAAAACTGTATTCTCAGAAGTAGTGGGCAAACCATTACCCCTCTTAAGTGCTTTTCCGGGTTCTTTTGTTTTGATCCCCTTATTGCTTATTTTATTGATCGGCTTGCTGGCAGGTATTTACCCGGCTGTCCGGTTGTCATCAGTAAATGCCACAACGGCTATGAAAGGAATGCTGCGATCCGCTGGTGAAAACGTATTGTTGCGTAAAGGCCTGATAGGATTTCAGTTCGCAGTGGCTTTAGTGGTCTTGGTTGCAGCAGTGATCATATCCCGTCAGGTTACTTATTTTTTTGGAAACAGCCTGGGTTATAACAAAGAATACGTGGTGGCGGCACCGGTGCCAAGAGACTGGACCAAGTCAGGGGCGGATAAAATGATCGCGATCAGGGATCAATTTGCCCGGATGCCCGAGGTGAAGGAGGTGTCGCTCTCTTATGAGATCCCTAATGGGAATAACGGCGGGATCGTTCCTGTTTTCAAATCGGGGGAAGATTCCATACAGGCGCGTACGTTTCAACTGTTATCAACGGATGAAGCCTATCTGAGCACTTATGATCTTTCTTTAAAGAGCGGTCAGTTTTTCGATGGGTATAAAAGAGATTC
>JAGIAQ010000127.1 GCA_017744795.1 Niabella sp. | reverse complement strand
GTGGTAATGTATAAGCGGAATTGCCAAGTGAGGAAACCTCTATAGAATTCATTATGTATAAACGCTTTCAATTATAAGCCCAGCGGGCGTTTCAGCGTTTTTGTAACCTTTATTTTCTTCTCAGAGAACTAACCCGTTTCGCAAACGGAGTGCAAATATAGAACAGTTTTTGAAACTACAAAACTTATTTCAGGTTTTTTTAAAAATTAAACTGCTTTCCCGCCAATAATAATCTAAAAACTGCCCCGAATCCACGAATGAATTACCTGGTGCACCTTTTTAAAAGAACAGCCACGAATACAGATGCCCCGCTGGCGCGCGTAAAATAATGCATGCCTATCGGTGCGTTATGACCGCTTGATCGAAAAACTGAACACGCTTCCCCTACCCACTTCTGTTTCAAACCAGAGCCGTATACCCTGCCGCTCCGCGAACTGACGGGCCAACATCAAACCAATGCCCATGCCCCGCTCCTGACTGGTGCCATAGGTAGCGCCGGCGGCAGCAGTAAACAATAAAGGCTTTCGCTCATCAGAAATCCCCTCCCCTGCATCTTTTATACTAACAATACAAACTTCGGGAAGTATTTCAGTGGATATGATAACGGCCGCTCCTGCTGGTGAAAACTTGATGGCATTATTAATAAGCGTGCGGGTCAGGATCTGGATCATCACCGGATCGGCTGCAATTTCCACCGGGGCAGTTTCCCGCACCAGCAGCCGCACGTCTTTTCGCCGGGCATAGGGCATTTCAATAGCCACGGCACTCCCAATTACGGCAGTTATTTCAACCAGCCGTAGTTGCGGCTCCGTAAAATTCACCTGCTCCCTGATCCATAACAGCATTGATTCCAGCATCGATGCGGTAGACCGTGTTAATACCAATAGACGTTGCCGCATCTTCTGGTCTTCCTCCTGCCCCAGTGCCAGCTGCTCAAATCGTTCAAGGTACATTTGAATGGATCCCAGCGGGCTTTTCAGATCATGAAAAACAATAGAAAACAGACGGTCTTTATCCCGGGTGGCCCTTTCCAGTTCCATATGTTTTTCTTCAACGAACCGGGTCTGCCGGTTTGCGTTCTCCTTCTCCTTATTATATTTATCCAATAAAATGCGAATTGTAATGTAAGAGAAAATGCAAAGCAGCATAAAGCTCATATACATGTCGATAAAACGTTCTTTGTTCGTCTGGTACCGGATACCCACCAGGGCCGGATGAAAATATTGCAGCTGTAACAAGACCCCCACCACAACAAAATTGAATCCCAGGATCAGCAAATGAAACCTTCTTTGAGAAACGGCAACCAGCAACTGGGCTATAAAGAACGCTATTAAAAAAAAAGGGCCGTCAATCCCTTCTTTAGTAAAAAAACAGGCGCTCATGCCGCCATAACCTGCAATCATCAGTCCAACCAACGCCCATGTAAATTTTCTCCTGAACCGGGAAAGATAATAAATGAACCCGTGAATGCCCATGATTGAAAAAAGCACAATATAGACGTTACGCAGCCCCAGCATGAGGTCCGTGAGAATAATAAACACCAGCAAAACAGCAGTAGCCAGATTTACTCCATGAAACACCTGCTCGCCCAACGAAAAATCTTTATCGCTGCCGATGACATTCCGGATAAATGCCGTATTCACAGATATTGGGTGTTTTCTGTTTTTCATATTAATATACCATCTGCCCCAACGAGGGTAATTACACAGGTAGCATAAAAATAGAAAAAGTTTGTCTGCTTTCCTAAATTACTTGCAAATAAAAAGTAAAAAAATCAGGCGTCCGGCAACGCGTGTTCCTCTAAAATACCGCCCGGGAAATTGACCTTCATGAGTGTGAGCCCATGTGCCGGGGCGTCAAAAAAGGCGGTACCAAAACGGGGCTGTTCCAGCAATTGTTGGAGTTGATCAGGAGCAAGACGCCCCCGTCCTACTTTAAGCATAGTAGCCACCAGGGCGCGCACCATGCCCCGTAAAAAACGATTGGCTGTTACCTGGTAATAAAGCCCATATCCGGTTGTGCTCCATTCACTTTCCAGAATAGTGCACTGACAGGTTTTGACCTGTGTGTTTTTTTTTGAAAAACTTGTAAAGTCGGTGTATTCTTTGATGAGCGCTGCTGCATTTTCCAGTTTAGCCCGATCCAGCTTATAGGGGAAGTAGTAGGCTGTATCTGCTAAAAAAGGATCTTTGAATTGATACAAATGATATTGGTAGGTTCTGCTACCGGCATCAAACCGGCTGTGGGCGTCGGGCGCCACTTCAAAAATATTTTTTATAACGATGTCGGCCGGCAGTATGGCGTTCAGGTTATAGATCCATCCGGGATCAAATGGCTGCTCATAATCGAAATGAAAAAAATTCTGCCGGGCATGCACACCACTGTCTGTTCTGGAAGAGCCCGTCAGTACAAACGGCTGCTTTAAAAAAATGGAAAGGGCCTCCTGAATCGCGCCCTGGATGGTGCCGCCGGTCTGCTGGATCTGGAATCCGCTGTAATGGGTTCCCTTATAGCTTACTTCCAAAAAATAACGCATGGCCTATTTCAGCGCATTAAATTTATCGGCGTAATTCGAATCCTTCAGTTCCGATTGTAAAGAGGAAAAGTTCTCAGGGTCCACCAGATGCCCTTTTGCCGCTTCAAATAAATTATACTTGCCGGCGTTTGACAAAAACATACTGCTGATATATTTTACCTGGCTTACTGAATAACATTTATTCCGGAAGGCTCTTTTGGCTTCTTCGATCATTTTGTCATCATTATCCTTCGCCGCCATCTCCCTGCGCAGTGTAAGGAAATCATCTTCCGTAGCAACGGACTTACAATTTCCGGCAGCCGGCTCATTCCTGTTTTTTCTTTTCCCCGATGTTGCCGTAGCGTCCGAATTCTGAGGTATGGCCGGCTTCTCTTCCACTACAAATTTATCGCCACCGGCTGCTGCAACTTTTGCAGATGCCGCTTCCACAGCCGGTGCTGCACTGTTTTCTGTAGCAGGAATGGTTATTTCAATCTGTTCCGGGGCAGCACCCGTACTTCTGTCTTCGTATACAGCCACAATGCCGGTTCCGGAGGAATGCTGGGCTATTTTCACAACGGCTTCTTTTCCGGGTTTAACCGCTGCCGTATTTTCCTTTTTATCAGACGTAGCAGGCTGTTTGTCTACAACCAGGGGCGCTGTTTTTGCTGCTTCATTCGTCATTTCCTTTGGGGGCTCTGGTTTAGGCGCCGCTTTTACTACAGGCTTTTCCTCTTCCTTGGGTTGCTCCAGGATACTGGGATCGTTTGTAGCTTTTGAAAGGGTTTGTGTAAAACTGCTTGCGTTGCTGTTCACCGGGGGTGCTGCCGGTTTGTGCGCGGGGGCGGGCGTTTGTGCAACTGCAGCCGGGGCCGCTGTTTCCTGCTGAGGCGTTTGTTGCTGCGGAGCCTGTTGCGGCTCTTGCTTCTGTTCGCGCCGGCGCTGCGGTTTGGGCAGCGGCGCTTCTGTTTTAGCAATAGCCGCCGCTTCTGCAGCAGTCAGCGGTTTTTGCACGGCCATGCTCTGCAGATCAAATAAAGACCAGCCCTCTGCTCCAAAATTCTTAATCAGGTATCCTTTATCTTTAGAATCAACATTAAATTTAAAGGTCATTTCCGGTGTTTTGTTATCCGGGAATCCTACAGTAAGCCGGTAATCGCCATCTTTTAACTGGGGTAAAATCAGGTAGCCTGAGGAGTTTGCGTCTATTTTTTGTCCGTTTATCCTGATATAAAACGGTTGTGCCGGTTCTGTTTGCAGGTAAACAAAATATTTGGATTGAACGGTGTATTGAGCAAAAGACAGGTAGCCGGTTAAAAGGAAAAGGATCGCCAGTAAAAAACGCTTGTTCATAAAGTATGTATTAGTCTATCAGACAAAAATAAAAGAAAAATCAGCTTACAAATAAATCCGGGCACTAAGTTAAACATTTGTTCCGGGAAAATGCTGAAATTATACTTTTGAGCAACAATACAGCCTTGTCGATAGCATTAAATTTCCCGCAGATTTTCGCGGATTTTTTTCGCCGATCAGCGCAGACCCATATCGGAATCCCAGAAAAAGGAAGTTCGGTCTCCGCTTCGTCTTTGACAAAGCCTTGTGAGATCCCCGGACCTGACACAAAAAAAGACCGATAATCTTATCAGTCTTAATTAATTACTTTATTAAAACGGCGATTACCAGCTGCCGCCGGCGCCGCCGCCGCCAAAGCTTCCTCCGCCAAAACCGCCGAAGCCACCTCCGCCACCGCCTCCACCGGACCAGCCGCCGCCACCGCCGCCGCCGCCAGACCAGCCACCGGGAAAGATCCAGGGGCCACCCTGGAAGCCTCTGCGCGATACGTAGCCCCCATTATTACCGCCACCGCGGCTCATAAAGCCCACAAAAATGATTATAACAATAATGACCAGCAGGATCATTCCGAAGCTGACGCCGCCCTTGCCCTGATGGTAATCATCCGGCGCTTTGAATTTACCCGCTGCCGCCTGTATGATGGCGTCCGTGCCTTCGTCCAGTCCGCGGTAATTTTGTCCGCTCTTAAATTCAGGGATAATGATCTGATCGGTGATCTGTGAAGCAACTAAATCCGTAATGGAACTTTCCAGTCCATATCCCGGCGCAATAAAAAGCCCCCGGTTGCTCTGCCCGTCTTTTTCGCCGGTATTTATTAAAATAACAACGCCATTACCGGCTTTTTTTTGCCCGCCAACGCCCCATTTTCTACCGAGAGCAATGGCATATTCATCACGGGAATGCCCTTTCAGGTCATCCACAACAACCACCGCTATCTGGTTGGAGGTACTGTCGTCATAGGCCACCAGCTTCTTTTCCAGCTCCTGGTTTTGTTCGGGGGTAAGGAAATGACCGGTAAAATCATTTACCAGCCGGGGCGGATTGGGCGCTGCCGGAATATCTTTTTCAATCTGTCCGAACGACAATAATGAAACCAATAAAAAAGAAAAGAGAAAGAGTTTTTTCATAAACTACTTAAAAACCTTTTAGCTGCCAAAAACAATGTCATCCGGTAATTCATTATGATCGGTTTCCCGGTCGTAAGGGAAAAAATTGTGCAGCCCCTCACCGATCTGCTGCACGTATTCGCTGATACCGGCCGCAAAATCCTTTTTATTAAAATGCCCCAGGATATGGCTCACCAGCCCGCTCCAGTATTCTCTGCCGGTTTTATTGTAGATACCTTCATCGCCAAAGATGGCCATCTGCCGGTCTTTCAATGCCACATATAATAATACGCCATTGCGTTCGCGGGTTGCGTCCATTTTCAAATTATAAAACACCTCGGCCGCGCGGTCCACCGGGTCTACGTATTTGTTACGATTTTCGATATACACCCGTATTTCGCCACTGGTGCGGCTTTCAGCGGCGCGGATCGCATCTACGATCTGCTCCTTTTCGTTATCGCTGAATACGCTTTCGGGTTTTTTATTAAAGAGGGGAAACGACATGTGTTTAGAATTTTATTTCAACATTTTTGTCGGCACCGGGATCTGCTTTAAATCCTTCCAATGCTTTAAACCCTAAAATACCGGCGGCCACATTTGTGGGGAAACTACGTGCCGTCTTATTATAATCGGCAACGGCCGCATTAAAATCTTCCCGCGCCACTTTTATCCGCCGTTCGTTGCCTTCCAGCTGCGTTTGCAGGCCGCGATAGGCTTCTGTTCCATGCAGTTCCGGATATTTTTCGATAGAAATGATCATCCGGTTAGATGCTGCCGCCAGCGAGTCCTGCAATGCAGATTGTTTATTATAATTAGCGGCATTTAAATCGCTACCGGTTCCCTGCATTGCTTTATTGCGCGCGTCGGCCACTGCCACAAAAGTATTGTGCTCAAAATTGCTGAAGCCTTTAACCACGTTTACCAGGTTGGGCGTCAGATCCAGCCGGCGCTGGTAGGTGCTTTGTACCTCAGCCCATTTCTGCTGGACGTTTTCCTGCTTTTTGACCAATGTATTGTAGGAACTAATTCCGTATACCAATACAACTACCACCGCAGCAATGCCATATAGATAAGATCGTTTCAAAACCGGGTCGCTATAAATTAAAACTGTACAGTAGGTGCTTTGTCTGCTCCGGGATCTGCTTTAAACCCTTCCTTGGCATGGAAACCGAACATGCCACCCAGTATATTCATCGGGAAAGAGCGAACTTTTGTATTGTAAGACTGAACGGTTTGGTTGAAGGTCTGGCGTTTAGCGCGAATATCATTCTCGATGCTTTCCAGTTGCCCCTGCAATTGTTTGAAGTTATCGGTTGCTTTTAACTGTGGATAGTTTTCCACCACCGCCAGCAACCGGCTCAAGGCGCTGCTCATTTCACCTTGGGCTGCCTGGAATTTGGCCATGTTCTCAGGGGTCAGATCATCCGCCTTGATGTTTACCGATGTAGCTTTTGCCCGTGCATTGATGACATCGGTCAATGTTTTTTGCTCAAAATTAGCGGCGCCTTTTACGGTGTTTACCAAATTGCCCACCAGATCGTTCCGGCGCTGGTATTCCGCCTGAACGTTGTTCCAGGCATTATTTACATTTTCCTGTTCTTTTACCAAACCGTTATATCCGCTGCATCCCATAAAGCCTACAATAACCAGGAGAACGACTATTACCAGTGTAATTCCTTTCATAATTTTTGTTTTAGTGTTTTTTATTTAACCAAATTTATAGTAAAACAGTGTAAGTTATTACAATTGGGAGTCTATTCATAATAATAACCCATAATATCGGTGAATGCGTAACCGGCGCCGGTGAATTGATCAGGGCTGAACCTTCAGTAATACTTTTTTATCCAGGAACCACAGCATTCCTTTTCCCCCGGTACCCAGAAAAATATCCGGGTTACCGGTATAGTCTGGTTTGCTGAATTGCAGCTCGGCATGCTGTGCGCTGTCCAGCCAGGGAAAATCAAATTGGTCTTTGGAATAATTCCCCTTCGGAAAGCCGGCGTTCATATAAGCGTTCAATATGGCGCCGTAGGTTTTCTCATCATAAAACAAAACCGCCTCCAGACCATTGGTATTGGTTCCATTCCATTTAAAAGTTGCGGCATCGGGCGGATAGGTGCGCAAGTCAATCAACTTTGCTAACTTAGCCGTATCCTCTGAAATAGCCAGGCCCGCCTTTGTGAGAGTTACTTCGGAAGGTTTATTTTCTTTCGGTTTGCCGGGGTTGGTACAAGCTGCAACTGCCAGCAGGAGGCCTGCATAAAAAATCGTTTTTATCATGCGTCAGGATTTATAGTAATGCGATTATTTTGGGGAGCACAATAATTAAGCCGACCACCAGCGCCCCGATAGCCGCCACGAGCACGGCGGCTGCCGATAAGTCTTTTATGATTTTAATGGCAGGACGTTTTTCCGGGGCTACAAAATCGCATAATTTTTCAATGGCCGTGTTGATCAATTCCATTGCCATTACTATGCTGATGCAGGCGATAATCAGCAGCCATTCCATTTTGGAGACTCCAAGGAGCGCGCATACCAACACGATTAAAACGGCCGCTGCCAGATGAATGCGGAAATTCAGTTCGGAACGAACCACTTCCCTCATGCCGTTAAAAGCATACTGAAAACTGCGCAGGATCTTTTTTAATGAGGATGACATGGGAGTAAACGTTGCTGCAAAGCTATACTAAATGCTCCTGACGACGAAAATTAGCCACTGAGACTCATTTTAAAAAGCCGCACAACGAAAGTTTTTTGAACCATTAAGATTAAGTCCATTAAGAAACCGGCTTAGTGGGCATCTTAATCCTTAATGGTTTGTCATTCTCCGCCTGATGTGCGAAAATTAGCCACTGAGGCGCTGAAGCACTGACAATAAACCGGCTTTTAAGGGGCATACCTATGGCACACCAAATGATCCGCGGCCGCAACCAGGCTACCAACAGGTTGTTCCGATGGAACAAGACAAACGGTTCTGGTTCCTCCGACGCTTTATGCCCGGGCAATAATGCCTTCGGCATTACTCATTTTTAGAACCCAATTTCTTCTTTGCCGGCGTAACTGGCTTTTTGGTTGATTTCTTTTTATCGGAAGCTTCCAGTTGCTGCGCTTCTTTTTCCAATTCCATCGAAAACAGGGCCAGGGCGCATTTTTTACAACCCAGGGAGTTGCCCTGTTCATAAATATCCCTCGCCCTATCCAAATCTCCCAGCAAGGCATGATAGGATCCTAAAACAGCATAGCCATTTGTGTCTCCGGTCCGAATTGCATCCTGAAGGATTTTCATAATTTCGGGATCAGGCTGCTGCTTTTTAGCGGGCGGTGCACCTTTTAAGAGGGCCATCACCCCGCCCAGTTGCTCCGAGATCTTCAACCCGGCGAGGTCCAAACAGGCTTTTGACAGGCCGCTGTCGCAAAGCGTTTTTAATGCTGTGGAATACCTCCCCACAGTGTCTTCCAGGAACGCCCATTGATTTTTAGGAGTTAATTCATAATATTGAAACAGCAGGTTAGCGAAACGATCCGATTGTACAGCATTTGATCTTCTGCCCGCCACAACCGAATCCGGATTGAATTCCCAAACGCTGTTTGCCACCCAGTCAGACACCCCGTACAACTTGTGATCTTTTAGCAGAAATTTAAAAATGCTTTTATCGGGGTATATAATGACCGTGTCTCCTTTTTGAAAATACAAGCCATCATCATAACCGCTGATATTTACCTTTCCGTTTCCATCGAATACAAAAAAATGATACAGGGAGCTATCCGCTTTTTCATAAAAATAGCCCTGCAGCTCATTGGTAATTTTTTGCGCTTGACTACAGATAGACAGATTGACAAATAAACAGATTAAAAGCATACGTTTTATCCGGATAGCAGGAGCCTTGCGGCAGCAGGTTTGTTTGGAGTGGTATTTCATGATTATTATAAACGGAGGCAAATGTATAAAAAAGATGCGGGACCCGAAAGTCCCGCACTTCAAAACAATTAAAAGTATAGCAGTCTATGCTTCTTCGATTGCCGCGATACCCGGCAATACTTTTCCTTCGAAGAATTCCAGCATAGCGCCGCCTCCGGTTGATACATAGCTTACTTTATCGGCAAAACCGAATTTGTTTACCGCCGCCACACTATCACCGCCACCTACTAAAGAGAAGGCTCCATTCTGTGTTGCCTCCACTACAGCCTCTGCGATAGCCTTGGTTCCACCCTGAAATTTTGCCATTTCAAAAACACCCATCGGGCCGTTCCACAGAATGGTCTTTGCGTTTTTGATCACATTGCCAAACTGCGTCCTTGCGTCTTCAGCAACATCTAAGCCCATCCAGCCGGCAGGGATATTATTGCTGGGCGACTCGGAGACATTGGCGTCTTCTGCAAATTTGTCCGCGATGATGCTTACACCCGGCAGGTGAATACATACACCTTTCGCCTTTGCCTTTTCAAGAATTTCATTCGCCAGCTCTAAACGGTCGTCTTCACAAAGCGAAGCGCCGATGTTACCGCCCATGGCCTTGTAGAAAGTATAGGCCATACCGCCGCCGATAATAATATCGGTTGCTTTTTCCATCAGGTTCTCGATGATGAGTATTTTGTCGGAAACCTTTGCCCCGCCCAGTATGGCAACAAAGGGCTTGTCGCTCTGGTTGAGCACTTTTTGTGCACTGCTCACTTCATTTTCCATCAGCAGTCCGAACATTTTTTTATCGGCCGGGAAGAATTTTGCAATGATCGCCGTGGAAGCGTGTGCGCGGTGCGCCGTTCCGAAAGCATCATTCACATACACATCCCCCAGTTTGCTTAATTTTTCCGCAAAGGCTTCATCTCCTTTTTCTTCTTCTTTATAAAAACGCAGGTTTTCCAGTAACAGTACCTCACCCGGACGCATCATGTCTGCGGTTAAGTATGCCTGCTCGCCAATACAATCATTCGCAAACAAAACGGTGGTGCCCCCCAGCAATTCGCTGAGGTGGTTTACCAGGTGACGGAGGGAAAATTTATCTTCCGGTCCGTTTTTGGGGCGACCGAGGTGGCTCATTAAAATCACTTTACCGCCATCGGCCAGGATCTTTTTTATGGTGGGCACTGCCGCCTTCATACGCGCGTCGGAAGTGATTTCCATTTTATCATTCAGCGGCACGTTGAAATCAACGCGCACCAACGCTTTCTGATCTTTAAAATTGTAATCTGAAAATTTTGACATCTTCTTTTAGTTTAAAAGTTGAACTGTTTAAAGGTTGACAAGTTTCTCTGGCTATTTCGTGCACTGCAGTACAAGAGTGCGACGCAAGGATGATGCCATGAGCACTACAGCCGGGCCTAAAAAAACAAAAGCGGAGGCCTCACCCCCGCCCCCTCTCCCAATGGAGAGGGGAGAGTGTGAACTATTTAAAAAAATTACTTGCTGATCAGTTTAGCGAAGTAGTCAACGGTACGTACCAGCTGCGATACATAGCTCATTTCATTATCGTACCAGGATACAGTACGTACGATGTGCTTGTCGCCAACGGTCATAACTTTTGTTAATGTAGCGTCGAATAAAGAACCGTAGTGCGTTCCGATAACATCGCTGCTTACGATCTCGTCTTCGTTGTAACCAAAGCTTTCATTAGCCGCTGCTTTCATAGCCGCGTTAATTTCATCAGCTGTAGCTGCTTTTTTCAGGATCACGTTCAGTTCAGTGATAGAACCGGTGATGGTTGGAACACGCTGTGCACTGCCGTCCAGTTTTCCTTTCAGGTTAGGCAATACCAGGCCGATCGCTTTGGCAGCACCGGTGCTGTTGGGAACGATGTTCGCTGCAGCGGCCCGTGCTCTTCTGAGGTCACCTTTTGGATGCGGCGCATCTAAAGTATTCTGATCATTGGTATAGGCGTGGATGGTGGTCATGATACCCAGCTCAATGCCATACGTATCATCCAACACTTTTGCCATTGGCGCAAGACAGTTGGTGGTACAGGAAGCGCAGCTGATCACCGTTTCGCTGCCATCCAGGATATCGTGGTTTACATTAAATACGACCGTTTTCAGATCGCCGGTTGCGGGAGCTGAGATTACTACGCGTTTTGCGCCTGCAGCGATGTGCGCTTCTGCTTTTGCTTTATCTGTAAAGAACCCGGTACATTCCAGTACCACATCCACATCATGAGCTCCCCAGGGAATTTGTGAAGGATCTCTCTGTGCGTATATTTTTATTTCATGACCATCAACGATGATTGAATTTTCAGTAGCTTTTACGTCCTGGTTAAAGCCACCCTGAGCTGAGTCATATTTTAACAGATGTGCTAATACTTTAGGGCTGGTCAGATCATTGATCGCAACAACGTCGATACCTTGTTGGTTGTAGATCTGACGATACGCCAAACGACCGATTCTTCCGAAGCCGTTGATGGCAACTTTTACTGTACTCATAGTTGTGTAAATAAATTTAGTTAAGTAAGAACTTTTTTTGGAGGCGTAAAGTTACAGCATTTTGTAT
>JAGIAQ010000126.1 GCA_017744795.1 Niabella sp. | reverse complement strand
CAATATAACAGCAAAAATCGTAATATTGAACTTTTTTAGCGGTATTTTTGCGGTATTTTTATTTTTTATGCGCCGCAAAATCTCTGCAGGAACAAGAAACCGGGTGTTTAGAAGAGGCATTTATCTATCAAAAACATACTTTTTAAATGCCCTGCCAGTTTTAAAATAAATAACCGTGAATTATTTTATATGGATATATTTACTGCTAAATCAGGCAAACTGAACAAGTTACAGTAAAGGATTGTTGGTACGATAATCAACTTTAACTAAATAATCGTCATGCGTAAAGACGAAAGACAAAAATTTATACTAAAAGAAATCAACCTGCACAATAAAGTATTGTGTGCGGATCTGAGTGTACAGCTAAAAGTTTCCGATGATACCATCAGACGGGATATTATTGAACTGGCTGAATTAGGTAAAGTAGTAAAAGTGCACGGGGGGGCAGTGGGTACGTCCTTTGTTTCTCCTTTTAGCGGGCAAAATGAAGTATATGCCCTCGAATTAAAAAAAGTTATAGCAGAAAAGGCCCTGCGACTGATAAAAAATAATTCAACCGTACTTACGGAAGGCGGCACCACCATACTTGAATTGGCTAAAATGATCCCTAAAAACATGAAAGCCACCTTTTTTACCATCAGTCCTCAAATTGCCATCACGCTTTCTGAATTTGATAATATTGAGGTGATCACTATTGGCGGAAGGTTATTGAAAAACGCTAACCTGCACGTAGGCTCGGGCATGATCAATCAGCTGTCGGAAATCAGAGCCGATCTTTGCCTGCTGGGCGCCAATGCTTTTTCCGTGGAAGAAGGTTTAACCGACCTTGACTGGGAAGTGGTGCAGGCTAAAAAAGCGCTGATCCGCTCAGCTAAAAAAGTGGCTGTTGTTACTATTTCTGAAAAATTAAATTCCATCCAAACCATCAAGATCTGCGATGTGAACCAGGTCAATTATCTTATTACGGAACTCGACCCCGACGACGATCGTTTATTGAAGTACCAGGACACTAACCTTACGTTACTTTAATCCGGGCTCAACGCAAGTTCATCTATCAAAAAAGTGCAATTGATCACTTTTTCAACCAGATCCTGGGGTACATAATAATATTGATTGGACGCTTCGAAGCCAATGCGGGAATCACTTCCGGCAACCACATATAATCGCTTTGCGATAGCTATTTCGTCGCATAGTATCGACTTCATTTTTCTTGCCCATTCCGTTTTTTTATCCGGCTGAACATTGTTTTGCAATAAACGATTGCGAAAATCATTGAATTTAACCTGGTTGGCCACAGAGGAAAAATGAAGAAGGGCGGCCTCCGCCACGTGATAGTCTCGCATGATTTGCTTTTTCCTGTTTCCGGGCGTCTGCACTATTGCTTCTTTGTAAAATAGCATACCCTTTTCCCATCCCTCCACTAACGAATCCATCAACTCCCCAAATACCCGTATAGAATATGGGGCCACCCATGCATTCAAATCATCATAAGGAAAGCCCGCCATTGTAGCCCCATACCCTGTCGGTTTTGCAAACAGTATATTTGCCGGGCCCAATTGCAGGGGTGCTTTATACAACACATTTACATCAAATGGAAAATGCTGGAATGCGGCGCTAAAAGCAGTCCAGGCCTTTCGTATAGCAGGTACGGATGCTTTTCCGTAATATTTTTCTGCTAAGTAATTCAATACACTATCAATCGTTGTACCCGGGTTCTTTGCAAACAATTCGGCGATCTCCAGGTTCATAGACGGATATCCTCCCAGTGACCAGCTTAACATAAAGCCATCCATTTTCTCTTTTGCAAGCCCCGACACATGCCGCGCTATCAGATCAGGCACCGGTATCCAGGGTACTGCGGAGAGCTCCCAGGTATTGTTCAGCTGAACCTTTGCCACCGTTTTTAGCCCGTTCTTATGCGCCAGGGCCCAATTTTCTTTGGCAAGGAGCCCGGGCCCCGGCACAGACATGGAATATTCTCCCACTACCGTTTTTGTACCGCCTCTTTCAATGGGGATCCCCCATTCGCTCACCGACATAAACCATACCGACTTTGGCAACCTGGGAATGATGTTGGCTGCTGTATTCGCCCAGCCCCAATCCCATACAATGACCTTTGCATTCGGGTTTCCATTGTGAACCCCTTCAGCAATGGTTGCATTCAGATCTGCTATAATATCAGCGAAACTGCGTTTGCTACACCTCGGGCAATTTTGCTGTTTATAATGGGAAGCGCAATTGGTAAGGTTTTCGGATGCTGTAATGGTAAACACCCCACCAAGACCGGGCACCTGCTTAAAAACATAAGTAAGGGCATCCCGTATCCAATTGTTCACTACTTTATCTGACGTGCACATCGCAGCAGTTGCCCCTTCTTTTACCCCTTCCATTTCGGGATGGTTTTTAAAAAAGGCAAGCGGCATTCCCCTTGGCTCGTTTATATACAGGTAGATCTTAATGCCGTACTTCTTAGCCCGCTCCACTATTTTCTGAAGACGGGTAATACGGGTAGCATGCCCTGCTCCAAATTCCGGAAACGTTATGCCACCGGGCGCTAACTGACTCAACACTACATGCAGCCATACACCATTGATCCCCCGTTGACGCAGCTTTGCCAGCAGCCCATCAGGATAGGGATCAATAGCCGCATCCATAAGCGGGTCTCCATAAACGCCAAAATAAGAATAGATAAACCGTAGTCCATCATTATCAGAAGGCGCTATGGTGGGCGCTTCAGGGCTCTTTGTTTTAAACTCCTGCTCAAACCGGAATTTCGGTTCCTCCGGCGCCGGCATCCCTTTAAATTGCTTAGCAACTATATTTTTAATAGCCCGCGCCCGTTCCAGTTCCTGTTCAGTGGGCACCGTATATTTCACGGGTTTACAATCCGGTTTTAAACTTCCCAATTTTTCAAAAAGAAAATCATCTTCTTTCAAAGCCGTTTTTAATTCTGTTGCGGGCATATCCAGCAGCGTCAGCAATTGCTCATAGGGCAGTAAATGCCAGTTCCTGCGCAAAATGGTTATATACATCTTTTTTCTGTAATCGGGAGGAACTTTTTGAGCAGCCGGCAGCCCCATTAAAGCCGCGATCTGACGAACTTCAGCTACCGTGCACCCTAATGTTTTTGCAATACGCCCCAGGGGCAACAGGTTCCAGTTCCTCCAAACTACTGCAAACGTGCGGTTGGGAAAGTACTTATATTCGATTGCCGGCGGATGTGAACCATAGGGGAACTCTGTTTGCGCCGCAGCAACCATACAGACAAATAACATCAAAACAGTAATAAGCGATTTCCGGATCATAATTCAAACAGTCTTGAAAAGTTAGTTTCGCAGTATCCTATCAAATTAACGAAGTTCTGCGGACTTTTGGAAATCTAAAATCCGTCTGCAAACAGCCCCATTTTTATGTATTAAAAACAAATAGCTGCCTTTATTATATCAATAATTTGATACCCGTCAGGCATCATTCTTTGACGCAATCCTTTCAAGAATTCTATTGGTGTTTTGTATTTCCTTTAATATTTTGGGAATTTTTAATACTGCGATAATCATCATTATTGACAAAATAATTCCGAATATCCAAATAAGTAACATGAATCCTGCTATCCCGGCCATCGTTGTATGTTTTAATGTGGGTAAATAAATTTCATAGCAAATATAATTTTCCGCTCGGTTGATTTTTATGGGAACCCGTAATATCAATACCTAATGCCCAAGCCAAAAAACGGCAAACCCGGTTTGAAAAAAGCTGTTTTTTTTTACCACTATGCCCCCGAAAAATGCGAACAATTTCGCAGTGTCAAAGAATCAGCCGTTTTGATAAGGCCTTCCGTACCCTGGCCACTAGGATGTTGAAGAAGCCACAGTGCAAACGGAAACGCACAAAGGCCACTTCCGCAATCTCTGCTCACGCAGTGGTTCTTATTTTTTCGTCTGTCCGGCCATCATTACTTTACAGCCGTCTTGTTTATTGCAGCAGCGTTTTTCTGAATTTTCAGGATTGCCGAAACAATAAAGTCCATACTGCCCTTATCCGTTAACAGCACATTTTGCGGTAGCCAAACTGCTTCCTGGCATAGTACTTCATTTTTGGGGCACTGGTTATTTTCACTAAATTTTTCATAGCTCAGCTCCGCTGCAGTATACATTTTCTTATAATTCTTAGTTTCAAAAGTGTTACCCAGGTTATGAACGGCGTTTAGTGGTGTGTAACCGCCCGAACAGGGAATACCTTCGGCCTGCAGTGCTTTTATGAACAGCTCTCTCGACAGATTGGCAAAATGGCGCTTATCATATCGGAAAGGAAATAAATGATACGCCGCTTTTGTAACCCCTTTGTTTAAAATATGCGGCGTAATACCTTTTATATTTTTCATTTGTCCGCGTAAATAATTGGCGTTCTCATTACGGGTGTCTGTTTGTGCAGAAAGCCTTTCCAATTGCGCCAGTCCTATAGCCGCCTGGTATTCTGTCAACCTCAATTTACTGCCCGGCCTTGCACCAGCGGTACCATAGGGTAACCCCAGGTTGTGAAACGAAACACACCGGTCCATAAAAGTCTCATCATCACTTACGATGGCGCCGCCCTCTCCCATGGGCAAATGCTTGGAGTTTTGAAAACTAAAACAGCCCGCATGACCAAAAGTGCCCACTTTTTTATGATTGATTTCCGCCAGCCAGGCCTGGCAGGCGTCTTCAATAACCAGCAAATTATGCTGTTCCGCAATGGGCATTATAGTTTCCATATCGGCCGGCAGGCCGCAAATGTGCACGGGCAAAATGGCTCTTGTACGATTGGTAATTTTTTTCTTAATCGATTCGGGATCTATCTGGAAGGTGTCGGGGTTCACATCTGCAAATACCGGCATAGCGCCCGAAGCCAGTACGGCAGTAAGAGTTGCGATAAATGTATAAGGCGGTAATATCACTTCATCGCCACCGCCAATATCTGATTGTATCACCGAAGTAATCAACGCATTGGTGCCATTCACAGTGGTTAAAGCCCGCTTAGTACCAATAACGGCGGCCCATTTCTTTTCAAACAGATCCACTGTCTTAGCCCGCGACCACACCCCGCTGCGTAATACTTCTAACACAAGCGGCTCATCCGTTTCCTTATTCCATATCGGCCATTTGGGCCAGGGCGTATGAAACAAAGGCGTACCACCCAGGATAGCCGGTTTTTCATTGATTGCAAAAAATGCAGGCGCTATTTTTTCAAAACTTACAGTTGCTCCCAGCCCGAGAACAGAAGCGTTTTTTATAAAATTCCGGCGGCCATTGTTCTTATTCATAATTATAAAATTTATTGTGTTAGTTGTTTTACCTGGCTGATCTCAAAGCCATCCCCGATCTCAAATTCGTATTCGAATCCCAAATCGTAAGTTTCCGGCACCCGCGTTTTTCGCACATTTACAGCCGGGCCTTTAAATCCGCTGACAAAATTCATCGGTCCGAAATCTAGCTTGGTATTTTTTCCCTGTTGTGTTACTCCCCGAATTAAATAGGCAGCATCCCTGTTTGTCTTGTTCTTAATTAAAATATACTGCCCGATAACGCTTTCAGGCAGCGGCTGGTCAACCAGGATCCAGCCAGCGCCGCTTGTTTTTTTATTCATATCTAAAACGGTTCCTGTCAGCGGTGGCACCCCTTTCAGGGAAAAATTTTTATACCTTAAATAAGGCATATCTATTAAAACAGCCCGCAGTAATCTTCCATTTTGAGTGCGCAACCATGCTATATTCCCCTCAAGCTGAATTTCTTTTGTATCAATACGGTCCCCGGAATTATTTTTAATAACATAATCTGTTATTCCGTTTTCTTTTTCTATTTCCAGGATCGTTGCTGCATCATTATGAACCGACATTTGCCTCGTGCTTTTGATAAAAGGAAAGGCATTGTAAGGCTCCAGTATATTAACAAAAACCGAATTCAATTTTTCTCCTTTTTTATGGAGCAGTATATAATCAAGATTTTTGGGGTTGCCGGGCTTATTTTGAGGCGGATCTCCTTTTGCAACCGCAACATCGTTTACCCGGGTTAAAACATGGAGTTTTAATTGAACCGGTCGTGGATCCTTAACAGACCGGTAGTGCTCATCGACCCGCCAGTTAATGGTGAACATTTTTGAAGGGCTGCTGTCTTTTTTCACTGCATACAAATGGGAATACCCGATAGGAAAACCCTTTGCCCATGCACCTTTGGGCACATCAGGCCCTGCATAGGTTCCCGGCTCCTGCCGGAGTTGGAGCGCCGTAGTGGTCATTATACCCGGGGGACCGTGAAAACTTAGCAAATGATCATTGCCACCTTTTACGTTAAAAAAATCAACGACATAACTATTGCTGTCGGTTTCATTGCCGCCAATTAAAAGCAGCGTCCGCTCATATTTCTCTATGCCAGGGTAGGCATCCGGGGCGCTGACGGTTACCGCAGAAAAGCCATCAACCGATTGAAATAATTTTGTATGCCCCGTCCAGTTCCTGACTTGCGGCTTTTGATCCACCACTACCAGGTTATGCGACAATGAAGTGCCCGTCCATTCCTGTGTAGCGGGCCATTTGGTGGCATACTCCGGATAGCCCTGATCTGGCGTCAGCCATTTTCCGAAACTGAAAAGATCAAAGTTCAATTGGTCCGGATGCGCATGATTGATGGAACGACCATAGTTCATAACCAGCCCGGTGGGATTTTCCTTTCCGCCCGTTTCCAGGATAGCATATCCATGACCACTTAACAGCCGGCTGGCAACAGGCGTGTTATGATTTCTTTTCCCGATCGTTTCTATTTCATGGCTTATGGCTTCAGGGTTTTGGGTGTAAACAGGCGCATGCAGCCCCTGGCCCTTGTTGCCATTGGCTGTATAAGCCAGCAATCCAAGGTCTGCGTCCTTATAAAACCAAAATCCCAATGCAACAAATGCCGGATTACAGCCCGATGAAGACACCAGCCCTGTAGCTCCTGAATCGCCCTGGTTAGGAATTGATTTACCCGCCACCAGCATATTACACGCGATCATAAAGCCCGCTCTTAACTGCGGAAACTCCCTGAGTATATCATGTGCGGTGTACCCGTTGTAGCCATGCAGCAGCTCTGCAATCTCTGTCATTAATCCGGAAAGCATTAGCGCGTAACCCGGCGCTCCTTCATCTGAAGTGCCATCGTGGTTAAAGCGGGTCAGCATTATTCCGGGAATGGCGCCACCCAAAGGCTCAAACAACCAGTTCAGCCATTTATTGGTTTCCGGTTGCGTATTCAAAGCAATAGCCGCCGCCGCCACGCTCAACTGGTGCATCCCCTGGTTGCCCCGAATATCCTCTTTCATCACTGCGTCAAAAATTGTCAGTAAAATATTTTGATCAATATTGTGCACCCATAGTTGCCGGCTTCCCTTTTTTGAAGGAAGCTGAAACTCCTTCGCCTTTTTGCTTAAAAATGCAAACAGGGCCATATCGTTCACGGTTCCGCTGATTATTTTGTCGTAGCTAAGCGCCATAGCAGTGGCCAGGCCCGTTTCCCATATGGAACCGCCGATCTTTCCCGTGCCACCACCACCGTCAGAATGATACCAGCCTTTTTTAGCATACGGCGCCCAATCCATATCAGGGTATACATCTGCAATGCGGTCTAAAAGTATCGCGGCTTTATGCGCATAAATCGTGTCGCCCGAATACAACCACGCGTCGGACAATATGCCCAGTCCATCAATAATATAATTCCATTGCTTCCAGTTATAATAGCCCACAAATCGATAGACTTTGTCCTTTGCAGGGTTATACCCCCACCCGTCATCTACACCAAATTGATGTAACGAGTCATGTACATCGGGATGCGCCGTATTGAACAGTAATTTTTTGTCGGCAATGGATGAATCAAAAACGCCTTTCTTATTGATGCCGCTTTCATAATATTTTTCAAAATCATTTGTAGGAAACAGTGCATGGCAAACCGGGCACTCTATCTTCCAGGGATGTTTTTCAACATTTACCAGGTATGGATAATTACCAAATGCCGATAAATCATTCCCACAATTAAGACAACCCGACACCTTCGGTTCTTTTGCGGCCCTGTTTAATGTAACGTCTATTGTTCTGGGCACATCCTGGGCCGGAACCATTGCCCATAATGCATCATCTGTTTTATTTTTCCAAACCGCCGCTTTTTGCAGCGCATTATTTTTTAGCTGTATAGCCCAATCATATTTCCTGCAATTCTCAATACTGTTCTTTAATTTATCTGCAGTGTAAAAACCGCCGTAAATCCGTTGCGCAACGGATTGATAACTGAGGCCCATGAGCATCAGTATAAGCCCCGCACATTTTATTGGTATAAGAAAACGAAGCATCATAGTTATACCCCAAGCATTTTCTTAATATTGCCGCTCCGGATCCTTTCTTTATCGCTTTGCGTTGCTTCGGACGGCCGCAATGATTCAATACGCAACTGTCCGGTTAAATAATCCAGTATCGGCGCATGTGTACCAAAAGCAAATTTTTGTACCCCAAAACTATTTATAGCCTCGCCCATATGCGTCAGCCCCCTGCCCGATGTATCCATTAAAAGACGGGCATTTTGGATAAGCTGCTTTTCCTTATCGGAGAGTGCTACAGGATTCGCATAGTTTAAAACAATATATTTTGCATCAGGAACCAATTCCACGATAGGCAAAATATCTTTCATAGTCCATTCCGGTTTTTTTGTGCCGGTCACATAGTCAATATCCATCCAGGAACGCGACCGGCTGTCTACCATTCGCATATTAAAGCACACCGGCACATTCGCATCACGGGCCATCTTTACCAGTTCCACACAGTTGGCATCAGTGATGGCATAATCGTGATATTTGGGATAGAGGCGCACCCCTTTCATGCCCCACTGCTGTATGCAGGTTTTAAAATCCTTCTTCCATCCGGCATAGATAGGATTAATGACGGCAAAAGGGATGAACCGATCCTGAAAGGGTTTACGGGATTTTAGCTCCTGATATAATTCTTCATTGCCTGGCTGCGTGTTGGCGTAAAAGATGCTATTCAGGTTACTGATAACAGAGAGGTCCACACCATAGCTGTTCATTTTGGACAACAACCCTTCGCAGTTACTGTACTGCAATTGCAAAAACGGCCAGTGGCCAACGTACGCATTACAATCAATTAACATGATTACCCGATTTTAAAAGCATATTTTTATAATTATCAAAAAACACCATCTTTCTTTGTTCGTCTGAGAGATTGGAGGCCAGTATTTTACCAATACTTTGATAGTAACAATTATCGGTTCCGTAAAATACCCGGTGAATGCCTAATTGCTGTACTGCAAAATCTACCATATGTTCCGGATTGTTGCTTCCCGACGTATCTACGTATACGTTTTTGCAATCGGCCAGCATTTTGCAGGCATATTCCCAGTCGCCACCGCCGCCAATATGCGCATATTGAAACATAGCTTCCGGATACCGGGTGGCGATTGCCACAAAATCTTCAGGTATTGAAGTTTGAGGCCGGATGCCCGCATCATATTTCATCCGGTAACCCGCCACCCCTAACTGGCAATGCGCATGCATATGCGTGATCATTTTATATTTGATCATCTTTTCTACAATGGGATAAAACAGCGGGTCGCTGATCTTTACCTGTGTGTATACTTTAAGGCCCACCATCCCCTGGTCTACGCGCCGGTCTATTTCCTCCAATGATTCTTTCTGATAGAGCGGGTTCAGGGTAAACTGTCCTAAAAAACGCGTAGGATATTTTTTCATCGCCTGTAACACAAGATCATTATACCCGCTGAAATCAGCCGGAGTGCCTTTTCCATCGAATATGGGCCGGGAAACGACCATTTTATCAATATGCAATCTATCTGCAAAATCAATATTATTCTCGGGGGCTCCGTCAAAAAGATTTACATGACAGTGCGCATCCAGCTTCCGGTATTTGGTCACATCCTTCATAATGTCGTAACCGGCGCCATCAACCTGCCCTTGTTTTGACAGCTCACGCGTTGTCTTTCCGCTATTAACAGTGCTTAACCATCCGGCGGTTGCTAACCCTGCTCCTGATATAAAATTTCTTCTGTTCATTACTGAAACTTAATGAGGCTGCTGAAACATATTTTCGTAATGAGGTATGTCCATAAATATCCCTCCACTTCTTTCATAAAAATCATCATTCAATTCAAATACGCCCTGCCGCACCTGCTGCCAGGAAGCATTTTGAACCGGATGCCAGGTTTTCATTGCGCTCCAATTCTTATAGTTCATATCCCCGTTGGTTTCAATCATTGGCATCCCCACTCCCGGAAAAGGATGCAAACGTGCCGCCAGGTTTTTATGCCAGTCCAGTAACAGCGGGTTCACCGTCAGGTCGGCGCAAATACAAGCCACTTTGTTATCGTCCGCCACCTTTGCGATCTTCATGCTCAAGCTCAGGGTTTTTGCAATACCTTTTAACACCATCGTTCTATAGCCCTGTGCAATCCTTTTTACTGCGTCGGCTTCGGTATGTACGCTTTCATCGGCACCAATAACGATTCCCAAATCCCTGACATCGTCATTATTTGATTCGGGGAAAGGCTCTTCAAATAATTTGATCTGGTCAAATGCACCAATTTTCCTGGCGTGATCCAGGTACTTTACTACCGTTTCCTTTTTTTGATAGCGCTGGTTTGCATCGAGCGTGTAAATGAGTTTCCCGTCATTTGTTTGGGTCGTCCTTAAATCTTTAAGGGCATTATGTATCATCGTGAGCCGCTCTATATCCGCCTGCAACATTTGCTCCTGACTACCCGGCATTCCTGTTTTGATTTTAAACACAAAGTAGCCTTCTGCAGCTGCTTTCAGTATATCATTCACCGGCATGCGATAGGGGATCTGATACATTACGGCAACCCTGGCATTATGTGTGGCTAACGCTTTTCTATAAACGGAAGGCAGCATTGCGTCAAAACTTTCTAACTTATTTTCGGATGCATATAGCAGCCAGGCAGCGTTATCAACACTTACTAAAGCATTGTAAATAAAGTTCGGGTTTACCTTTCCGGAACCGGCAAGCGCACCGGCATAACGCTCTACTTCCGGCAAAATAGTTTCCAGCAGCTCAACCGGAGTGCTGAATGGCGTTGCTTTTGCCTGCTGCAGTGCTTTTTCAGACAGAGCATACATCAGTGCATTGCCTGCACTTTCGGAATGCGCAGCAAAGATATCAGGATCGCCATACAAAACACTTTGTGTGGCCAGGCTGATTTTGGGTGCGCCGCCTGCGGTTTTCATTAAAGAAACGGCCTGCCACAGCTCGGTTAAATACCCGCCTTTAAACCCAAAAGGCCGCACCAGCGGCTGTCGTTCAAAATCGGACGCAATCTGATCTATTTTGATTTTCATGTTTTCGGAATAAGATGATAAATTTCCTAATGGTTTTACCATTGGCAATAAAGACAATGCCGCTGTTTTTTTTACAAAAGACCTTCTTTTCATTTTGAAGTTGTTTAAACTTTTATAGAAACAATGCTGCATCTGACTTTCCCGCTCCCGCCCGAACGACGTT
>JAGIAQ010000125.1 GCA_017744795.1 Niabella sp. | reverse complement strand
GCCTTCCCGGCTATTTACTATTTTTTTGCTACCGTATAAGCGCCCACTTCTTTGCCCGAATCATCCAGCATTATTACTTTAATTTCTTTTTTTGTAGCCGTTACCTGGGTCAATGTGCGGTTACCATCCTGCGGGCCGCCCCCGATAATAATGGGGTAGTGGTTCGCATTTTTATCCGGGTTGTGGATCTTATACCGATGCGTATGGCCGCTTAAAACCAGGTCTACTTTTCCCTTGTTCATTAAGGGCTCAAATAATTTAGTGCAGTGGGTGGCGCCATGCCAGTCGCCCGAATAACGGGGTGGTATATGCATCAGCACCACCCGGAACGGAGCTGTTTTGAATTCTTTAGAATTGATTTCCCCTTCCAGCCACCGGGCCTGCTCTTCGCGGTAGGCATCAAAATCTACTATCCCTGCATAAACAGGATGGGTATCTTCCTTATCTTCACCCGTATCCAGGATCACGAAACGCACCGGTCCCTGGGTGAAAGCCGTGTAGCCAACATGTTGAAAATAATCCGCCATTTGCCTGCAAAATTTCCCCCGGGTTTCATGATTGCCGCGCACATACACAAAGGGTGTGTTTTTGGCAAAGCTGTCCACACAGGGCTGCAACATATGGTTAATAATTTGTTGTTCATCTGTATGATAGTCGAACACATCGCCGTTAAAAAATACGAAATCCCGTTCGTTCCCTTTATCCAGGTTCATCAGGAGCGGTATGGACTGGGGCCGGTCGTGGATATCATTGATCATTACGAACGATACCTCCTTTTTTGAAGGATCTGTATTTACAAACCGTTCCACCGTACCGCTCAGTTCGGGACCATAGGTTAATTTGTAGGGCTGAAAATCGCTGATCTCTTTCGATTGGATCTTATAGTAATAAGTAGCTCCCGGCTTCAGGCCGCTTAGCGTAACGGCGTTAATGCGCCCGGCAGGTTTT
The DNA here is from genome assembly GCA_017744795.1 of Niabella sp. GTDB lineage: Bacteria > Bacteroidota > Bacteroidia > Chitinophagales > Chitinophagaceae > Niabella. The sequence goes on along the minus strand of JAGIAQ010000125.1, from coordinate 10,887 downwards.
AAACCCAGTTCACTTTTTCCAAAGGCTTTTAAATTCAGGTTGTCTTTATCTGTTCCGTACATTACCCAGCTGGCGGCATTTTTATTCGTCAGCCATAAAACGGTAATTGCATTACCAAAAGTTGTTTGCAGATAAGGCCCGGCAATAATAGTAAAGGGCTCATCTGCGACAGCAGCCGGCGCCGCTGCTATAGCTCCCGGATTCACTAGTGTCAATCCGCCAATAGCCAAACCGTTTTTTAAAAAGGAGCGCCTGTTGTTTTTAAGAATATTTTGTTTCATATTGAATTTTCGGGTTACATAAAATTTATCTTCCTGGTAAACAATTATTGATTTTCCGGCAATCTTTGCAGCTCAATATTTTACTAAATTGAAGTTATAGTACCAAGCGTTCCAACAGTTCCTTTGTCAGTCCTTCGGTACTTATGGTTAACCCCGGATGTACTTTCGAACATTGGATTACCGTACTTCGGGTAGCGGTCAGCCAGCGGAACCGGGAGGTGGCGTCCAGCAGGGCAATGTCTGAACCCGAAAGCCGGTCGCCCGCAGCTATGGCCTGAAAGGCGCGCAGGTTTTCCTCTATTCCATCCATATCTACTTCGGCGTAAAGACTAAAAATTTTTTCTTTTTTCAGTGAGATCGCACACTCAATAATTTTCTTGCTTTTGCAAAAAACGATTACGCCCACATTAACGAATTCCTCCCTTTCCACACGGGGCACTACGCGCAGCACCGCGTACTCATATACCAGCAGCTCTTGCATCCAATGCGGTTTTTAGAAAAGTGAACGAATTTTTTAAACGCCAGGAAAGGAATTGAAGATATACTTCTCTTGCTGCCTCCGGATCACCCTGCGCTTCTTCATATTGCAACCATTCCATCGGCAGGAGGTTTACGATCTCATGCAGTTTTTGTTGGGTCAGGATGCTTCGGCAATGCTCGTCTGCTTCTTGTAACAAGGAAGCCTGTTTGAGTAATACATGATCTTTTATTAAAGAAAACGTACTTTTCATTTGTGCAGGCCAGCTTTCCCAGTTATGATGAAAATACAAACAGGCGCCATGATCGATCAGCCAAAGCTCATTATGCCAAAGCAGCATATTGGTATTGCGCACAGTACGGTCCATATTGGTAAGGAATGCGTCCATCCATACGATCATTGATGCCAGCATAGGATCCACCGTGGTGACCGCCGGGTCAAAGGTAATAGCGCCGCTTAAATAGTGTAGTGCCAGGTTCAGTCCCCGGCTTGCTTTCAGCAGGTCCTGTATTTCCTCGTCTCCTTCGGTTCGCCCAAACGCTTCGTCCAGATGGGCAAACACCAGTTCAGGAACTTTTAATTTTAATTGCCGGGCCACCTCACCGCCAATAAATTCAGCTACCAGGGCTTTTACTCCCTGACCTGCCCCACGGAATTTCAGGGCGTACAAAAATCCGTCATCCGCTTCTGCAATGGCCGGAAGCGATCCGCCCTCGCGTAGCGGCGTTACATATCTGGTTACCTGAACCGATCGGATCTCCTGCATAGGACTAATAATAATTTGATCAAACCTACATAAATTTTTTGGCTCGCGCTAATACATGGAGGTTTTCACGCAAAGGCGCAAGGTGTTTCTCGCGGAGACGCGGAGGAGGAAGGACGCAAGGTGTTTCACGCAGCGATGCAGCGGCGCGGCGAAAAAAAATCTTCGCGCCCTCGTGTCTTCGCGGTTAAATCAAATTTACTTCGGGATGCAATTGCACACCGTATTTATCAAACACCGTTTGCATAACAAGATCGCATATTTTTAAAATATCTTCCCCGGTTGCGTTGCCATAATTTACTAAAACCAGGGCCTGCTTTTCATGCACCCCTGCATCACCTTTACGGTAGCCCTTTAAACCGGCCTGCTCAATCAACCAGCCTGCCGCCAGTTTCATGGTGCCATCTTCATTTTCATAGGCAACAATGCCCGGAAAATTTGCTTTCAGCGACAGATAGGTATCCATTGGCACCGAAGGATTTTTGAAAAAGCTGCCGGCGTTGCCAATTTTCGCCGGATCCGGAAGTTTTGACGAGCGGATGGCGATCACTGCTTCGGCGATATCCCGGATGGAGAGTTCGGTAATATGCCGCTTTTCCAGCTCCTGGCGAATGGCGCCGTATTCTATATGGTACACTGGTTTCCTGCGAAGGCGGTACGTAACATCTGTAATTACAAACTGATCTTTATAAATATTTTTAAAGACACTTTCCCGGTACCCAAAATTGCAATCTTTCAAACTGAATTGTCGTTTGGTCAATTCCGTTTTATGCAGGGCGGTGAGCCTGTAAAAAACGTCTTTTATCTCTACGCCGTAAGCACCGATATTCTGCATCGGAGAGGCGCCCACACAACCGGGTATCAGCGCAAGGTTTTCAACGCCGGCATAATCATGTTCCAGGCAATACAAAACAAAGGAATGCCATAGGGCACCCGCCTGTGCTTTTATATAAATAAAATCTTCATCTTGTTTTATTTTTTCATAGCCCTGTAGCTCGTTTTTTATGACCAGTCCGTCGTAATTTTTTGTTAGTAAAATATTACTGCCGCCACCAATAATAAGTGTTTGCTGATTATTTTTTTTTGCCCAGGAGAGGGCCTCCTGCAGCGCATCGGTGGATGTAACTTTTGCAAAATGCCGCGCCTGCTGCTCAATGCCAAACGTATTAAATGCCCGCAGCGAACTGTTGTTCAGAATTTCCATAGCTTGAATCTATTGTTGCAAAATAACGTTTAATTTGTAACTTACACTATGAACTGGGAGTTCCAGGCAATAACTGCCACGGCATTGGGCATTGCGTTAGCCGCCTGTTGCGGCTTCCGGGTTTTTGTACCCCTGCTTATTGCCGGCATCGCCAGCCGCTTCCATTTTTTTCATTTTTCCGAAAGTTTCAGCTGGCTTTCGTCTGCGCCGGCGTTAATCGCATTAGGCGCCGCAACGATTATAGAAATTGCGGGGTACTACATTCCCTTTATCGATAATATTCTGGATACCATTGCCGCGCCCATGGCAGCTATTGCAGGAACCGTCCTGGCTACCTCGGTAATTCCTATTGACAATGAATGGGTCAAATGGATCGCCGGTATTATTGCCGGTGGCGGCAGCGCGGGATTGATCGCCTCAGGAACGGGCATTTTGCGACTTTTTAGTACAAAAACCACACTGGGCACCGGGAATAATTTTGTGGCAACGGGCGAAAACACGGCTGCATTTGTCGGCTCCATACTCAGTTTCATCATCCCGGTTGTAATGGCGGTGCTCTTCCTTTTTTTTATTGTCTGGATCCTCAGAAAGGTATGGAAGAAGCTTAAAGGACGAAGGCCGGTGCGGACAGTTTGATGGAGATCATAATCTTTATTGCTAAGAGAATACACGGAAAATGTTGTATCCGGATGTTTCAATAATAAGGTAGTCAGCTTTTGCACTACTATCGGCTTACTTGCGTCGCACTCCTGGGCTGCAGCACTGCTATCGGCAATTCAAAGATGGATCATTTGTCTGTCTATTGCTGCTCACAGCTGCTGCGGATTTTCACAGAAAAAGGGTTGGAGGAGGTTTAGCAGAAAATTCAAAAAATTCTGTGTAAATCTACGCAATCTGTGAGATAATTAATTCTTTGCCCTTAAAAATTCCCGTTTACCCGGAGGGCCTTTTAATTTTTCCACCGTAAACCCTGCCTGCTGCAAGGCTTTGCGCACAATCATTCTTTAATTTGGAGCACAATGATTTTTCCATCCATGGTGGTAACCACAATTTTACGGTCGTCCATAAATTGCAGATCGTGCACAAGGCAATTGGCTACTTTATGCACCCATTTGGTTCGACCCGTTGCGCGATCAAATGCAGCAATGACGCCTTTATCACTAAACGCATACACCACGCCTTTGCGTTCGGTAATGATTGAAGGGTTTAATTCATAATTAAATACATTATCCGTTTTCCATGCAACTCTTGCAGTGTCTGCCCGGGTGTCTACCCCAATCAGCTGGCCCTGCATGGTTTTGGCGAAAACCAGGGTGCTGTCGTTAGATAATCCCATCGATTCGCGTACCCAGTATTCATTCCATCTTTTTTTCCAAAGTAGCTTTCCCGTTGTCGCATCCAATGCCGTCATATACCGGTCCGGCGCCACCACAAATACCCGGCCGTTTGCGGCTACCGGCAAGCAGGAGGCAGGAGAGAACATGCGGTTGCTGTACCCATCCTTATAGATCCAACCGGCGGTTCCTGTTTTAATATTAAGCGCATATAACTCATTGCCCCAGCTTCCAAAGATCAGTTTGCCATTATAGACCAGGGGCATTGCTTTTACAAAATTCTTTACACTGTCATAAGTCCAGATGATTCTGCCTGTTTTCAGCTCCAGCGCGCGGAACAGCCCTTCCGACGAACCCACATATACTTTCCCTTCCCTGATAAAAGGTGTTGCCACGATTGATCGTGAAGTAGGGGTGGCCCAATATGGTTTACCTGTTGCTGCGTTCAGACAATAAATGGTTCCATCAGTTGAGGGAATCACAAAATGATCGCCTGCTATTGCGGGAGAAGCATATATTTTTCCATTCGTCGCAAACCGCCACACCACTTTATTTTTTATGGGGTCCACGGCCAGCACACGCCCGCGGCTGTCCGGCGTAATCACAAGCCCTTTGTATAAGGCAAATCCATTCCCGATATCAGACGAATCCTGAAAGCGCCCGATCTCCTGCACTTGCGGGTATTGTTCATTGATTGCATAAGACGGACGAAAATAGTTTTGCTGCTCTTTGTCAAAATGATGATCCTGTAACGCCACAACGGCCCATGGCTTCCTGGTTGTATTGCCGGGAATTCTTTCGCTGTAAGTGATATTCCCGTTTTCGATCGTTACGATATTATAGCCGCCAATACTGTCTTTTGCGCGCAGGTTCGATCGCCCCATAATACCGGGAATGCCCTCAAAATGAAAACGGTGGTTTTGATGACCATGACCGCAGAGATATGCTTCGATATTATGTTTTTTTAAACGATCTGCCACCTCGTACCAATTATTTAATGAGGAGTCCAGGGGGTAATGATCTACGAAAATGACCGGCTCCCTGCCGGGGATGGTAGCTAAAACAGAATCCAGCCATACAAGGTTTCCGTACGGAACCTGGCCGGGGCTCATCTTCATATTAGGGCCGCAATTGGCTCCCAGGAAATGAATACCTCCGTATTCAAATGCAAATACCTCGTTGCCAAACACCCGGTTAAAGGTATTGGTACCGCTTTCTGACCAGTTATCATCATGGTTGCCCGGGATAATATACAGTGGCTTGTTGAGTGAATCCAGGAGCTGCTTTGCCCGCTTTATTTCTGCATCCGCGCCAAATTCGGTGATGTCGCCGGAGGCGATCACAAACTTAAGACCGGGGTTGGCATTGATGTCCCGGACGGTTCTTCTCAGATCTTCATCCGCATTATTGGAGCCGATATGCAGATCAGATATATGGGCAAATTGAAAGGTGGTTTGTGCACGAAGGCCCGGACAAAGCAAAAAAAGCAACAGCGCGGCGACTATTTTTCTCACTGGTATATTTTTATAATGGGCTAAGATATAAAAACGGTCCGGAACTTAGTATCCGGTACAGATTTTGCTGCTTATTTTATTCTAAAATCAACAGCAAATGAAAAGAATATTTTTCTCCCTGGCGCTGGGCATTTTATTAAGCAGCGCTGCCTCCGCTCAAGCAGCTCCGGCAAAGCAAAAACAAGGCACCGACAAATATCAGAAAGTATCGGGACTTACTACTGACCAACAGCAGCAATTGCAAAAAATAAAGACCGATGCCAAGATCAAAAGAGACGCCATCCAGAATAATACGGCACTCAGCAAGGCCGACAAAAACAAACAGATACAGGAATTGAACGAACAGGAACATCAGCAAAGATTAGCGGTATTAACGCCCGATCAGCAGCAACAGTTCAAACAAACGCATAAAATGAAAGCGGCGAAACCAGCTGCCAAACCAGCCGCGGCTCCTGCAGGAAAGTAATAAATATTTTCTCTGTACTAATAAGAAACGGTGATATCGGGAATCCGGCATCGCCTTTTTTATTAAGTGGATTTTGGCACGGATCTGTTTAATGCCACGAATACACAAATATGCGCCAACGGCGCATTTGGATTCGTGGCTATTTTTTTGAAGAAGGATCTCCAGATAATTTATTCGTGCATTCGTGGCAACTTTCCGTGTTATAAAAGCAGCTTCGCTGTATATGAATAAAAAGAAAAGACCTGTCAGGTTTATTAAACCTGACAGGTCTTTTTGTGGAGGCGACCGGACTCGAACCGGTGTCCAAACACATTCCCCAAAAGCCTTCTACATGCTTATTTCTTGTATTGATTGTCGGCGAAAAACAGGAAAAGAACAAACCGATTTTTCACTTAGCTGGATGGGTCTTTTGTTACAGGCACAGCCTGCTGTAACAGCATCCTGTTTTTGTTTTATAAGTCGGCGGCGGAGCGTGGTAACAGAACAACCGGCTCAACGCGGCCCTAATGACTACTTAATCACTGATTAGGCAGCCATGGCATACTGAGTATTGCCATTTATGATTTGAGTATTCAGATTTACAGGCTAATTACACAACGCCTGACATGCTTCTGCTTTCAAAGATCTATGCTGTCAAAACCAAGCGCCCCCGGTTCTGGAATAAAAGCCAGCATACAAAGGTACGAAAATAAACCTATAAGGTTTTTAAAAACCTTATAGGTTTATTTTCGTACCTTTGTATGCTGGCTTTTATTCCAGAACCGGGGGCGCTTGGTTTTGACAGCATAGATCTTTGAAAGCAGAAGCATGTCAGGCGTTGTGTAATTAGCCTGTAAATCTGAATACTCAAATCATAAATGGCAATACTCAGTATGCCATGGCTGCCTAATCAGTGATTAAGTAGTCATTAGGGCCGCGTTGAGCCGGTTGTTCTGTTACCACGCTCCGCCGCCGACTTATAAAACAAAAACAGGATGCTGTTACAGCAGGCTGTGCCTGTAACAAAAGACCCATCCAGCTAAGTGAAAAATCGGTTTGTTCTTTTCCTGTTTTTCGCCGACAATCAATACAAGAAATAAGCATGTAGAAGGCTTTTGGGGAATGTGTTTGGACACCGGTTCGAGTCCGGTCGCCTCCACAAAAAGACCTGTCAGGTTTAATAAACCTGACAGGTCTTTTCTTTTTATTCATATACAGCGAAGCTGCTTTTATAACACGGAAAGTTGCCACGAATGCACGAATAAATTATCTGGAGATCCTTCTTCAAAAAAATAGCCACGAATCCAAATGCGCCGTTGGCGCATATTTGTGTATTCGTGGCATTAAACAGATCCGTGCCAAAATCCACTTAATAAAAAAGGCGATGCCGGATTCCCGATATCACCGTTTCTTATTAGTACAGAGAAAATATTTATTACTTTCCTGCAGGAGCCGCGGCTGGTTTGGCAGCTGGTTTCGCCGCTTTCATTTTATGCGTTTGTTTGAACTGTTGCTGCTGATCGGGCGTTAATACCGCTAATCTTTGCTGATGTTCCTGTTCGTTCAATTCCTGTATCTGTTTGTTTTTGTCGGCCTTGCTGAGTGCCGTATTATTCTGGATGGCGTCTCTTTTGATCTTGGCATCGGTCTTTATTTTTTGCAATTGCTGCTGTTGGTCAGTAGTAAGTCCCGATACTTTCTGATATTTGTCGGTGCCTTGTTTTTGCTTTGCCGGAGCTGCTTGAGCGGAGGCAGCGCTGCTTAATAAAATGCCCAGCGCCAGGGAGAAAAATATTCTTTTCATTTGCTGTTGATTTTAGAATAAAATAAGCAGCAAAATCTGTACCGGATACTAAGTTCCGGACCGTTTTTATATCTTAGCCCATTATAAAAATATACCAGTGAGAAAAATAGTCGCCGCGCTGTTGCTTTTTTTGCTTTGTCCGGGCCTTCGTGCACAAACCACCTTTCAATTTGCCCATATATCTGATCTGCATATCGGCTCCAATAATGCGGATGAAGATCTGAGAAGAACCGTCCGGGACATCAATGCCAACCCCGGTCTTAAGTTTGTGATCGCCTCCGGCGACATCACCGAATTTGGCGCGGATGCAGAAATAAAGCGGGCAAAGCAGCTCCTGGATTCACTCAACAAGCCACTGTATATTATCCCGGGCAACCATGATGATAACTGGTCAGAAAGCGGTACCAATACCTTTAACCGGGTGTTTGGCAACGAGGTATTTGCATTTGAATACGGAGGTATTCATTTCCTGGGAGCCAATTGCGGCCCTAATATGAAGATGAGCCCCGGCCAGGTTCCGTACGGAAACCTTGTATGGCTGGATTCTGTTTTAGCTACCATCCCCGGCAGGGAGCCGGTCATTTTCGTAGATCATTACCCCCTGGACTCCTCATTAAATAATTGGTACGAGGTGGCAGATCGTTTAAAAAAACATAATATCGAAGCATATCTCTGCGGTCATGGTCATCAAAACCACCGTTTTCATTTTGAGGGCATTCCCGGTATTATGGGGCGATCGAACCTGCGCGCAAAAGACAGTATTGGCGGCTATAATATCGTAACGATCGAAAACGGGAATATCACTTACAGCGAAAGAATTCCCGGCAATACAACCAGGAAGCCATGGGCCGTTGTGGCGTTACAGGATCATCATTTTGACAAAGAGCAGCAAAACTATTTTCGTCCGTCTTATGCAATCAATGAACAATACCCGCAAGTGCAGGAGATCGGGCGCTTTCAGGATTCGTCTGATATCGGGAATGGATTTGCCTTATACAAAGGGCTTGTGATTACGCCGGACAGCCGCGGGCGTGTGCTGGCCGTGGACCCCATAAAAAATAAAGTGGTGTGGCGGTTTGCGACGAATGGAAAAATATATGCTTCTCCCGCAATAGCAGGCGATCATTTTGTGATTCCCTCAACTGATGGAACCATTTATTGTCTGAACGCAGCAACAGGTAAACCATATTGGGCCACCCCTACTTCACGATCAATCGTGGCAACACCTTTTATCAGGGAAGGGAAAGTATATGTGGGTTCGTCGGAAGGGCTGTTCCGCGCGCTGGAGCTGAAAACAGGCAGAATCATCTGGACTTATGACAGTGTAAAGAATTTTGTAAAAGCAATGCCCCTGGTCTATAATGGCAAACTGATCTTTGGAAGCTGGGGCAATGAGTTATATGCGCTTAATATTAAAACAGGAACCGCCGGTTGGATCTATAAGGATGGGTACAGCAACCGCATGTTCTCTCCTGCCTCCTGCTTGCCGGTAGCCGCAAACGGCCGGGTATTTGTGGTGGCGCCGGACCGGTATATGACGGCATTGGATGCGACAACGGGAAAGCTACTTTGGAAAAAAAGATGGAATGAATACTGGGTACGCGAATCGATGGGATTATCTAACGACAGCACCCTGGTTTTCGCCAAAACCATGCAGGGCCAGCTGATTGGGGTAGACACCCGGGCAGACACTGCAAGAGTTGCATGGAAAACGGATAATGTATTTAATTATGAATTAAACCCTTCAATCATTACCGAACGCAAAGGCGTGGTGTATGCGTTTAGTGATAAAGGCGTCATTGCTGCATTTGATCGCGCAACGGGTCGAACCAAATGGGTGCATAAAGTAGCCAATTGCCTTGTGCACGATCTGCAATTTATGGACGACCGTAAAATTGTGGTTACCACCATGGATGGAAAAATCATTGTGCTCCAAATTAAAGAATGATTGTGCGCAAAGCCTTGCAGCAGGCAGGGTTTACGGTGGAAAAATTAAAAGGCCCTCCGGGTAAACGGGAATTTTTAAGGGCAAAGAATTAATTATCTCACAGATTGCGTAGATTTACACAGAATTTTTTGAATTTTCTGCTAAACCTCCTCCAACCCTTTTTCTGTGAAAATCCGCAGCAGCTGTGAGCAGCAATAGACAGACAAATGATCCATCTTTGAATTGCCGATAGCAGTGCTGCAGCCCAGGAGTGCGACGCAAGTAAGCCGATAGTAGTGCAAAAGCTGACTACCTTATTATTGAAACATCCGGATACAACATTTTCCGTGTATTCTCTTAGCAATAAAGATTATGATCTCCATCAAACTGTCCGCACCGGCCTTCGTCCTTTAAGCTTCTTCCATACCTTTCTGAGGATCCAGACAATAAAAAAAAGGAAGAGCACCGCCATTACAACCGGGATGATGAAACTGAGTATGGAGCCGACAAATGCAGCCGTGTTTTCGCCCGTTGCCACAAAATTATTCCCGGTGCCCAGTGTGGTTTTTGTACTAAAAAGTCGCAAAATGCCCGTTCCTGAGGCGATCAATCCCGCGCTGCCGCCACCGGCAATAATACCGGCGATCCATTTGACCCATTCATTGTCAATAGGAATTACCGAGGTAGCCAGGACGGTTCCTGCAATAGCTGCCATGGGCGCGGCAATGGTATCCAGAATATTATCGATAAAGGGAATGTAGTACCCCGCAATTTCTATAATCGTTGCGGCGCCTAATGCGATTAACGCCGGCGCAGACGAAAGCCAGCTGAAACTTTCGGAAAAATGAAAAAAATGGAAGCGGCTGGCGATGCCGGCAATAAGCAGGGGTACAAAAACCCGGAAGCCGCAACAGGCGGCTAACGCAATGCCCAATGCCGTGGCAGTTATTGCCTGGAACTCCCAGTTCATAGTGTAAGTTACAAATTAAACGTTATTTTGCAACAATAGATTCAAGCTATGGAAATTCTGAACAACAGTTCGCTGCGGGCATTTAATACGTTTGGCATTGAGCAGCAGGCGCGGCATTTTGCAAAAGTTACATCCACCGATGCGCTGCAGGAGGCCCTCTCCTGGGC
>JAGIAQ010000124.1 GCA_017744795.1 Niabella sp. | reverse complement strand
GAACGCAAAGATAATAAATTATTATTTTAGCATTTTTGATAGCGGCTTATTATAATATTCTATATTCCTTATTTCTTATTCATCCGCCGCTATTTCACGCCACGAAGCAGCGGAGCAACGACGCAACGCCGGTCTACCCCCTCAGTACTTCTTCAATTGCTTTAGCCTTCAGCAGGCACTCTTCCCATTCTTTCTCTGCCTCGCTGTAAATTGTAATGCCTGAGCCTACTTTGCAGGAAAGATAATTTGTGGAATGATTATACATGAGGCTCCGGATCACCACATTCAGGTCAAAATCGCCGAGAGGGTTTATATAACCGATCGACCCGGAATAGATTCCGCGTTTAGATTGTTCAAATTCTTCAATCAGCTTCATTACACTGATCTTGGGCGCACCGGTCATGGAGCCCATCGGGAAAGTAGCTTTAAGAATATCCGGAATGTTCGCATTCTCAATAAGTACGCCCGAAACAGTGGAGATCATCTGGTGCACCTGGGCAAAACTGTAAACCCCAAAAAGCTCGTCCACCCGCACGGAACCTTCCCTGCAGATCCGCGAAAGATCATTGCGTACCAAATCGACGACCATTACATTTTCTGCCCGGTCTTTTTGACTGTTCCGTAAATCCTGGCGCTCTTTGGCTAAAAGCGCGCCGTCCTGTGCGTGCCGCGGAAGTGTTCCTTTGATCGGCTGACTGATGATATGGTTCCCGGTTCTTTTCAAAAACCGTTCAGGGCTTGCGCAGATGAGCCATTTATCATTCAGGCGATACAGGCCGGCGAAAGGCACCGGGGATTTTTCCGTTAACCTGCGGTAGATCTCCACCGGATCAATCGTTGCGCCTTCAGCAAAAAATTCAATGCAATAATTAATTTCATAACAATCGCCGCGACGAATGTGTTGCTGCAAGGCCCCGATAGCTTGCAAATAGGCCGCTTTGTTTACCCTGGGTTGCAGCTCCACAGGAGCTACAGTAAGCGTTGCAGGTACTGGTGTATTCAGGATTGCTTCAAACACGGCTGCAGCGTCAACCGCATCAATTTCGAGTCTTCCTCCCTTCAATTGAATAACTATTTCCGGCTCGAAAAAGCAGGCATCAGGAAATAACAACGGGTCCGTTGTTTGAGAACTGGCAAAGCTTCCGCTGATCTTTAACCCGTAACCCAAATGCCCAAATAACCATTTTCCCTGCTTTTCTTTATGATAGTTCCGGAAGGTTTCCAATACATCGGGCTGGGATGATTCAAAAACAGACGCGGCGCCCGCCCCCGCCATAAAATCAAAAGGTTGATCCGGAAGCCCGCAGGAGTCCAAAAAGGAAAAGGTGTTAAACCGCTGTAGCCAGTTTAACACCTTTTCTTTTATAAAAGCAGGGGCTTCGGTCCTGAAAGGGTTCCCTGCCTTAACCACTTTGTTTCATCTTTTAAATTAATAACATCCTCACGGATTAAAAATCATCTTCATCATCAAAATCGTCCTTTTCGTTACCGAACAGGTCATCAAACTCTTCATCGGGTTTGAAATCATCCTCATCTTCAAAAGAAGATTTTTTTCCTTTGCCTGTTGATTTCGATTTTGATTTTGGAATATCAAATTCATCAAAATCCTTATCCCAGTCCTCTCCTTCTTCTTCTACTTTATCCCAGTCATCCACATCGTCTTCAAAGTCATCGTCTTCATCGTCATCAGCGGCTCCAGCCTTGCCCTTTTTGCCCGGTTTTGGAGCATCATCCTCTTCATAAAGATCGTCGGTTTCATCATCCATTTCCTCGTCCTGTTTTTTCGACTTTGAGGATGGTTTTTCTGCGTTTGTTTTCTTATCTGTTCCGGTTGATTTATTTGATTTTGCCATACCTAAATAAAATCTAATAATTGAAAGTGTAAATTTTAATCGAAGTTTTTAATTCTCCAAATTTTTAAACTGATTTTTTGTGAATCAAATTTTAATTAGCTGGTCTCTTTCGGGTCCGTTGGAAATATACCGAACCTGTACTCCTAAATATTCATTAATAAAATGGATATAGTTCTTCATTTTATCGGGCAATTCCGCAAATGATTTTGTTTGGGTAATATCCGCGTGCCAGCCATCAAATGCTTTAAAGTCAGGTTTATAATCAGCCAGATCTAACCGCAGCGGAATTTCTGTGATCGTTTTTCCTTCCAGCAAATAGGAGGTACAAACTTCCAGTTTTTCAAAATGATCCAGCACGTCGGCCTTGGTCATCACCAGTTGGGTCACCCCGTTGATCATACAGGCAAAATTCAGCGCCACCAGGTCGATCCAGCCACAACGCCGCGGCCGGCCGGTAACGGCTCCGTATTCCCGTCCGATATCGCGCAAACGCTGCCCGTCTTCATTATCCAGCTCCGAAGGGAAGGGTCCGCTACCCACGCGGGTGCAATAGGCTTTGGTGATACCGATCACTTCTTTGATGTATTGTGGCGCAACACCCAACCCGTTACATACGCCAGCGGAAATAGTGTTGGAAGAAGTAACAAAAGGGAAGGTACCAAAATCCACGTCCAACATACTTCCCTGCGCCCCTTCAGCCAATACCTTTTTGCCTTCTTTCAACAGTTTGTTGATAAAATATTCGCCATTAACAATATTCAGCGTTTTCAGGAACTCGATAGATTTAAAGAATTCCTGCTCATCCTGGCTGATGTCTTCATCAAAGCCATACGTATTCAGCATTACATAATGCTTTTCTTTTAACGCTTCATACATGTTTTTGAAATCAGGATTCAGAATATCGCCCACGCGCAACGCATTACGACCGGTTTTATCCATATAAGCCGGACTGATCCCTTTCAACGTTGAGCCTATTTTTCCTTTGCCCTTTGCCTGCTCAGAAGCCTTATCCAGCGCGCGGTGCGTGGGAATGATCAGGTTGGTTCTTTCAGATACGTACAGATTCTTTTTCAGGTCGCCCTCAAATTTTGTAAGCTGCTGGCATTCCTGTTCTAAAGACACCGGGTCCAGCACCACACCGTTCCCGATAAGATTGATCTTTCCCGGATTGAAAATACCGGAAGGTATCTGGCGCAGCACCAGCTTTTCCCCGTTGCGATACAGGGTATGCCCCGCGTTAGGCCCGCCCTGGAAACGCGCTACCACATCATAATCTTTTGCAAAAAAGTCTACAATTTTTCCTTTTCCTTCGTCACCCCATTGCAGACCCAGAATTACGTCTATCATTATTAAGTTTTTATTACCCGATTGAATTAAAGCTACAAAAATAGAGGTTTGGAAGGAAAAGATTACAAGTTGCTGAACGCTGAACGCTAAATGCCGAATGCTGAACGCAGAATAAGGAACACCGCCCCCTGGCGAACAACGGTACAAGCATTAAGCGTTGTGCGTTACGCGTTAAGCAGTGTGCAGAACGCCAAACGCTCAATGCCTAACGGATCTTCTATTGACTATTGACCATTGACTATGAACTATGAACCATTGCCTACTTCCCCGGAAGGTCCTCTGTATCATACCGTTCCACAGATTCAATTCCCTCCAGGTTTTTCAGGCGGTTCGCCAGCTCGTCCAGCTCCTCTTTATCGTGCACGAAAACTTTTATATTCCCTTCAAAAATCCCTTCGGAAGCCTCGATGGTGAGTGCGGCAATATTGATCTTCAGCTCGGCGGAAATCAGATTGGTGATCTTGCTCACCACGCCCACATCATCCATCCCTACAATTTTAACCCCGGTAAGGAATGAAATTTCCTTATTCTTCGCCCATTTTGTTTTTACAATACGATGCCCGAAATTGGCCAGCAGCTTGGGCGCGTTCGGACAGTTGGTACGGTGTATGGCCAGCCCCTTTCCCGTAGTAATAAACCCAAATACATCATCCCCCGGGATGGGCTTACAACAGTTAGCCAGGTGGTACATAATTTTATCACTGCTTTCGCCGAAAATGATCAGCTCCGTATCTGTCTTACTGCCTGCGGAGGAAGACGGCGTATGGCTTTCGATCCGGTTCTCCTGAACGATCTTGATCGGTTTGGGATATTCGATACGATCGCCGATCACCTTAAACTCCTTGAGTTCCTTTAAATCGATATTTTTTATCGCCACCTGGTAAAACAATTCCAGGTTCGAATTCAGCTTATAGAAGTGTACCAGCTCATCAATATTTCCCTGGTGCATGGTTACCCCCATCCCTTCCAGCTTCCGCTGAACGGTATACCGTCCTTCATCCGCCACTTTCTTTTTTTCTTCCTTAAGGGCTTCTTTTACCTTGTTTTTAGCTTTGGCCGTAACAACAAAAGAAAGCCAGTCTTCGGACGGCGTTTGTTTGTTGCTGGTGATGATCTCGATCTGATCCCCGCTTTTTAATTTATAGCTGATCGGCACCAGCTTATGATTCACTTTTGCGCCGATGGTTTTTGATCCGATGGCTGTGTGAATGGAAAAAGCAAAGTCCAGCGCCGTACTGCCTACCGGCAGCATCTTGATATCGCCTTTAGGCGTATAGATATAAATTTCCTCCGTAAGGAAACTCATTTTAAAATCCTGCAGGAAGTCCACACTATCCGCGTCGGGGTTGGTGAGCGCTTCGCGGATCTGCTGGAACCACTTATCGAAGCGGTTCTCATCCCGGTGACTATCAGGGGCCCCTTCTTTGTATTTCCAGTGCGCCGCCAATCCTTTTTCAGCGATCTCGTTCATCCGTTTGGTACGGATCTGCACTTCCACCCATTTGCCCCGGGGGCCCATTACGGTGGTATGCAGCGCTTCGTAACCATTGGATTTTGGGTTGCTCACCCAATCTCTTAGCCGTTCGATGGAAGGCGTGTATTCATCAGTGATCAGTGAATACACTTTCCAGCAATCTTCTTTTTCCCGCTCCTGCGGCGAGTTTAAAATGATGCGGATAGCGAAAAGGTCATAAACCTCTTCAAACGTCACCCCTTTCTTTTTCATTTTATTCCAGATGGAATGAATGTTCTTTGGGCGGCCGTATATTTCAAAATCAAATTTATTTTTCTCCAGGTTCTCTTTGATGGGCTTTATAAACTCATTGATATAGCGGGTACGATCGCGCTTGGTTTCAGATAATTTTCTGGCGATCTCTTTGTAAGTATCCGGTTCCAGGTACTTCATTGCCAGGTCTTCCAGCTCTGTTTTGATACTGTACAACCCCATCCGGTGTGCTAAGGGTGCAAAAACATAGACTGTTTCTGAAGCGATCTTCAGCTGTTTTTCCCGCTTCATGCTGTCCAGCGTACGCATGTTATTCAGGCGGTCTGCCAGCTTGATGAGAATCACCCTTGGGTCATCCGTGAGGGTGAGCAGGATCTTTTTAAAATTCTCCGCCTGTTGCGATGCTGTGGCGTCGATCACATTCGATATTTTAGTGAGCCCGTCCACAATGCGCGCGATCTCTGAACCAAATTCCCGCTCAATATCCTGGAGGGTAATATCCGTATCCTCCACTGTGTCATGCAAAAGGGCACAAACGGTAGAGCGCACGCCCAGGCCTATTTCTTCCACGCAGATCTTGGCAACGGCTATCGGATGCAGGATATAAGGCTCCCCGCTTTTACGCCGCATGCTGCTGTGCGCTTCTGCTGCCATTTCAAAAGCATGCCGTATAATATCCTTATCGCCAGGCTTTATTTTATCCTTCAATGCACGCAGCAACGACCGGTATTCTCTTAAAATAAGCTTTTTTTCCTGCTCTTCGTTAAGACTGTATTTAGGTTTTTGTTCTACTGTTTTCATGAAAATATACTCCTGCTCCCTTTTCTTTTTATTCCCCAACGCCTGTAAGCGTTTGTGTTAAAATTACACAATTTATGACTGTTAACAGCATCTGCTTTAGAATCAATGACTAAGCTATAATGCTCGCTTAAAGTCGTTGCCTGCTCTTGCATTACCCAGACGTTGAAAAATATTTGAATGTTGCTTAAAAACCCATTTTTTATCTAAAATACCCTACCTTTGCAGCCCTCCCGAATACCTATCGGGATAATGTTCTTTTCCGGATGTGGTGGAATTGGTAGACACGTCAGACTTAGGATCTGATGCCGCAAGGTGTGGGGGTTCGAGTCCCTTCATCCGGACGATTTTCAATTTATGGTTTGTGGTTTATGGTTTATAAACAATAGACTATAAATTAATAAACTATAAATTTTTTATGGCTACAGTAACACAAGAAAAAATTGGCCCGCTCCACGAGAAAATCAGTGTAACGCTGGATAAAGCGGATTATTTACCTGGTTTCGAAAAATCTTTAAAAGAATACAGCAAAAAGGCAAATATTCCCGGCTTCCGTCCCGGGAAAGTTCCTTCCGGACTGATCAAGAAAATGTACGGCCCTTCTCTTTTTGTAGATGAAGTGCTTCGTTCTATTGATAAGGAAGTGATCAATTACCTTGATACCAACAAGATCAATATTTTTGCCCAGCCCCTTCCGCTGGAAAATGACATTACCAAACTGGATGTAAGCAATCCGCAGGCGTATGATTTTCATTTTGAAATTGGTTTGAAACCCGATTTTAAATTGCCGGATCTTGCCAGCGCGGCCCTTACCGGTTACAATATTGACATCACCGATGAAATGATAAACGAGGAACTGGAAAGACTGCAAAACCGTTATGGCAACATGACTGATAAAGACGCGGTGGAAGGTGATGATAATGTACTGAACGCCACTTTTGAAGAAACTGCAGCAGACGGATCGGTAATTGAAGACGGTATCAAAAAAGATAATTCACTGTTGGTAAAATACTTTACTCCTAAAACCCGGAAAAAACTGATCGGCAAAAAAGCTGGAGATACGATCGCCATAAAACTGGGCGATGCTTTTGAAGAAAAGGAACTGGAATTTATTGCGCAGGACCTGGGACTGAATAAAGAAGAGGCCGCTACAAAAGACAAAACATTTAATGTAGTGATCACCAAAGTGAGCCTTTTAGAAAAAAAGGAACTGAACGAAGAATTCTTTACCCAATTGTACCCCGGTGGCGATGTTAAAACAGAAGCGGATCTCAATGCAAAAATAAAAGAAGAGATCTTCAACTACTGGGCAGCGCAAAGCCGGAACCAGGTGCAGGACCAGATCTTTCATTACCTGGTAGACGATACTAAAATTGAGTTCCCTGAAGCGTTTCTGAAAAACTGGCTCGTTACACAGAACAGCCAGCAGCAGGAAGGTGAAAATCCGCAGCCTGCAAAATCGGCGGAGCAGATCGAAGCGGAAATCCCTGCGTTCCTTAACCAGCTGAAGTGGACCCTTATCACTGAAAAAATTGTTGCAGAAAACGATATCCAGGTAACCCCGGATGAGATCAGGGATTTTGCCAAACAGCAATTGTTCCAATATATGGGCGGTATGGGGCCTGTTGAAGACCAGCCCTGGATTGCGGACTACATCAACAAAATGATGAAGGATCGCAAGTATGTTGAAGATGCTTATGGCCGTTTACAATCGCAGAAAATATTTGAATGGGCTGAAACAAAAGTACGCCCCAAAGCAACATCCATCAGCGCTGATGCTTTTGCCAAATTAGTGAGCGAGCACCAGCATCACCACCATTAATATTAATTCAAGGATAAACGAATTAAAACCGTCTCCAATTGGGGCGGTTTTTTTATTTTTAGTATCAGATGAATACCCTTACCAGCAAAGTACAATACAAAGGTTATGAGCCGGGTGAATTTGAACAGATTCAACAACGCACTTATGAAGAGACCCTTCAGCTGATTAAAAATTACCCCTGGGAAAAGGAGCATGATCACCTTGTTGTAGATATGACCACCCCTTCGGTCACCGTACAGGACGACAACGGAAGCTATTTAAAGCTGGGATTATATTATAACAACAAGTTTGTGCTCTACTACTATGATGCGGGCAATCATCAACTCTATCTGAAAAGTGTTGTAACCCTGGAAGAAAGTTTCCCCTATATACAGGAATATTTCAACAACCCGGAACAGATCCCAACCGGGTTTAAATCAGAAAATACCTGGTTTAAAGAAAAGGCGCTGCATTTTGTCACCAATGATTTCAGGTATGTTATTGACGAAAGAAGATTGCGGGCTTTTTGTTTTTCTTTTTCTAATATTATACACTTTGGATTTGGGTTGTTCCTGGTATTGTTGTTGGCCACACACCCGATAAAAGACCCACATCCGCTTTTGCTGGTGCTGCTATTGCTTCCTGCCCTATTACTAATGGGAGGTGGCATGAATATTTTATTGCTTATTAAATATTACTACACCGACAAAGGAAAAGTGCTTATTTTTTCCAAAGGCAAAAGTGTATTTTACTATGGAACAGAAAATGAGCAAAAAGAATATCAAAAACAGGACATTGATTCCGTTGAAATAAAGCAATCTTCCAATAATGGCAAAAATCCTATTTATGATTTCGCTGCTTATAGAATCTATATGAAAGACGGAACCCTCCTGACGTTTACAAGTCTTTTAATTCCTTACCCCGAGTTCAAACAAAAAGTTTCAGAACTCCCCGTCAAAGAGAAAAAGCGTTTCCCCTGGCCAACCGCAGCTATGCCTGTAACGTAGCGCTGTTTATTTTTACATCCGGGTTCATAATATAGGTGAGCACATCGTTATTATCCAGTAATTCCACAATACGGAACCCTTTATATTCCGTGCCCCAGTTGCCGCCCACATGTGCATCAAAAACAAAAGGAATGCCATCACGTTTCAGAATGCTGTCCTGGTCATGATCGTGGCCATTAAAGATGGCGCGTACATTTTGATGTTGTTTTACCAGCTCCAGGAACTCGGGGCAATCCACAGCATTTTCTGTGAGTTTGGCCGGATTTATATGGATGATGATAAAGATGTTTTTTGCGTGCTGATGTTGCTCCAGCTGCTGCCGCATCCAGCTCAGGTTCGGGCATATATATTTTCCTTTTTCATCGGAAGTGGTTGCTGCCAGGAAAACCGTATCCCTTACGGAAAAGGTATAATTCACCGGGCTGTTCCATATTTGCATCCATTGGTCGGCCGTCACCAGGTCATGATTTCCCGGCGTAACGTACCATTTCATTTTCAATTGTTCGATCAGTGCCTTTGCTGCCGGATAATGTTTAGGATCATTGTGCACGATATCACCGTTCAGCATGCAAAAATCGAAAGGCTGCACGGCATGCGCTGCATTGATCTTGGCAATAATGGTTTTTAAAAAGTTGTCGTAGTCTGTTTTTTCCTGTCCGTAATGCAGGTCAGAAGCAATGGCAAACCGAAGGCGTCTCTTCTTTCCCAGGAATGATTCCAGTTCGTTGCCGGCTTTAACAATATTTCCGTTGGCCAGCAGCAGGAATAAAGGGGACGCTGCCTTTAAAAAATCTTTGCGTTTCATAACAATTGGTTTAGCTAAAGATATTCAATCCGGAGCAATAGGCGCGGGTATCGATATAAAGAAATGATGAATACTTTTATCAGAAACTCTTTGGGCCGGGAAGGCGGGAAGGCCGATAAGTTATACGCGGTGCGCCAAATGCCCTCAGCGGTTCTGTGCTTCAGCGGCTTTTTAATAACCATTTAGGAATTAAGGCCATTAAGAAACCGACTTAATGATTCTTAACTTCTCAATGCCCGCCCGACCGGAACGGGCAGGGTTTATACTAATTGTGTTCTGCGAGGCGTCCCTCGCCTCGCAGCCTTATTCTATCGCCTGTGGCGATCAGGATGCCAGCTCGCAAACAAATAATTCCGGGTTGTTTTTTTCGGCTTCTTCTATCGTAGCATAGTTAGAAAGTACATCTGCCTTGCCGGGGCGCACGCACACATCGTGTTCAAAATGAACGGACGGCTTCCCGTCTTTGGTTCGCACCGTCCAGCCATCGCTCTCCGTATACACATCCTTGGTACCCAAATTGATCATGGGCTCAATAGCCAATACCATTCCGCTAATGAGCTTCATTCCATTGCCCCTTCTGCCATAATTGGGCACCTGGGGATCTTCGTGCATTTTTTGTCCGAGGCCATGCCCCACCAGTTCGCGTACCACGCCATATCCCCGTTGCTTTTCCGTATAATCCTGGATAGCGAAGCCGATATCCCCAATTCGGTTATTGGTTGTTGCTTTTTCAATGCCTTTAAACAGGGAGGCCTTGGTTACGGCAACCAGTTGCGCCGCCTCAGGTGTGGGTTCGCCAATAACAAAAGTATACGCATGATCACCGTGCCATTTATCCAAAACAACACCTACGTCAATGGAAACAATATCTCCATTCTTCAGTTCTCTTTTATTGGGGAACCCATGTACCACAACATCGTTCACTGATATACACGAATTAAACGGATAGCCGCTATAATTTAAGAAAGAAGGTACTGCGTTATGGTCTTTTATAAACTCGCCAATTTTCTTATCCAGACTTATCGAAGTAACTCCTGGCTTCAAAATTTTAGCGATCTCTGTTAATGTCTTACTTACCAGCAATGCACTTTTGCGCATCAGCTCCACCTGCTCTTCTGTTTTTATTTTAACCATACCATTTATTAAAAAAGTCCCGCAACTGCTGCTGCGGGACTGCAAATTTATCGAAATTTCTTAAGATTCCTCAGATCTGAATTGCAGAAGAACTTTGACGTCCCTGTATGCGGCCGCTTTTCATTAAGCCGTCGTACTGGCGCATCATCAATTGTGTTTCTACCTGCTGCAACGTATCAAGGATAACCCCAACCATGATCAGCAGTGAAGTACCCCCAAAGAACATTGCAAATCCTTGCGTCATACCAAATAATTTCTGGATGATACCGGGAAGAATACCCACCAGGGCCAGTAGTACGGCACCCGGGAAGGTGATCCGGTCCATAATGGTTCCGATATAATCCGTTGTAGGCTGTCCGGGTTTTACACCAGGAATAAAGCCATTATTCTGCTTCAGATTATCTGAAATTTGTTTGGGATTAAAAATCAATGCAGTATAAAGGAAGGTAAATCCAATAACAACGGCAGCATATACTAACATGTACCAGCCATTGGTATGATCCGTAAACATCCGGCCCAGCGTAGCATTTTTGCTGCCCATTGTAAACAAAGTAGGTACAAAGATGATGGCCTGCGCAAAGATGATCGGCATTACACCGGCTGCATTTACTTTCAACGGCAGAAACTGACGGGCCCCACCAAATTGACGGTTGCCAACAATTTGCTTCGCATAGTTTACTGGTACCTTCCGGGTTCCCTGTACCAGGATGATACAACCCATATTAATAGCGATATACAATGCGATCTCAATAATGAAGATCAGGATATCACCAGTACGTACCGAACGAACGGCTAGTTCCTGTGTGAACGCCTGCGGCAGGCGCGCCAGGATCCCCACCATGATGATCAATGAAGTACCATTTCCTAATCCCTTATCGGTGATCTTTTCACCCAGCCACATTACAAAAAGCGTTCCGGCAGTAAGCACCACAACGGTTGATAATGTGAAATTGAATGAGCCATATCCGGGCATAATAGCCGGGCCTGCTGTTTGATGGAGGTAAGCGATATAAGCAAAAGCCTGTACCAGTGTTACCGCTACGGTTAGGTAACGGGTGATCTGGTTGATCTTGTTACGGCCGCTTTCGCCTTCCTTTTGCATTTTCTGGAAGGAAGGCACCAATACCGTCATCAGCTGTATAAAAATCGAAGCTGTGATATAAGGCATGATACCCAACGCAAAGATGGAGGCCTGATTGAACGCACCTCCAGCAAAAGTATTGATCAAATCCAGGATACCGCTTTGATTAGCCTTGCTGTACTGTTCCAGCGCAACAGGATTGATCCCCGGAAGCACAATATGCGCTCCCACGCGGTAAACAGCTGTAAGCACTAACGTAAAAAGGATCTTACTCCTAAGCTCATCAATGCTCCAAATATTCTTTAATGTTTTGATTAAATTTTTCACCTGATTCTTCTTAATTAGTCAATTCTCCAAAATTAAAAGACGCACTACG
>JAGIAQ010000123.1 GCA_017744795.1 Niabella sp. | reverse complement strand
GTAACACTCTGTTACAGTGTTACAAACGTTACAGTTATTCCCAAGCCTTAGCCATTGCCTTTTGGCTTTGCTGCGAGGTAATGTTTACATATCGTTTGAAACTCCTATAATCCCGGTGGCCGCTGATCGCCATTACTTCCTGTGCGTTCATGCCACGCTCCAGGGATAGCGTACAGAACGTTTTACGCCCCGCATGCATAGTTACTAACTCATGCTTTGGTAAGACTTCGGTAATGCGTTCCACGCCCTTAAAACGTACTATTTCAATCGGTTCATTTATGCCAGCTTCCTTACATAGATCATGAAGGGCGTCATTGCTCTTTTGGTTGCTGATTATCGGTAGCGGACGGGGGGCATCGGCGTATTTCGCCAGTATCTCCCGGCTGTATTTATTCAAAGGTATCTTCAGTTTCTGTTTAGTCTTGGCAACAGTCTGTGTAATATGATCTTCTTTAATCTGGGGGCGGGCTAGCTGTTCAAGATCACTGAACCTCATACCAGTGCTGCAACTGAATAGGAACACATCCCGTATTGCATCCAGTCGGGCATTGCCTTTTACATCAATCTCCCGGAGAGTATCAAATTCAGCCTGCGTTATGCTTATCACTTCAATATCAGTGTCCCTTTTGACAGTAAACGATTTGTATTGCGGGTTTACTTCCAGCCCTTTCTTAACGGCATAGCTGATGAAGGTTTTTGCAGTGGATAACTGCTTTGCTGCCGTAATATTACCAATGCCACAGGTCATAAGGTGCTGGTAAAACCCTTCCAGATAGTTGTAATCCACATCACAAAGCAGGGTTTGAGTATCGTATTCCAGTATCCGCTTTTCAACCGTCCTGTATTCTTTGATGGTGCCGCTGGGTTTAGTGGCTTCGCATTCATTAATAAACCCGGTAGTATAGGCGGCAAAGGCCAAAGGAGGCTTTATGTACTTTTCAGGGTTACGTATCTTGTCATATTCCGTTTTAACCATTGCGCTGGTGTACTGTACTCCGTCCAGCCGGAAACGGTCTTCAATAGTACGGATGGTGTCCTTTACTTTTTTAACGGCTGTATTGTCCCGCTTGGCATCGTCCCGGCCGGGAATGTCAATAATCTTTAAGCCGTATTTCTTTCTGCCTACTGATGGAGCCAGCGCGGTTATTTCCCCTTCATCGTACTGTTCGGGAAACACGACCACCCCTGTATTAATATACTGCCTTTTCCCGGCAACGGAGTAGATAACGAACACGGGGGCGGTGCCATTTTTGTTGGGCTTGTCTGTACGATGCCAATACCTGATAGAGCCTTTATTTTGCATTTATGTTAATTGTAGCCCAAAGATACAACGTAGCACAATAGGTAGCAACTATTTTCTTTGTTTTATTATTATCTATTTTACACAAGTTTTATACAATCCAATACTGGTAAAGGTTTCAGCGTAATAGTAAATAATAATGAAAAGTAGAATATAGGCAAAATGTCGGGCTGTCTTCCCGACTTAAGGTCACTGATTGATTTCAGTGGCCTTTTTCGTTTTTAGGTTCAGATCCTTATGGGTCACTAAATTATACTGTTACGCAAATTCAATAATCGTTTTAGGATCTATTTTCAGCACACTATACAAGCGCTTGGCCATCTGCATGGAAACACCCCGTTTGCCGCTCATTATCTGGCTAAGCGTATTTTCTTTAACATCCAACAATGCAGCCGTTTGCCGCTGGTTGAGGTCCTTTTTCTGCATCTGTTTTTCAATGCTGATGATGAGCGGGTTTTTGACCTTGAGGTGTTTAAACTTCATGTAAAGACTTTCATAATCGGCGATCATTCCACCTATGCGCCCCATTTCACGGGTGTACTTATTATCGGCATCCAATTCAGCTAAGTGCCCGTTTTTAGTAGCATATTGTATCAACTCCTCAAAATAAACTCTCGCATTCTCAAAGGTCTTTTTATCTGTTATTTCCGTAAGATCTTCAAATTGTTTTTTCATACTCAAATATTTTCAATGTCTTTTACTTTATCGTATTGAGCGTGGGTACCGCAAAATCTTATATCCATTAAACTGCCAACAAAAACCACCAGCACTACAAACCTGTAATGGTTGCCTTTTATATTGAAAACATATCTTTGGTTCCCCACATAATCAGCCGACGGAAACATCCGTTTCAATTCATTATGTCCGCGAAATACATTGCTTTCTATTATCTCCACCCATCGATCTACCGATCCAATAGCATCCGTGTGCATTGAAACAAAAGAATCCAGCTTATCCTTGTTGGTTATTTTCATGGTATGCTACAAAGCTACTAAAAACTTCCCAAAACGTGAAGTTTTTATTTCTGACGATTTCTTGCATTTTGACGTTTGCCCATAGCAATCCTGCAGCCGAAGAGTGCGACGCAACCGGTGCTCATAGCAGCACACAGCCGGACCCATAAAAAAATAGCCGCCAAAGGGAGTTCTCTCTGATAAACAGGGAAACCTTCTTATCTTCGCGCCCTTATGAAATATCATGACGAAATCACGCACCGGCGTACGTTTGCGATCATCAGTCACCCGGATGCGGGAAAGACCACGTTGACCGAAAAATTCCTCTTGTTTGGAGGCGCCATACAGGTGGCCGGCGCAGTTAAAAGCAATAAAATAAAGAAATCTGCCACCTCCGACTTTATGGAGATCGAGCGGCAGCGTGGTATTTCCGTTGCGACCTCGGTAATGAGCTTCGAATACCAAAATATACTTATAAACCTGCTGGATACGCCGGGTCACAAAGATTTTGCAGAAGATACCTTCCGCACGCTGACTGCCGTTGACAGCGTTATCCTGGTGGTGGACAGCGTAAATGGCGTGGAGGAACAAACCCGCCGCCTGATGGAAGTATGCCGCATGCGCGATACGCCGGTAATTGTTTTCATCAATAAAATGGACCGCGACGGGAAGAACCGTTTTGATCTTTTGGAGGAAATTGAAAAAGAGCTGAACATATCGCTGCACCCCATGACCTGGCCCATCAACAGCGGCAAGGATTTTAAAGGCGTTTATAATTTATCTGATAAGAATCTGCGCCTGTTCGCCGCCAATACAAAGGCCGACGAAGAAGACACATTGAATATTACCGATATTAATGACCCGGTTTTGGAAACCCGCCTGGGAATCCAGGATGCTGCTACTTTACGGGAAGATGTGGAGCTGGTAGATGGCGTGAACGGTGAACTGAATGTAGCGGATTATCTTGCTGCAAAAGTATCGCCGGTATTTTTTGGGAGCGCGATCAATAATTTTGGTGTGAAGGAAATGCTGGACACCTTTATCCGTATTGCGCCGGTTCCCTTAAGCCGCGAAACCACCCAACGGAAAGTGGATGTGGAGGAAGAAAAGCTGAGCGGCTTTATTTTTAAGATCCATGCCAACCTGGACCCGAAACACCGCGACCGGATCGCCTTTTTCAGAGTCTGTTCCGGAAGATTCGAACGCAATAAATATTATCACCATGTAAGACTGGATAAAGAAGTGCGTTTTAGCAACCCCTACTCTTTTATGGCGCGCGACAAAAGCATTATCCAGGACGCTTATGCCGGCGATGTAGTAGGTCTGTTTGATACCGGCAACTTCAAAATAGGTGATACGCTTACCGAGGGGGAAGATTTTTATTTTACCGGCATCCCCTCTTTTTCGCCTGAAATATTTAAGGAGGTAATCAATAAAGATCCATTAAAAACCAAGCAATTGGAAAAGGGGTTACTGCAATTGACAGATGAAGGAGTAGCCCAGCTTTTTACACAATTTGGCGGCACCAAAAAAATAATCGGTTGTGTGGGTGAACTGCAATTTGAAGTGATCCAATACCGTTTATTACATGAATACGGCGCATCTGTAGAATTTCGCGCCCTGCCCTTTTATAAGGCCTGCTGGCTGACCAGCAAGGATCCTAAAAAACTGGATGAGTTTACAAAATTCAAACTGGCCAACAGCGGCGAAGATAAAGACGGGAATGTGGTGTACCTGGCTCAAAGCGAATGGTTTCTGAACACAGAGATCACCAATAACCCGGATATTGAATTCCATTACAGCAGCGAGATCCACAAGCAGGATTAAAAGCAGTTTTACCTCAGCGCGGACGCATAAATATTTTTGCCACAACTGCACGAATATAATATGTGTTTTAATAGTTTTAATTCAATATCACGAATGCGCCTACGGCGCTCATTCGTGCATTCGTGGCATTGAAAACGAATTCATGCGTGTCCGCCCTGGGTTTTGCCTTATTTTAATAACCATTTTACATTAAAATGGTTATTTTTATGTGCACACGATTGTAATACAAAAACAATAGCCGTTATGGGTATATGGGATACATTATATAGTGAAGTTATTGGCTTTTTTGGGTTGAGCGGTATTATTGAAATCGTAAAAAAAGGCGATTACAGCTCCCTGGCTACTTTGGGCGGGATACAAAAACTGATCTATCCCATCATTCCGCTGCTGTTATTAATAGAGATTATCCGCGCAGCGTTTTACAAGCGTTTTAAAATTGAGGATTACAGCATGCCCTTTCTGGTTTTTGTGCTGAATCGTTTTATCTCAAGATTTATTTCCATTGCCGCCGTTGCTTTTTGTATTGGTTTATTTGAGCGCTTCGCCATTTTCAAAACGACCTTTACCTGGTACTGGCTGATCTATGGTTATATTGTATGGGAATTTTCTCACTTTATTTATCATTACCTTGCCCACAAAGTGCGGATATTGTGGTGCCTGCATTCCACCCATCATGCGCCGCAGCACATGAACCTGTTTGTTAATTTTGCGCATTTCTTTTTGGAAGCCCCTTATGCCGATGTGATCCGCACCTCTATCTGTATCCTTTTGGGCGTGAATCCCGGGCTGTTATTCTTTATCATGTTTATTGACGGATTCTGGGGATCCTTTATTCATCTTGGTGAAAACGGGTTGAAGGATGGTCGCCTCGGATTTCTGAATAAAATTGTTTTAACACCGTCTCATCACCGGGTGCACCATGCGAAAAATCCGTTATACATGGATACCAATTTCTGCAACCTGCTGAACATCTGGGATAAGGTTTTTAAAACCTACCAGGACGAGCGTACTGATATCAAGATTGAATATGGCATTACAAGACAAATGAGTCCGCACAATGTACTGGATGCTTATTTTGGAGAGATCGTCTGTCTGGCCAAAGACGTTTATAAGGCCCCGGGGCTGAAAAATAAAATTCTTTATTGCCTGATGCCTCCGGGCTGGAGCCATACCGGTGCGCACAAAACGGCAAAGCTTGCGCGGGAAGAGTTTTTGACGGAGGAAGGCGAAAAACAACTATCAACAGAGCAACACCCTCCCGTACAGCAGGAACAATTTTCATAGGAACAGGTCGGATATCAGCGACGCTTGGTCAATGCCACGAATGCACGAATAAATCATTTGTGTATTCGTGGCATTACTGCAATCATTCATTCACCAGCTGCTTTACGCTGAGTACCATTTCTTCAGCCGATTGTTTTTCCAGTTTCTTAATTTCGAAGGATTTTAATGCTGCTTCCAGCTGATTCAATTTTTCCGTCGCGCCTTGCTGCGCATAGGCTTTTCTTAAAACCGTTATTTTCTCAAAGTCCTGTATGCCTTCTATCAGTTTTTCAAAACGGATGGAGCTTACCGGACCGGGGTAAACCTGGTAGGTATCGCCCGCCGGCCAGGAACGGAAACGGCTGTCGGTTTCCGGATGTTCCACCCAACTGTTGTAGGCCCACCGGAGGTAGCCATTCATATTTTTAGCAGCAGTGTACCACCCGATCCATACGTGTTCCGCCGGAGGCGAAAAGGTAAATCCATTGGGATATTTTTCTGTGCAGCAGGTGTACCATGTGCTTAATTTACCTTGCTGTTCCCGCTCCTTTAAAATATTATCCGGGAACTGGTGCGCCGATGCGATACAATAATCATAAATATCTTTCTCGATCTCCGCGTGATATTCCCCTGCCAATGCGATCTTCCAGTCTTTGTCAATTCCTTTCAGCAAACGGATCACCGCCTGCATAGCTTCCATCGGTCGTTCATCCATAGCAATGGTGGTTTTGCCGAACCAGCCCTTTTGCTTCAGGTGTTGTGTAAAATCTTTGAGCATAGGCGTCCAGAAAGCATCATACGCATCTGATCCGATCTTACCGGTAAACACCGTATCCCTTCCCAGCTGCTCATCATAATACCGGAAGGCTACTTTCCAAGGCACCATGCTATAACAATTGATGCGCTCTTTAATACCAGTGCTCATCACAAAGGCAATATATCGATCAAACAAACTATAATCAAAACGCCAGCTGGCATCTTTTTTCCGGGTCCATTTTATCAGGCTGGGGTAATCGTCAAAAGTCTGGTGGCCCCAGGGTTCCTCCACAATACTCGCGGTAATGCACTTTTGCCCCGCATTGGCCAGCATCGTATAATAACTGCGCATCCGCGCAAAATGCGCTTCGCTCCAAAGAGGTACTTTATCCACGCGGGCAATGGCTGCCGGATGTTGCCACAGATCAAGGTTAAATTTCCATTCAGCAGGCGGCGGCAGCACCCGGTCCAACACTTTTACTGTAAGCTTCAGTTTATAAATCTTACCCGCTGTTACAGTAATCCAACCTTCGTAGCTGCCCGCCTTTGCGGTTGCCGGAACCTGCACGCTTACCCACAATGGCTGTACCCGGTTTTTAAGTACAATGCCGGACTGTTTTTCAAAGTGGATCGCGTCGGCAACAAGGAAAGAATCAAAGTCCTGTGGTTTGCGATAGCCACAACCATTGCGAAATTCGTCTGTGATCACAAATCCTTCAAAACCCGAACTGATATTGGTTTTTGGAATGACCGCACCACTTTTTCCATTAAGATCACCTGTGCTGATCACTGCTTTCACTGTTGCCCCGGTCCATAAAGCAAGTTGGGTATGGACCTTTTCCCCTTTCCAGGCCACCAGTGTTTCCGAGTTTCTTAATGGTATTGCCGGTAACCGGTCGGGTGCATAGCGCCGGTTGCTGTTTGCAAAACTAACAATCGTTCCATTGAATTGTGCCCACTGCGCTTTTTTTTGTGCTTCGCTCATTCGCGGCTCCTGCTGCAGTGCCAGGCTTACGTCTTGTGCGGTTGAAGCGTGCACAAACATCAAAACAATCGCTATTAAAATATATCGCATCACGGTATTTTTATGGCAGCAAAATAAACCATTAAAGGGATACAACAAGCGTTGTTATTTTTTTGAGGCAAGTACCCGCTGTTTACCGTTTTCTAATTCGCCCTCCTCCCCCATGAGCAAACCCCAGGCGTGGAGACCCGGAACGCGGTCGAAGATTATTTTGATGATAGCAAGGAAAGGGATGCAAAGGAACATACCCGAGATCCCCCAAAGCATTTCACCTACCACAATTCCTATAAATGCGATCATCGGGTTCAGTTTTACTTTAGAGCCTACCACCAGCGGCATCACTACATTGCTGTCGATGGCATGCACGACAACAAATGCAATGACCACCAGCAGTACTTTCCCGCTGCCGACCGTAGCAAAGGTTACCAGGCAGCTGAGTAATAATGCTGTAAGAATACCCAGGTAAGGGATCACGTTGAAAATGCCTCCCATAAAGCCCAGTAATACTGCGTATTTAACGCCAATCAAAGAAAGAATGATGATCAGCGCCACGGAAACGATCAGCATCTCGATCAGCAACCCGGTGATATATTTTTTAATGATCGATTTTACATTGTTAACGATCTCTTCCACACGCTCCTTATGATCATCACTAAATACAGAGATCAAAAACGTGTACAATACCCTGCGATAATTTAAAATAAAAAAAGTGAACAGCAGCGTAAAACTCAAAAATATAAAGGTGGAGGAAACGGTCGAAAGTGTTGTACCAACAATGGTGGCGCTGGTTGAAAACAATTTATCGATCCCCTGGTTAATATAATTCCACTGTTTCGAGAAATTGATATGGAACTTTTGCGCAACCCACTCCTGGACGTTATGAAAGGCCAGCTGTCCCTGCTGTTTTAACAAAGGCCAATCATCCGTAAATGATTTCACCTGGTTGCTGAAAAAGGCAATAACCCCCCAGCAGATGATCAGCATCAGTAACACCGTGGTAAGCGTAGCCAGACTTCTCCGGAAACGGCATCTTCTTTCTAAAAACTTAGCAATGGGCAATAGCAATAATGCCATCAAAAAGGAAAAAAATAGTGGCGCAAATAAAGTTTGTCCGAGAATGAGCAGGTACCCGAAACCAATAAGGCAAAAGAGTACGAGGGTTAACTTTACCAGGAAAGGAAGTGGTTGGTTCATATATTTCCGGATGATTGTTTCTATTCAGGTTTTAATTCTTTTAAGATCCGCAATTCTTTGGGATAATAATTATTGATCCGGTTGGGCAATACATTCATCCAGCCCAGCGGGAATCCTTTAAAGGTAGCCCGTTGCCATCCGGTTGCCGCATTGTCCAGACTGAGATCCTTGCGCTGCAGGTACCGGATCGCATCCGTCAAAGGCAATTCCGTTTTTTTACCGGCCGTTTCATTCAGGATCCGGCTCATTGCCAAAGCATGGTCCGGGATCAGTTTGTCGCGCACCAATGCACCCGTCAGCACACCGGAGTAAATCACTTTTAAACGCTGCGCCAAAAAATCAAACACCTCAAAGCTTGCCGTAGGCCAGCTGTAAATTTTATCCCCGAAACTTACAAAACTGCGGTCAGTAATATCCATCCATTGCCCCAGTGCCGCCACCTCTTTGGTCGGTAATGCCTTTGTTTTTGGACGGTATTTTTCAGAATTCCCTGCTGCATTCCTTTTACGTAAAACGGTCATAAAAAGGCCCTCGCCTTTAACCCGGTGCGGCCAAAACCGGTACCCCCATCCCGCGGCCGTATGCACTTCTGTAATGTTCCATTCCGGCTCCGCTGTTAAAGGAATGCTTTCCAGGTCAAAGGATGCAAGGAGCCATTCCAGAATGGCTTCGTCCTCCTGCTGCGAATAAGAACAGGTGGAATAGATCAACACGCCGTCTTCACGCAGTGCCGGCAATACATCGGCCAGAATGCGCTGCTGCCGCTGGCTGCAAAGGGCGACACTTTGCTCGCTCCATTCGTCAATGGCCGTTTCGTCTCTGCGGAACAGGCCGCTGCCACTGCAGGGAGCATCTACTACAATAACATCAAAAAAGCCGGGAAGCCGTTCAAAATCTTTCGGGTCATTATTGGATACCACAACATTTGCTCCGCCCCATTTAATTATATTATCGCGTAAAATCGCTGCCCTGCTTTTTATAATTTCATTGCTCACCAACACACTTTGTTCCGAAATCAGGGATTGAATATGCGTTGATTTTCCGCCAGGCGCCGCACAAAGATCCAGCACGTTCAACCCTTTTGTAAGATCCGTTGTTTGCCGTAAAGCCTGTTCCAGAAACATACTGCTGGCTTCCTGCACGTAGTAGCAACCTGCATGAAATAAAGGATCGAAAGTAAATGAAGGCCGCCGCGACAAATAATAGCCATTCGCGCACCAGGGAACAGGGCTTTTTTCAATGGCGTTATCCGCAATAATCCGGGCCGCATTAGCAACTTTAATGGGGTTTAAACGCACTGATGTAACGGGGGCCGCAGCAATATGTGTCGCCACAAAAGCATTTTCATCAAAGCCCGGAAGGCCCTGTAAGGAATGGATAAAGACACGAGGTAGTTGCACCGGGCAAAAATAGAGAAAAGAGGAAAATTTTCGTATAATTTCATATAGCGTTCATAGCAAACAATAAAAGCATCCACTGCTCCATTTGCTACCAATTGGACCCATAGTCAAATGCCACGAATACACAAATGAGCGCCAATGGCGCCTTAGATTCGTGCTTATCTCCTTTGACGACAGCGCAGGAATAGATTCATTCGTGCATTAGTGGCAGCTGTTCGACCAGCGTGCCGGCGATAGCTGATTCAGATACAATGTTATTTTTATTGTATTTACCAGCTAAATTTAACCATACCCAGCTAAATTTGTTTTATTTGCATAACAGGCAATAACGCATCTAATATAAATTCAATTTTATGGCTGAAATCAAACTAAAAGGAAACGCCGTGCATACCACGGGCAGCCTTCCGGAAAAAGGAAGTAAACTGAAAGACTTTGTGCTGGTAAATGCAGGACTGCAGGAAAAACAATTGTCTGACTACGCAGGAAAAAAGATCGTGTTGAATATTTTCCCCAGTATTGATACAGGGGTTTGTGCCACTTCAGTACGGAAATTTAATGAAAAAGCCGCAGCGTTGGACAATACAGTGGTGTTATCTGTTTCAAAGGATCTGCCCTTTGCATTGAACCGCTTTTGCGGAGCAGAAGGCATCGCCAATGTAGAAACCCTGTCCGACTTCAGAGGCCATTTTGGAGAAGACTACGGGGTTGCTTTTGCCGACTCCCCAATGAAGGGCCTGCTGAGCCGTGCAGTAATCGTAACGAATAGTGACGGAAAAGTTGTTTATACCGAACAAGTGCCGGAAATTACAACGGAGCCCAATTATGATGCGGCATTGGAAGCGCTGAACTAGTGCTGCCTCACGCTGTGAAGTGGTGCTTATTATCGTGAGAGGTGAAACGACAAACGAGCGTTTCACCTCTCACGATTAATTTGGCACTTCATCTTTCGATCAATTAAAAAGATCTTTTTGACAGGTGTGAACCCTTTTTTAAACGTGCATCTGTTATTTTTTTATGACAAAATCAAGATTAGAAGCATTCAGTGACGGAGTTTTAGCGATCATCATTACGATCATGGTCCTGGAAATAAAAGTGCCGGAAGAAGGCTACACTTTTAAAGCGCTGCTTCCCATGATACCAACCTTTCTTAGTTATCTGCTGAGCTTTGTTTACGTAGGCATCTACTGGAACAATCATCATCACATGCTCCAGATGGTTGATAAAGTTAACGGCGCTGTTTTGTGGAAGAATTTAAACCTGCTGTTTTGGCTGTCGTTAATTCCTTTTACCACTTCATGGATGGATAAGCATTACGATCAAACCGCGCCGGTGGTAACCTATGGGGTGGTACTAATGATGGCGGGCATTGCTTACGTGCTGCTTCAAAACGCCCTGATCAAAGCCGGCGGACCAAACTGCAAGCTGGCGAAGGCAGTGGGCACGGACGCAAAAGGAAAAGCTTCCTGGATGCTGTACCTGGCGGGCATTGGCGGCAGTTTTCTCTCACCCTGGATCGGGATCGTGATTTATACCCTTGTTGCATTTATCTGGTTCATTCCTGATAAACGTATTGAGAAAATAATTAACGGCGAGCACGAGATATAGGTTATTTCGCCCGCAGATTGCGCAGATTTTATTCGCGGATCTTCGCTGATCATTCCGTCCTTTTGCGCTACATCGGTGAGATCTGCGGGAAATAAAAATCTAAAACCGGATCGAAAACGCCTGCTTTTCCTTAAACTCTTTTCTGAAACTGACGATGCCGATATAGAAAAGATCGATATCGCACACCACCAATTCGTGCGCCACAATGTTCTTCCATGCTGCTTCCATGCCGGAGCTCCAATGAATATCATCAAAGATCAGCAGCGTGTTGTTATGTATGTGAGGCAATAATTGTTCAAAGTAGCGCTCTGTGGGTTCCTGCAGGTGATTGCCATCTATAAATGCCAGGTCTATTGCAGGCATCTTTTGTAAAACACCCGGCAAAGTTTCATCAAAATTGCCACGAACGATTTCAATATTTTTCAATCCCAAACCGCCAAAATTGCGCTGCGCGATGTCTGCGACCGCCTCAGCACCTTCCATACTAATTACTTTCGCTTCCGGATCGGCTGATGCCAGATAAGCAGTGGTCATTCCCAGTGAAGTACCCAGTTCCAGGATATTTTTGCACTGATAGTGTTTTGCCATACGATAGAGCAGCTGTCCGTATTTGCGTGGCTTCGCCGAGTTCCTGGCAATAGAGGAAACTTTGCGCGTATTTGATTTTGTTTTTGCCGATCCCGCCCCAAAATCCTTTATGGTAATAGTGCTG
>JAGIAQ010000122.1 GCA_017744795.1 Niabella sp. | reverse complement strand
CAAGACTTTTTACGTTTGCCGGAGCATCCGGGTGCCAGAACCAGCCATTAGTTAGGGTTAAAGCCATCTGTGACGCAAACACGTTGTTGCCTGGAGGGAACACGCCTTTAGGTCCTTCATAGTATGTGATCTCGCTCATCCAGTTGCTATTCCCGTTATGGTCTGCTATTAAGCAATTCGGTTGTAACTTCTTAATGAGGGTATAGATCTTCTGATAAGATATTTTCTGATGCCCCATCTTCCAGCTCCAGCCATCGAAAATTATTAATGGAATTTCGCCATAGTTAGTCAGCAGCTCTGTTAGCTGACCCATCACAAATGCTTCCTGTTTTTCGCCCCCCTGTTCAATGCCGTTATGCCGGTCCCATATAGAAAAATATAAACAGGGTTTTAAACCTCTGCGGCGAAAGGCATCGGTGTATTCTTTTACAATATCTTTCTTGTAGGAAGAAGCTGCAACATCATAATCAGTGTATTTACTATCCCACAAACAAAAGCCATCATGATGTTTTACGGTAAGAATACCATAGGTCATGCCTGCAGCCTTACATGCAGCAGCCCATTGATTGCAGTCCAGTTTCGTGGGGTTGAATTCTTTGGGGTCATGATTCGGGGCTGCCCATTCTTCATTGGTAAAAGTGCCCATATTGAAATGCAGCATTACGCCGAAACGAAGGTTGATGAAGTTTGATTGCAGCTTGTACAAGCTGACTGTGGACTGAGCTCCGGCGTTAAGATGAATGATCGTTGAAAATACTATTAGTAATTTTTTGTACCTGACAAACATGTTGGGGCTTTAATTTCTTAAAAAAAATCAGCTGTATCAAAAGTTGCTTTATTACATTTCAATCCATTCCCGGGTTGGAGCGGTAATGTAGTACTTTTGATACAGCCTCATTTTTATTTCGATTAATATCCTGGATTTTGATTTAATTCAGGTTTATTAAAATCAATTTCAGTCTGCGGTATGGGCCATAGGGCGTAGTTGTCGGGGTATTTTGTCTTAATTGTCGGGGCAAGCGGATTGGGCACAAAGCCATCCAATACCTGTTTTGCAATGCCCCAGCGCCGCAGGTCAAAATAGCGAATGCCTTCCAGCGTAAACTCCACTCTTCTCTCATATCGGATCGCATCGCGCATCTGGCTTTGCGAAAGACCAACCGGCAAGTCCGGCATATTTACACGCTCTCTGATCTGATTTACAAAAGGCGCGGCATCGGCAGGCCTTCCCAGTTCGTTTAAAGCCTCGGCATTTAATAACAGAACATCAGCATACCGCATCTGCACATAATCCTGATCATCTAAGCTGCTGTAGCTTGGATCTTTAATGGAAGGATCAATTCCTTTTTTACCCAAATAAAAACCTTTCAGCCATCCGCCCAACCCTGGGGTGCCTACCGGAGCCACTGCTGTTACAAAAGGCCATCCGTTTGCTGGGCCGTCGCCGGGGAAAAAGAAGGTCATGCGCATTCTGGGGTCGCGGTTTGCGTAGGGCTGGCCTTTCACATATACTGCTGAAGTGGCCGTGTCTTTGCCATCGGTACATTGATAAAAATCGATCATGTTTTGCGTGCCGGAGAAATTACCCCAGCCGGCCATGCTTAATGTTATTGATACGCCATCCTGGTGCACAATATTGGGCTGCTGGAATTTTACAGAGAACATAATCTCCTTGCTTGAGTTTTGTCCAGGCTTTCTAAAGTTCTCCTCATACGATGGATTTAAAGAAAACTTTTTTCCTGAGATGATCTGTTGTGCCATAGCGTTGGCGTCCTGGTATTTTTGCTGATACATTAATACTCTCACCTTGTATGCCTGGGCTGTGCCCTTAACAATATGTCCGTCGGTGTAAGGATTGTCTGGTAAATACGAAATGGCTGAATCCAGGTCGCTGTTGATCTGGGTAAGAATGGCAGCAGGTGTGGCGGCTGCTTTTTTCTGGGTATACTTAACTGTAAAGGGGTCATCGGTCGTTAAAGGCACGCCTCCATAAAGTTGTGTTAACCAGAAATAATAGAACGCTCTTAAAAAGAGTGCCTGACCTCTGTAATTTCCCAATTGATCGGCCGGGGCAACCCTGCCTACATTTGCAAGGAAATTGTTGATGCGTCCAATTGCCGAATAACTGTTGTTATAATAGGACGATTGGAAGGCGCCTGTATTCGGTGTTAACCCCCCGGCGGTAATGGTTAAACAACCACCGGAATTGTTTTGCGAATACGCGTTGTCGGTAAAACAATCCCATGCCTGTGATTCTAACATAGAAATGGAATAGGAATTTCCGCTGGCGTATAAGGTGTTGTAACAGCCGTTCAGCGCAAAGTCGGCATCGGCAGGGCTGCCCCAATAAGAATTAAGGGACAACCGGTCCTGCGGATTAAGGTCTAACAGGCTTTTCTTACAGCCTGTCACTACCAATACCGCTAACAGGAAATAATATTTGATAACTGATTTTTTCATCATTACTATTTTTATCTGCCAATAAATTAAAATTGAATATTTGCTCCTACGGAAATGGTCCGAACCTGTGGGTAGGTAACATATTGGCCGCCGGAGCCTACACGTTCGGGGTCAAGACCGGGATATTTTGATATGGTAAAAATATTATCACCGGCCACAAAGATCCGAAGCGTTTTTACACCAATGCGGTCTAAATATTTCTGAGCAACGGAATATCCTATTTGCGCGCCCCGCAACCGCATAAAGGAGGCGTCTTTTAAAAAGTAGGTAGAGGGTACATCAAGCCCCGGCAGCGTTGCGTCGGCGGTGTAAATGCGCGGAAGGGTGTTCGAGTGATTGGTTGGCGTCCATGCATTTGCCCAGTCAGTAGTAGGCCGGCTGCCCTGCCGGAAAGGCTCAATGCCCCAGCCGGTTACATATATTTTCTGTCCTTGCGAACCATAAAGCTGGGCGCTGAAGTCAAAGTTTTTATATCTAAGCCCCAGGTCAAAAGAATACTGGAAAGCAGGATAGATCCCTTTTGTAATGGCCCTGTCGTTATCGTCCACTTTGTTATCACCGGTTACATCTTTCAGTTTGATATCACCCGGAGAGCGCTGTCTGCCGGGCTGGGCAGCATAATTATTTATATCATCCTGGCTTTGAAAAATACCATCCCACTGGTACAGGTAAAAGGAGCCATACGGCTGGCCTACAACATATATCTGGTTGCCGCTTATGGTACGTGCGCCAAAAGATTCCAGTGTGTTCTTATATCCCTGGATATTGGCCCCTATAGTATAAGAAAAGTTTTGATCGATCCTGTCGTTCCACTGCGCCGCGGCTTCAAAGCCCTTGTTGCGCATGGCGCCATCATTTATAACCGGTGCGCTAACACCTAACCATGATCCTACCTGGGCGGTCCTTAATATATTAAAGGTGTACTTGTTATACCAGTCTGCTGTCAGTGCCAACCGGTTTTGCAGAAAAGCAACGTCAATCCCTAGATCAAATGTTTGGGTCGTTTCCCATGTTAAGGATTTATCTGTTAAAGACGATGGGGAGAAGCCAACCGCTATTCCATTTGAAAAAGCATAACTGTTTTGTCCTAACAGAGGCTGATAAGGATAGGGTTCCTGTATGCCATTGACCACGGCATTGGGATTGCCGATGTTTTGATTACCAACAGATCCATAAGAGGCCCTTAACTTCAGATCATTGATGAACGATATATTTTCAAAGAATTTTTCTTTTGATATCCGCCAGCTGCCGGACACGGAATAAAATCCGCCCCATTTGTTACCATTGGAAAAACGGGAAGAGCCATCCAGTCTGTAACTTGCTGCCAGTATATATTTATCATTATATACATAGGTTCCTGTTCCGTATAAGGACCGTATGGCCCAATCGAACTGTGTGCCGCTGTTGGTCTGGCCCGAAACCGGTCCGCCATTGAGCTGCCGGATCTGGTTTGTAGGGAAATTAATTCTCCCTGCGTTCAGCATACTATAATTATTGTATTGTTCCTGGTAACCGGCTAATAAAGACAATTCGTGACCACCGAATTTTTTATTATAGGTGAACTGGCTGAAAAGAGATGAAAACACGTTGTTGTAGGTGTTTATATTTAATGCCCCCGGCGCGCCCACATCTAAATTTCCGGAGGGTGTTGAAAGATTGGTAAACAGGTAAACCGGTATGGTAGGCCTGAAATCATTCACATTGTTGGCTTCATAATTTCCACCTGCACGTGTTTCCCAATTAAGGCCGTCGAGTATATGTACGTTCACAAACATATTTCCCTGGAGGTAATAATTTAAGGTCTTTAAGCTGGTGGTATTGGCAATGGCCACTACGTTTTTATTATGTGATTCATTGCTGTAGGCACTGTTGATCCATTTACCATCAGCCTGGGGCGGATACAGTGGCGTTTGCGCTAGATCAGACAAAAACATATCCGTGGCGCCCTGGGGTGGCGCAGCTGTTTTGCCGTACCGAGCCTGTATATTGGCGCCGAAACTAATCCGTTTGCTCAGTTTGGAATTGAGGTCAAACGAGAGCGTATATTTTTTATAATCGAAACCAAGCATTGTTCCCGGCTGACTGGTATAACCGGCGCCCACGGCGTAGGTTGTATTGTCACTACCGCCGCTAAAATTCAGGTAATGATTTTGTACGGTTGCTGTTTTAAACAAGTCATCGAACCAGTTATGATTGGGGTATTTTGTTCGGTCGGTGGCATTCTGATACAGGTCAATCTGGGCCTGTGTATAAGTAGGCTGTAATCCACTATTAGCACGTGCCTGGTTGTACAGCGTCATATATTGTGCGGAATTATTTACCACATTCGGCAGCTTTACGGGATTGGAAAAACCCACATTATACGTGTAACTAACTAATAGCTTCCCTGATTTCCCTTTTTTTGTAGTTACAACAATAACTCCGTTAGCGCCGCGGGAACCGTAGATTGCAGCGGAGGCGGCATCTTTCAGCACTGTTATCGTTTCAATGTCGTTCTGGTTAAGAGAATTTAAACTGCCCGGAAGCCCGTCCACAATTACAAGCGGATCATTGCCCGCAGCACTAAAAGTGCCCACACCGCGAACGCGTAACTGGATGTTTTCATTGCCCGGTTCGCCCGAGCCCTGTGTTGTTTGTAGTCCGGGCAATTTACCTTGCAAAAGCGAGACAGGGCTCGTAGCCACTCTCTGATTCAGCTGCTGTGCCGAAACCGTTGCCACGGATCCCGATATGTCTCCCTTTCGCTGTGTGGTATATCCCACTACTACCACTTCATTTAAATTGGAGGTACTGGCCTGCAGAGTAAAGGTAAGCCCTGTTACTGCCGTTACGGTTAACAACTGTGTCTGATAGCCCACACTTGATGCTTCCAGTACATCTCCCTTTTTTGCGGAAATAGAAAAGGTTCCGTCATCGGTTGTAAGAACCGACTGTTTTGATGTCCTATTGGCAATCGTAACCGATGGCAAGGCCCGGTTCGAATCATTTATCACCTTTCCGGTAATAGTGTTTTGCGCCCGTGCGCTGGTAATAAAAAAAAGAAGAAAGATCCCTGGGAATAACAGCCCGGGAATAGTCTTCGAAAAATTGAATCGTTTCAATTTCCTCATAATGGAAGCATTAAATTGTTAAAGAATAGTTTCTATTGGATGTTGTGTGATAAAAAAAATCACCTTTTCGGTACTTGTTTAAACCCGACTTTTTAAATTGTGACAAAGCAATGATGCAGGCGTTCTGCCGCCAGTAAACATCTTTCTTTTCTTATGGCTGATTTACTAGAGAATACAGCTGCATTATTCCATTATATATTGTCAATTCAACGTTTAATCCAGATTCACAGCGGCAATATTCAATTGGTACAAAGCTAAATAACGGCTGTTGGGGTAGTTCTATATGTACTCGACTTTTTATTATACAAATCCGACTTTTTTATTAAATTGCCTTATATATTTTTGATATGACCAGAAGAACTTTAAAACATTCGTTTTCGCTCTTGCATGTTGATGCGGTGAAACTGGGCCGGCATTGGGATTTCTCAAATGTATTAAGCCCCTATAGCAGGATCTATTTTATCGATGAGGGAGAAGGGTATGTATCAACTGCCGGAGGAAAACAAATGCTGGAGGCCGGACACCTTTATCTGATCCCGAGTTTTACTTTGTGCAATTTAAAATGCAGTAAATTTTTAAGCCAGTATTTTATTCATTTTTTTGAAGATTCCAGGGATGGTATTTCTCTTT
This sequence comes from Niabella sp., assembly GCA_017744795.1. GTDB lineage: Bacteria > Bacteroidota > Bacteroidia > Chitinophagales > Chitinophagaceae > Niabella. The sequence goes on along the minus strand of JAGIAQ010000122.1, from coordinate 5,995 downwards.
TTCAAAACAACAGAAAATGTTTGAAGATAAAGGCTGCGCAGAAAGATATTTCCAATATAAAAAGGCTGCTTGAAATGAATCCGAATAGAAAAATATATCGTTCTGATAATCCAAAAGTATACGAACAAAATGCTTATTACAAAGAATACCAGGCGTTGAATAGTAAGCAAAGTGATGCTGATTTTATGGAGACCCAGGGCGTCTTATTGCAATTGATATCAAGTTTTTTGAATTCGAAAGAATTCGAGCATCGGAATACGGGGGATATTCCTTCTAAAGTTTTATATGCTATTAATTATATTCAGATTAACCTGCATGAGAAACTCAGCGTAGCGGATCTGTCAAAAAAAACCTGTTTGCAAGGGGATTATTTTTCAAGAATATTTTACCAGCATACCGGCAGCAGGCCACTTAATTATATACAGTCGAAGCGAATAGAAAGAGCACAATATCTTATTGCCACAACCAATATGAGTTTTTCTGAAATAGCGCAGGACACTGGCTTTGAGAATCTGCCGCATTTTTTCAGGCTGTTCAAAAAAATAACGAATCTGACTCCACGTGAATATGCGCATCAAAATAAATTATTAAGTGCTATTTAAAGAAGGTATTTGCCTGCGTAAAGATTATGACTGGTGTAAAAATAGTTATACTACTATTGCCCAATGCCACGAATTCACGAATACCTGCCAAAGGCGCGCGGCATTCCTGTTTATTTTCTTTGCAGATAAGATAATAGATGCTCTATTCGTGTATTCGTGGCAGTTTTTAGATTGATGCTCTTTTCAAAGCTGATTGCGCCGGGGTCTAAATGCCCTTAGCTGATATTTTCAAGGCATAGGCATGGTCGCAGGGCTTTTGAGCGGGAAGATCAATCTTTAGCCCTTGTTCATCTCTTTTGAAGGTCAGTTTGCCTGCCCCCAGTAATTCAATAGTTTCAATGCTGCCGATCTTTTGTTCACTCACCGTTGACAACGGTTTTATGATCACCTGTGATCCGCTTGCCGGCCAGCCCATAAAAAAGGCATACAGGATGTTGTCTTTCTTTGTAAAACGAATATCTTCATATGTGAACTGCTTCCGGTTTTTTTCGTTAAACTGTTGTGCGGAATTAACTTCTTTGTCATTTTTGGTAACCACTGATTGTGGGCCTGTTCCGAAGATCTTCCAGGGTCTGGTGTCGTAAATAGCTTCGCTGTTTACCTTCATCCATTGTGTAATGCCCTCCAGCACATTTAATTCATCGCTGTCCAGCATGCCGCTGGCTGGCAATGGAAAATTCAACATCAGATTGCCATTGCGGCTTACAATATCAACCAACAGGTCAATCACCGTTTTGACCGATTTATAATGACCGACTCTTTCTTTGTTGTAATGCCAGTCGCCAATGCAGGTGTCTGTTTGCCAGGGTTGGGGCCAGATGCTATCCACCACACCGCGTTCCACATCCAGCACACAAATGCCCGCCGCGGAATCAGAAGAGCGTTTACTGGTATAAACAGCCTGTGTTTTTTTGCCCATCGCTTTCTTGTTATAATGGTGCGCAAGGAGGTTATATCCATATTGTTGAAAGGGGAGCTGTCCATCACTGTACAACAGGTCGGGCTCATATTGATCAACGAGGTCTTTTATTCGTTCATACCAATGTTGCTTCCAGTATTCGCTGATGCCTTCTTCTGTCCAGGGCAGTTCCGTATACACTTTTTTTGAATCTCCGTACAATGAGTCAAATGCACCGCTGGCGCCGTCATAACCAACGCCGGCCAGCGGACCTTCTTTGTCGCTGCCTTTACTTACTGAAAACCATTTTGGGCTTATCCATAAATGGTCACTGATGCCGAATTTTAAATCGTGTTTTTGAGCTGCTTTTTTAAACATTCCGACAATATCCTTTTTGGGCCCCATTTTTACCGAATTCCACGGGTTTAGTTTTGAATTCCATAAATCAAAATTGTCGTGATGTACGCCCATTGTCATAAAATACCGGGCGCCTGCTTTTTTGTACAGGCCCATCAGGTAATCCGCATCAAAAGCTTCGGCTTTCCAGTTTTTAATGGTGTCTTTGTACCCAAATTTTGATGGATGGCCATAGTGTGCTACATGGTATTGATACTGCCTGCTACCCTGCATATACATATTGCGGGCGTACCAGTCCCCGGCTTCAATGGCCGACTGCGGGCCCCAATGCGCCCAAATGCCAAACTTGGCATTGCGAAACCAATCGGGTATGGCGTACTGCTTTAATGATTCCAAACTGCCTTCGAAGGGGCCTGATCGCCTGGCAGCATAGGGGGATAAAATGGAGGGATTCAGGTACAGGGCCGGAACGGTGGCCGCCAACGATTTTATCAGGGTTCTTCTTGTAATTGACATAAAAGAGGATTTATTATCTGGTGCAGATATGATTATATAACAAACTTCGTTTATGCAAAGGAACTTTAATTTATTTCTTCGGTTGTTATAGAAATAAGACTTTTTATTGTACAAATCCGATTTTTTATGATGTCGATATAGTACTATTTTTTGTTGATTAACGGCAATGGCGTCAAAACGGTGTAACCTATTTTTGGTTTAATAAGAGCGTCTGGTAATGCTGCCTTATTGACGAAAGCAGCGCTTGCGCCATTTTGTTCATTCGAATTCTGATGCATCAATAGTATTATTATGAAAAGAAAACATTTTTTGCAGCAAGCCGGTATGGTAACACTGGGCACAGCTATTTTGCCTAAACAAACGCTGGCGCGTACTCCCGACGCTAAGCAACTATTTGAAGTTGATTATGCGGCTTTGCTGGCACGCGCGGCGATCCGGTATTCCAGGCCTTCCGCTTCGAACGATGAAGGCCTGCCGATCGGAAATGGTCAAATGGGAACGCTGGTGTGGACCGAAAAAGTTGGTACAACAGACGGCGCTAAAATTATGTATCAGCTCAACCGGAACGATACATTTGGTATGGATCGCACGCATAAGCACTGTGATCCGAAGATCCTTTCGGGACAAAATGTAGAAACTACGGATAATGCGCTGTCCCTCTGCCGTATCGGTATCGGGGTAGAACAGGCTTCTTTTCAGTCTCAAATACAAAATACAGCTGAAGGGACTGTTTCTTTTCAATACAAAGGAGATGCAGGCTTGGTAGATATAGTCACTTTCATTTCAGCTAAAGATGATATAATGGTGACAAAAATAGACGATGGAAGAGCCCGTCCCGCAGGCTTTATTTTTGAGGTCAGTATGGTCCGGCGCCCTCATGAAGTAAATGGAGAGAACCTGCGGGATTATACTATTACGGAAACAAATGGCCAGGTGCTGATTGTGCAAACCGTTACTGAAGGTGCTTTTTTTATGCAGTACGCCGTAGCCCTTTGTGTTCAGGGAACCAAAGTACAGGTGCTTGAAAAAAACGCAGACTACATTCGCTTCAGGACCGAACCCTTTACCGGAGCTTTCGATTTCTTTTTAACCAGCGCAGCGACTTTATATGAAAAAGCAGATGTCAGCGCAAAGGCGCTTGCGCTGCTGTCCAAAGCGAGGAGTCACGGCTCGCTAGCATTGTTGAACGCGCACCGGGATTGGTGGCGTCAGTTCTGGGAAAGCGGCCGCACGTTTATACACCTCAGCAGCGATGATGGTGTAGCAGACTACCTGGAAGCCGGATACAATCTTCATCTTTATCATATGGCGAGCACAGCCCGGGGAAACTTTCCGCCGCTTTACAATTACGGACTTTGGTTTTCCAGGATAAGCGGTGAGCGTCCCTGGGGCGCTCAGTATAAATTTATGAACGATATGATGATGTACCTGCCACTATATGCCGCTAATCATATGGCGTTAACGGATGCTTACCTGGGTATGTACAGGCGGATGTTGCCCGATTGTGAAATTGCGGCCCAACAGCGATGGGGCGTGGGAAAAGGCGCTTATGTTCCCGAGACGGTGGGCCCCAGCGGCCCCGTACTATTGTCAGAAAAGGCGGCGCCGATGGTGCATGAGGTTTTAATGGGTAAACGTACCCGGGCTTCTTTGCCTCCTGAAGTGATTGAGGAATGTCTTGCCGAAACAACACTGGACTGGATCAATCCAAAGTATGGGAGTGTACGCAATGATCATTTTTCTTATTTATCCCATATTCTTTCTTCGGGCGCGCAGCTTGCCATGCAATTTTACTGGCGCTATAAAATGACCGGAGACATCAATTGGCTGCGCGAATCGGCGTATCCCATGATGAAAGGCATGGTTGATTTTTATCAGGATTATGCGAGAAAGGGAGGTGATGGTTGCTTCCATATTTTCCCCGCCAATGTGCATGAGTCGTATTGGGGTGTGAAAGATGGGATCGTTGATCTGGGCGCAATAAGATCACTGACGCCCAAGGTTATTGCCTGCTCCGAAATGCTGGGAGTGGATGCAGATCGTCGCAAAGGCTGGAGGGAGTTAGTTGAGAAAATAGCCGCTTATCCTGCCGGGAATGATCCCGGCGTGGTGCAATTACAAAGTCCCGGGACCGGACAAAGTCCGCGTGGGGAAAGTATTCCCTTATTCCCTTCAGGCACATTTGGCGCCGGATATGCGTTGTCCTGCGTAGGGCGACAAAATGTAGATCCCGTTTGGATGTGGCCTGTTTTTCCGTTTGAAGATATCTCCCTGGTTCGCGGACGTTTTACCGGAACACCGGAGGAAAAGGAAAATTTTCAAAAGATGCTGCTTACCTATGCGAATCTTCCCCCAACTTTTTACGGTTTCCCCTGGCCGCCGTACGCCAGTCGTTTGGGGTTAACAGATGAAGTTCGCAAGCTGATACCGCTTTACGTGGCTACTATTCAGCAGACTCCCAATGGACTGCAGCGAAGCTGGGGGCAGGCGAATCTGGGCCTGTCGGCCGAGGCGCTTCAAAGCGCGCTGATGCAGAGTGTTGACGATACCATCATCATAGCGCCCGCATGGCCATCGGAATGGCAGGCAGACTTTACGCTCCTGGCACGTGGTGGTTTCCTCGTATCAGCCTCTCTTGAAAAAGGAGCGCCCCGGTGTGTACAGATTGAAAGCACTTTTGGAAAAACTTGTCGTCTGATAAACCCATGGTTTCCTGCGCCTGCCTTTCTGATAGCTGCCGGGAAACCACCCCGAAAATCAGAAAAACAAATTATCGAATTCACCCTTGAACCCGGTGAAAGTGTTTTATTGGCGGGAGATCTGGCAGGGATACCACAACTTCCTGTTAAAATAAAACCGGATCCTGGTCCTGCTGTGAAAACACTTGAGGTAATAAACGCAAAGGGGCAACCCGTTAAAAGGCAGTTGGGAAAAGCCTGACGTAATAATTGTTGTAATGAGATTTGCACAGCCTTTGGTAGTTATTAGCCATTGGCCGTGTCTTTATTGCAGCAGGGAGAATGTTTGCGTATTAAAATTGCTCCCCGCTCTTCAGATCTTTTAATCCGAAGTTTTTTATGGAACCTATTCCTGCGAAGTTGATATCAATGCCATTGATGGTACCTAAGGCATGCTTATAAGTTGTTTCATAGATCAACTTGTCATTTAAGGAAAAATGAACGTTTTTATTTTGCACACGCAACTTAATAATACCACCCTCCGAAAGATCCGCGCCAATGGACCGGAGATCCGATGTTTGTCCCGCCACGTGAATCTCGGAAAATTGCAGGCGTGCCCAGGTGATGCAGCCTGGTTTTATTACCTCTGCAACATCTTTGGACCCTTCACCAAAAACTTCAATATTTACCCGCTCACCGAATTTATTATTGACGGCGTTAAACCACTAACGGTAACGCCAACCGAGTTGTTTCATTCTGGCGTAGACACCAACAGAACCTTTTATGTACATTTTGTAAATGCAAAAAAATCCGGTATCAACGGAGATAACTTCGAGTTAACAGCCGGTATCACAACTTCACCATTGCGACCGGGGGTAAGATGTTCACAGGTAAATATTGAAGTTTTTGGTGAAGGGTCCAAAGATGTTGCAGAGGTAATAAAA
>JAGIAQ010000121.1:11900-12290 GCA_017744795.1 Niabella sp. | reverse complement strand
CTTTATTAGCATAAGAATTTACACCGGGCGTATAGCCTTTCTGCAGCGCATTAAAATCCCAATAAGGCACTTTATCTGCAGGAAGCGTTTTATTATTCAAAAAGAAGTCGGCCATACCTATTGCCGTTTTTAAGAAGCGGGGGTCATGTGTTTCCCTGTACACCATGGTAAATCCATAGATGCCCCAGGCCTGCCCGCGTGACCAGGCGGAGTTATCGGCATATCCCTGTGCAGTTTCACGTCCTACCACTTTGCCCGTAGCGGAATCATAGCAAACCACATGATAATGACTGTAGTCTTTACGCACCTGGTTTTTCATTGCCGTAAGGGCATGGGTGGTGGCAATATGGCTGAAACTACTGTCGCCAGTAGCTTTTGCAGCGAAATACA
>JAGIAQ010000121.1:0-11890 GCA_017744795.1 Niabella sp. | reverse complement strand
CAGGTTCATCATATTATCAATGATCACCGGGTAATAATAGGTCTTGTTTCCATGCCAGGACTTAAACTGATTCCAGGATTTGATGGCGCCGGTAACCGGGCTAAACCGGGTACTTAAGGAGCGGGCAGCCTGCACCAGAATATCCTTGTAAGCGGTATTACCGGTTATACGATAGGCGTTACCATAACTGCAATACATCATAAATCCAAGATCATGATGTTGTGTAAAGGTTTTTAGCGGTTCCAGTTTTTCCGTCCACCCGATCGCCTGTTTTTTTATGGATTCATCTTTTGAATATTCGTACAGGTACCAAAGGGTTCCTGGGAAAAATCCCGGCGTCCAGTCGTACATATCGGTAGTTACCAGTTTACCTTCTTTATTTGTTGTACGCGGAAACCGGCCACTGTTGTAATCTGTTAGGTGCAGCATTCTTTTTACCTGGACCATTGCATATTTGAAATCTTCATCAACCAGCTTTTTGTCGTCAACGGTATAAGCAGCATCGCCTATCAACGAAACGACCAGCGCTATAAAAATGATCAGCTTTTTTTTCACGAGTTTGTTTTAATGATTTATTGCTTACTAAAATCTATTGAATAATGGCCATTTAGTGTTTGTTTTTTTACCCGCAGCACGAGACGGTACACGGTATCGCCCCAAACTTTTGTAAGCCGCGGGTCTTTTACGGCAATGGCTTCTACAAGCGGATCCAGCTGAGCTGGATCATACTGTACCAGCAAGCCGGAGCTCCCTTCTTTAATATTAATATTTCCGGGCTTTGTAACAACCGGGCGGCCCCAGGTCATGAAATGCAGTGCTGTGGTGTCTTTTATCCCATTTAGCTTAAACACATCTTCCAGATGCAGTCCGTTTTTTGAAAGCGTAATAGTACGCTTCCATTCTTTAACAGCAGCCAGCGGGCCATAGGCGCCGGCCATGTCCAGGGTGAATTGTCTTTTGGCGGAATCAAAAGATACTGCTGAGGCCTTGTATTGCGGACCGGCTATTTGCGGCTGTCCATTAATTACGGGCAGGTTATGGTAATTGCTCTGCATGGTCCAGATGTTATACCGCTCACTGCTGAAAGTTTGCCGGGTGTAAGTGCCCACGCCCACATCAATAATAAAAGGCGTTTCGTTAACGTACAGATTAAACGAGCCTACATCATTGTGGTTATGACTTTCATTATTATTGCCCGCCTTGCCCGCAAAGAAGAGGCCGTTATCATTGCGCATATAGCAAAACTGGGTTTGCGGATACCAGGTAAAAGCAGCTTTGGGCAGCGCGGCAGGCGCGCTTTGCAGTTCTTTATACCCTTTTAATCCTTCCAGTGTCCGAAACATATCGCGATCCCCGGACACTATTTCTGTATGCCCGGAACTGGCGAGCAAGGCACCCGCAAAGGACTCCATTTCCGGGCTGTTCACCGCTTTACCAAAACGGTACACCAATCCGGGATCAGCTGTTCCTTTTGCCGCCGCATCAGCAAAATTTACCACCCATCCGTTACCTACATAACTGCGGGCAATATACTCCCCCATGTTTTTAACCATAGGCTTGTTAAAAATACTGATCCGGCTGCCGGTGGCATCGTACAACAACTGCAGGTAATCATATAACTTACCCGCTGCGTGCCCCCAATAGGACGGACCTTCTTCACAGGCGCCGTCTTCTTTTACATAATTTAAAAACTGATCCACGCTGCGCATCGTGCGATACACTGCTGCCGCAAGCGTGTCCTGGTTTTTTTCTTCCAATAAAAAACAGGCCAGCACGTTGGAATTACACCAGGGGTTCCAGTTATTGACCAGCTGCCCCGGCTTGTCTTCGAATGCCTGCCACCAAAAATCACTGCGCTGCATATAAGGTTCGAGGATACGTTGCCTGATATTCAGTTCCACTCTTTTGGTTATTACCGGGTTGATCTTATTCCAGTCCTCTTTAAAAAAATAAACTGACCAGGAAAGCAGCGAGCCCACGTCGCCGGATACGAGGTCTATAATTTGCTCAGAAGGATCCGGTAAATTTCTTTTTGTTTTTTGAACAGGCAGGTGTGCCGACAAAGCCCAGGATTGCATGTCGCACAGGGCCCATACCCCGTTCACGATCTGGTCCATGAACCGCCCCTTTCCTTCAGTTAATTCTGCGATCATCAATTGGGCCAGCGCGTTTACATTTTCATTGTAAGGTTGCTCCATGATCACGCGGCTGCCACTCCGCTCATACTCGAGATAGTCCGTGGCTGTTATGACCTGCCATTTATAATTCAGTTGTTTTTCGCCCTGGGCGATGAGCTGCCCGCTGACGCCATCAGTGATTTTATTCCAACCGCTCCGGTTATGGTAGGCGGGGTAAGGCACCCACTGCGCCGGGGGCAATAATTTTTCTTTGATCTGCTGAAGGGATGCCTGTTGCTGCAGCAGGTTACGGGGAACAGGTGTTGCAAACGCCTTACTGATACTTATGGCAAAAAGCGCCAACCAAAACAATTTTTTCATGGAAACAATCTGAGGGTTAATAAAAATGAATTCCATATCAAAAGTCGTCATTTCAATGCCTCCGCCAAAGGCGGATGAAGAGAACTTTTTCACCTACGGTAAATCGCATTATTAAAGAACGAGATTCCTTTCTCCATCCCGAAGGCTTTCGGGATTTCGATCGAATGACGGTTTTAATACGGACCCATCCAATTTCAAAACGGCATTACGTTAATCGTAAAATGTCAAAAGTGAGACGTGAGACGCCTACATTTATCGTCTCACGTCTCCCAACAAAATACACTAGTTTACAATTAGCATAACACTCACTAATCTTATTGCCAGCCTGGGTTTTGGATCAATTTCCCGTTGCTCAACCCTATTTGTGCTGAAGGTATTGGCCATAAATAATCTCTGTTAGGGTCAAACTTTCGCGCAGCCGCAGCTTCCATCACAATATAACCGTTAGCGTCGATATTTTTGGGAACGGTGGCACCTGATCCATAATTAAGCGATTTGAAATATTTCCGTTCCACCAACGCTTGCGGCATTTCTGTTTCCGCCGTTTTCCAGCGCAGCTGATCCCAATAGTTGAATCCTTCAAAAGCCAGCTCAATAGTGCGCTCTCTTCTGATCTCAGTGCGCATATCCAGTCCATTTGCGGCAACGAAAGCATTTGTCAACAGCGGCAATTTCGTAATATCATTATTCGTCGCTCTTTTTCTCAGCAAATTGATCGTAGCATTGAGATCAGCATCTGCAATCTGCCCGTTCAGCTCAAATGTAGCTTCTGCATAGTTCAACAGCACTTCTGCATAACGGATGATATAATAATCATGAAAACCATACCCCTGGCTAAAATCTTCTTTTACCCAGTATTTTTTCTGCTGGTAATAATAGGTATTACCATAGGTAAGATTTATTGCATTATTAATACTTACGTAAGGATCGCCCACTTTAAAGGAAGTTAACACCAGCCGCGGATCCCGGTTCTGATAATCTGTCAGCAAACCGGTCTCCTTTCCGTTAGAATCCAGCGGTGATTTCCCGGCAGGCAAACCATCGGAATACAGCGCCGTTAAAAGATATTTACGCGTTGCTGCGCAGGTACCGTCCGTTGTAGGGTTCCGTGCGAAAGATTCTGAACTGATATTGTTGGTATTATTTTGTCCGTAAAGACGGGCCATCACAACCTCTTTATTTTGTGAATAGGTTTCTGCAGCATAGCCATACTGCGATAGGTAACTATTAGCCCCATCAGCAGTGTACAAAGCATATTTTCCTTCGTTCATTACGGTTTGAGCCGCTGTAATAGCTTTTTGCAAATGTTTCGCAACATTGGTTCCACCATGAAACTTATTCCAGGTGCCTGCCATTAAGGCAACGCGCGATTCAAATGCAAGCGCTCCCCCACGGGTAATACGTCCGTATTCGCTTCCCGGCAATCCTGTAACCGTTGTACTTCCGGCAATTTTATCTGCCTGGGGTGAATTTGCCGCTGCAGAATCAAGGTCTGCATAAATAGAATCCATGATCTGGTCGCGAGGTACTCTGGGACTATACAGTACAGAGTCCGTTTCGCTTGGCACATGCCCCAGGTAAGGCACATCGCCGTAGGCGCGCACCAGTTTGTAATACCCGAGGGCTCTGAAAAAATGAGCCTGTGCCACGCAATAATTGGTCAGCACCGGATTGTCATTGGTGATCGTCTTCGATTTTTCAAGGATATTATTAGCGGCTCTTATCAGCTTATAAGCATTATCCCAGTTATCATCTTTTGAGGGTGCCGTGCGGGTTCCATCGCTTACCTGGTCCAGGGTACCGCTAAACACATCCATGGCGAGGCCGCCATACCGGTCTTCCAGCGGGGTTTCGAAGCCCGGCAGGAAAGAATAAAGATAGTTGGTCCCGGTATTCAGGTCGCTGGAATTATTCCAGAACAACCCATTCACCAATTGCGTTTGCGATACCTGGTCTAACTGTTTGGTACAGCCGCTTATCAGCAGCGCCCCGGCCGTCAGCAGGCTCAGTGCCGTTGCCAGTATATTTTTTTGCAAGTATTTCATTATTAATTTCATTGAACTTGTTTTATTAATAAGACTATCAGAAGGTCACATTTATACCAAATGCGTAGCTTCTCCAAAGGGGATATTGAAAGGTAAGTTTGTCCGTATTCTCGGGATCAAAATAATTAAACCACATACCTGTTTTATCCCATATATCCTGGCCGGTGAAAAATACGCGGATGCTTTCGAAAGCACCGCTGCCCAGCTGTTTTTTATTGAAGGTATAACCCACCTGCAGGTTCTTCAAACGTATATAGTTCGCTTTTTGCACAAAGAAGGAAGATATTTGGGAGTTGATCGTTTGGTCTCCGAGACGGAACGCGGGGTATAACGCATCGGTGTGCGTGGGTGTCCAGTAATCCTCATGTATTTTCCAGGGCAGCTGCCAGCCATTGTAATAAGGCATAGCTAAAGTGGGTGAAAGCAGCATGTCTTTTTTGCCCACGCCCTGGATCAGCGCTGAGATATCGAAACCCTTCCAGGTAGCGCCCAGGTTAACACCATAGGTGTAACGCGGATTCGTGTTACCTAAATAAACCAGGTCGCCATGATCCTGCAGCGTATTCGTTCCCTGGTTTATCTTACCATCGCCGTTCACATCTACATATTTAATATCACCGGGATGCACCAGGGAATTGATCTTGGCAGAAGCATCCACATCGGCCTGCGTATTAAAATATCCGGCGGTTCTATATCCGAAGATAGAATTTACGGGGTATCCCGGCAGGTTCTGATTAATTCCGGCGGTCACCGACAAGGCGCCGTCATACCGGGTTACCATAGTCTTATTATCGTTCAGATTGACTGATACAAAATAGCTACCATTTTTGAACACATCGTTCCAGCCCAGGCTAAACTGCCAGCCATTCACCCTGAAAGCTCCTATATTTTTGCTACTGGGAATTAAACCCAGTTCAGACGGTAATTGCTGTTGTACGTAGATATTTTTATTGTTGCGGATATAATAATCAAAACTGAAGTTCAGCCTCCTGTTCAAAGCCACCAGGTCCAAACCTACATCCTGCTGACTGATCTTTTCCCAGGCTTTGGTTATTGAAGCATTTGCCCCCTGGTAAACATAGCCCGTGCGGCTGTCATTAAAGGGATAAGCGCCGGTGTTCAACACGGCCTGGTAATCATAGTTGTGCGCAGTATCTTTGTCGTTCTGCACCAACCCGTTTGAACCATAAGACGCCCTGACCTTTAGCTCATTCAGCCAGGAAATATTTTTCATCCAGTCCTCCTGGCTCACCCGCCAGCCTACAGAAAGCCCCGGAAAGTCTTGAAATCTTCTGTCAGGAGCTACTCTTGAAGTACCATCGTTCCTGATATTGGCCTGTAAAAAGTATTTATTCTTATAATCGTAGTCTAAACGTCCGAACTCTGATGCATAAGCATAGGCCTGGATAATATCGCCCACATTTCCAATATCTGCCGTAGATAAAGTGGTATAGTTAAGGGTAGGAAATGAGTTGACCAGCAGTCCTTTTTGAATAGCTTTAACGTAATTATAATTGAACATCTGGTATTCAAAACCGCCCAGTACATGAAAATGATGATCATCCTTTATACGCCAGTCATAATCAACCAGCCCCTGAACGCTCTGCCGGATGCTGATCTCCCTTCCTTTATTAAGATAACCGGGATAATTAAGCCACTGGCTGGTAGGCGTTAATATAGAATTAAGGGAAGAATCGATTGTATAACGGGGAACCGGTTTTTGAAAAAAGTCTTCACTGTTAATAATCAAAGTGGGACTGTACACCGCCCGTAACTGCAAACCTTTTGCCAGTTCTTTTGCTGTTAATGTAAATACCCCGTTGATTGTATGCTTATAAGTATTATCATAGCCGCCATCCTTCAATGTAGGTAAAGCCCTGGAAAGCGTTCCCAGGTACATATATTTGGTACTGTCGCTGCCCGGCGTCCAGATCGGGTTACGGGCGCTCCGGATCTGATAAATTTCATACATCAGGCTGCCATCACCACCTACGCCATAAGCTGGTGCTGCCGCTTTTTCGTAGGTATAGGCAATGCGCGAGTCAAAGCTGATCTTGTCAGAGATCTGTGTAATATAATTCAGACGGGCATTATATCTTTTGTAATTATCCGGTCCGAATTTAAATACCCCGTCCTGGGTGTTATAACCAAAGGACGCCAGGTAGGAAGACCTGCCATTGGAACCAGAAACAGAGATATTCGTATTATTCTGCGGGCTGCTTTTACGCATCAGCATATCTGCCAGGTTATAATTATAGTAATAATCGTAGCCCTTGGTTGCCGCATTCCACACATAGTTAGTATCCGGATCATCGAACCAGCGCAGCTGCTGATCATTGTAGGCCAGCGATTGGCCATTATTTTGCAATGCCACATTTTGCAGACGGGCCTGCTCGCCTGAGCTGATCATTTCAGGTCTTGCATAAGGGGTCCGGATGCTGTAAATATTAGAAATGGTGATCCTTGGTTTTTTAGAGCCTGCTCCTGTTTTGGTGGTTACTAATACCACGCCTGCGCCACCCTTTGCTCCATAAATGGCAGTAGCGGCAGCGTCCTCCAGCACCGATACGCTGGCAATGTCATCCGGATTGATGGTATTCAGATCGCCCTGCGCACCGTCAATAATGATTAAAGGAGAGTTTGAACCGCTCAACGAGGCCATCCCCCTGATGTTAATATTCCAGCCTTCTTTACCCGGCTGGCCGCTGGTGCGGGAAATGATCAGGCCGGGCGCTGTACCCTGTAATGCATTAATAGCATTGGTTACCGGCCGGTTGGCAATGGCTTTACTGCTGATAACGGAAACCGATCCGGTTACCGATGTCTTTTTCTGGGTTCCGTACCCCACTACCACCACTTCATCCAGCGCCTGCTGGCTACTGACAAGTTTAATGGGAGCAGCTGTTACCCTGGCAGCAGCTACTTCACTGGCCGTAAAACCTACACCCGAAACCACCAGCACCGCTTTGCTATTGGTTACGCTGATAACAAATTTTCCATCATTGTCGGTAATAACTCCGTTAGAAGTGCCCTTTTCCTGCACCGAGGCACCCGCTACGGGCGCATTGTTGGCATCCGTTACCGCCCCGCTTATTTTTTTGGACTGGGCGTGGGACAAAAACGGCGATAGTAAAAAGAGCCCTATTATTGCCCAATAACAGAGGCCTGAACGCCTTTGGAAAGACTTACGAATTGGCATAAGCGCAATCATTTTAGAAAGTGATCAAAATTCAAAGCGGCTCATTGGCGGCTTTATTTTACATATGCAATATGAGGCAGCTTTTATGCTACCCCGGTACAAAATCTTAAACAAATGGGGGTGTTTTCTTAAATACGATTTCAACTAATTGATAATCAATTGTATATTTTGTAACAAACCATTAACGAAACCTTTGATTTTAACTACCTTTGTTTTAAGTATTGTTGTATTATTCATGAGAAATGGGTTTACCCGGTTAAAAGCGGGTGCGCTGGTCTGCATCTTTATTGGTGCTTTTGCCAACCGGGCAACAGCACAACGGCTTTCTTTTAATCATTTAACATCTGAGAACGGATTATCGAACAACTCCGTTCTTTCCATTGCGCAGGATGGAAAGGGTTTTATGTGGCTGGGCACGTCCAATGGCCTGAACCGGTACGACGGATGGCAGATAAAATCTTATATGGCCAACAGCCAGGGAAGTTCCGGATTACAAACGGCAGACATCCTTTCCCTGCTTTGTGATACCGAAAAAGAGCTTTGGGTGGGAACCGGCACGGGGCTTAACCGCTATAATGAAAAAGCTGACCGGTTTGAAAAAATAAATCTGCCCCTGCAAAAAGTGGCTGTTAACGCGCTATTCCAGGATCGAAACCGGCAATTATGGGTGGGCACCACCAGGGGGCTTTTCCTCCGGTTTAATGCAGAAAAGAACCGTTTTACTCAATTTAAAACGGCAAGCGGCAGCAGTGTTGTAAAAGGGGCAGTGAATTGCATCCTTGAGGACCGTAAGATGAATATCTGGATCGGGTCCGATTCCGGCCTGGTACGTCTTTTCAACAATAACGGACGGTACATTTTCGAATATTTCGTTCACGATTCATTAAAGACCAACACATTAAGCGGTAATGCCGTTTCTTCGCTTTATGAAGACAGTGCTGGTAATATCTGGATTGGAACCTTAAACGAGGGCCTGAACGAATATGATCCTGTTAGCCGGACGTTTACCCATTTCTCCAAACAAAATGGGCGGGGTAATGGTCTTATACATAATAATATACGCAGCCTGTTGCCCAAAAGCCCGGACGAACTTTGGGTAGGCACGCAGGAAGGCCTCAGCATCCTGGATCTTAAAACAAAGAAGTTTTCTTCGTTTCAAAATGACGGCAACGATCCCAAAAGTTTGAGCCAGAACTCCATTTACAGCCTTTTTAAAGACGCCAATGGTTCTATTTGGGTGGGCACTTATTTTGGGGGTGTAAACCGGGTGGACGCTTTTTCCACCCCCTTTAATGTGCTCCGTAACGATGGAAAAGGAAATACCCTCAATAATAATGTGGTCAGCAGCATTGTGGAAGATAAAAATGCCAACCTATGGGTTGGAACCGAGGGCGGCGGCCTTAACTTTTTTGACCGCCGGAATAACCGGTTTACAGAATATAAAAATGATATTGCCAACCCGGCCAGCATTGCATCCAACCTGGTGAAATTTGTTTACCTGGATGCCGACGAGAATGTATGGTGCGGTACCCATGGGGGCGGTTTAAACGTGCTGGACCGGCAATCGGGCGTTTTTAAACATTATCTCTACACGCCTAACCAGGTACGCTCCGCCCGCCTGGAGGTTACGGCAATGACGGCTGACAATTCCGGGCGTTTTTGGGTGATCAGTACCAGCGGGATCTATCTATTTCAGAAAAATGGTACCCGCCTTACTCCCCTGGAACTAAAAAACGGCCTGGAACCATTAAAACAGATCCAGGCGAATGCCCTATACAAGGACCCCGACGGCACTGTATGGATCGGCGGCACTCCGGGGCTTTATAAAGTTACGGGCAACACGGTAACGGTGATCGATACAACGATTAACGTAAACAGTATTTTGCCGGATGGGAGCGGCAATATATGGCTTGCTCAAAGAAACGGGCCCACTACCATTTATAATATCCGGTCAAAACAGTTTTATGATTATAAAAACATTTTGGGTCTGCGAAATATTGCAGGCCTGTTAAAAGACCGGTTTGGCCAGCTTTGGCTGAGCACCGATGGCGGATTGATCCGTTTTGACCCGGTTCGAAAAAGCTTTACCACTTATACAACTGCTGACGGATTGGCGGGAAAGGAATTTAACTATAACTCCTTCCTGGCCGACAGCAAAGGAGAGTTCTTTTTTGGCGGTTACCACGGCATTACGCATTTTTTCCCGGAACAGGTGGTCATCAATAATTACCGCTCGCCCCTCGTGTTTACGGGCCTGCTGTTGAATAATAACGAGGTACGGATCAATGAGAAGAACGGCCTGCTAAAAAACAATATCGATGAAACTGATGCGATCACCTTTAAACATGATCAAAATCTTTTTTCGATCAATTTTGCGTTGCTGAACTATATAAAAAGCAACAAAAACAAGTATTTAATTAAATTATCGGGGTTTGATAACAACTGGAAACAGGTGCATACACCTTCTGCCACCTACACCAATCTGCCTCCGGGCGAATATGTTTTTGAAGTAAAGGGAGCCAATAATGACGATGTGTGGACGCGGCCGATAGCGATGAAAATAACCGTCCTCCCTCCCTTCTGGCGCAGCAACCTTGCCTATTTAATTTATCTGCTCGCATTGTCCGGCATCCTATTTTTAATACTGCGGTTCTTCTTTATGCGGGCTCTTTTGAAAAAAGAAGATGAGTTGCACCAGGTGAAGCTCAATTTCTTCACCAATGTTTCACATGAGATACGCACCCACCTCACCCTTATAATGGCGCCCATTGAGAAGCTATTGCACATCAATAAAGAGCAAAGTTTCACCAGCCAGCAGTTAACTCAGATAAAAAATAACTCAGACAGGTTGCTGAGCCTGGTGAGCGAACTGATGGATTTCAGAAAAGCAGAGGCCAATCATTTAACCCTGCAGGTTGAGGAAACAGAATTGATCGGCTTCCTGCAACAGATCTACGTCAGCTTTAGTGAGCTTTCTCTGGCCAAAAAGATCAGTATTTCCTACACGCACAACATAAAAGAAGCCTGGTTGTTCGTAGATAAAAAACAGCTTGAAAAAGTGTTTTTTAATCTGCTGACCAACGCCTTCAAATTCACCCCGGAAGGGGGAAGGATCGCGCTGAAGGTGAATCATCAGCAGCAAGCCACTGAAATTACCGTTGCCGATTCAGGGATCGGCATTGCTCCTGAGTACCTGCCCAAATTATTTACCAATTACTTCCAGGTGCAGGATCATGGCCTGCAAAATACGGGGTATGGATTGGGGCTTTCTATTGCAAAGAAAATTGTGGAGCTGCACCACGGGAAATTACAGGTGGAAACTGCCCCGCAAAAAAAAGAGGGCACCAGTTTTACCGTAACGCTTTTACCCGGCACCGGTCACTTTGCAACCGATGGGCAGGTGCATATTGTGCCCCCGGCTGCAAAAAACGAAAAAGAAATTGCCCGGCAACCTTTGTTGCGGGAGCCTATGCCTGCTATTTCCGGACGGCCGCAGCGGCAGCAGCAATACACCCTTTTAATTGCTGAAGACAACCCTGAACTGCAACGCCTGCTGAAACAAAACCTTGAGCTCTATTACAATATTTTACTGGCCGCAGATGGCGCCGAAGCATTGGAACTGGTGACCGAATTGATCCCGGACCTGGTGATCAGCGATGTGATGATGCCCCGGATGAATGGGGATATCCTTTGCGCCAAAATAAAGAAAGACGAGCGCACCAGCCATATTCCCGTAATACTGTTGACCGCCAAAAGCACACAGAGCGACCAGATCGGCGGGCTGGAGATGGGAGCCGATGCGTATATTACCAAACCCTTTAGCACCCAGGTGTTGGAGCTGACGATTCAAAACCTGCTGGAAGCGCAAAGAAGGCTGCAGCAACGCCTGAGAAAAGAGTTTACCCTGCACCTGGCAGCTGCTACAACCAGCGACGTTAAAGATGCTGCCGCCACAACTGAAAGTGATTTCCTAAACCACGTGATCGGGATCATTACAGCGCATCTGGAAGATCCGGACTTCGGAGTGGAAAAACTTTCCCGCAAAGTAGCCATGAGCACACCGGTACTCTATAAAAAACTAAGAGCCCTCACGAACATGTCCGTGAACGAGCTTATAAAAAATATCCGCTTTAAAAAGGCAGCAGAAC
>JAGIAQ010000120.1 GCA_017744795.1 Niabella sp. | reverse complement strand
AAGATTTTTTGCTCCACTTTTTTATTCCCGATTGATCGGGAAAAAAAGTGGAAAAAAGCCAAACAGGATGAAGTTATCAATAGAAATGAAAAAACGCTATCAATAATTGCGTTTACAAAAGATGTTTTAGGCAATGAATACGCCGCCCTTTGCAGGGGCCACAAGAAGATCTGGTCTGAAAGCTTAAGTAAACGACATTGAATGGTCAATCGATAATGGTCAATCGAAGACCCGTTATGCATTACGCGTTGAGCGTTCTGCGTTAAACAGCTCTTTACGTTACTTTTTTCTCGTTTAAGCCAGTAAGCCTTAACGATCCTTAATTCCTCAATGGTTTCTTAATGATAATGTTTCAAAGAACTTTTGTTTGGTCCGCCTTAACACAACTTCTTTGTTTAGCGAATCCCAAAAACTCATTATTTTAGCGAAGCTTAATTAAAAATAGTTGTGGTTCGTTGTATTCATTGTGGGGAAGTGCATGCGATTACCCGGTCCGGCATCGTTCGGGGTAAGCAACGTTATTATTGCAAAGATTGTAAGCTCTATTTTATTTTAAAAGAAGAGGCGCCATCGCAGGCAATAGCGTCAGTCCGCCCGCACATGACTACCATCGTTGATATTGCAAAGGCGCTCAATATATCTAAATCAACCGTGTCACGCGCGCTGCATGAGCACAGCGATATTAATGAACAAACCCGGAACGATGTATTAGAGATGGCCCGCAAGCTGGATTACCAGCCCAACCTGCTGGCAAAAAGCCTTGTGAACAGCAAGTCCAATACCATCGGCATTATTGTTCCTGAATTTCTTACCTATTTCTTTCCCACTATTATTATGGCGGCACAGGAAGTGGCCACCAAAGCAGGTTACAATGTGATCATCTGTCAATCGCATGAATCACGTAAAACCGAAAAAGCAAACGCGAACGTGTTATTATTAAACCGGGTGGATGGGGTGTTAGTTTCGATGACGCGCGAAACCAACAGTTTTGAACATTTTAAAACATTTGAACGGCACGGCATCCCCATTGTATTTTTTAACAGGGTCTGCGAAGAAATCAATACTTCAAAGGTGTTGGTAGATGATTACAAAGGTTCGTTTATGGCCGTGGAGCACCTGATCCAAAGCGGGTATAAAAATATAGCGCATATTGGCGGGCCATTGTCGCTGCAGCTGACTCATAACCGGTTGAACGGATACCTGGCGGCATTGAAGAAATATGGCCTGGCGTCAGGAAAAGACCAGATTATTCATTGTGATCTGTCGAAAAAAGGGGCGATCAACGCGGCGGAAACGCTCCTTACAAAAAAACGGAACCGTCCCGATGCTGTTTTTTGCGTGAACGATCCGGTTGCTATTCAGCTAATTATGCTGGCCAGGAAAAAGGGGATCCGCGTTCCAAGGGAGCTGGGCGTGGTGGGTTTTAGTGATGATCCTATGGCCGAGATTATTGATCCCGGCCTTACAACCATACAGCAACCCGTAAGCATTATCGGCCGGGAAGCGATGGAATTGCTGCTCCGGAGTATTCAAACAGAAGGAAAAGCCGAGCCCATCGTCCGGTCGCTAAAACCAAAGCTGGTGATCAGGGGCTCTTCTGTTCGGTAATGGTGTTTTTTACAATCGTTCGTTCTAAAAAACTTTAGCCTAAAGCTTAAAATTCACTCAAATTAATCGGGAAAATTCTCTTTTAAAAGGCTACCTTTGCGCAATTTATTTTTTTTAAAAGAAAACAAAAGGATGCCAAAAGATACTTCCATCAAATCTGTATTAATTATTGGTTCTGGTCCCATTATCATTGGCCAGGCATGTGAATTTGATTATTCCGGTACCCAGGCGGCCCGCAGTTTGCGGGAAGAGGGTATAAAGGTAATATTGATCAATTCCAACCCGGCCACCATTATGACGGACCCAATGATGGCCGACCGGGTATACCTGTTGCCCCTGACCACGGAAAGTATTGAACAGATCCTGCAGGAAAACGATATTGACGCGGTATTGCCTACTATGGGCGGACAAACGGCGCTCAATCTTTGTAAGGAAGCGGAGGAATTGGGATTATGGAAGGAATATAATGTGCGCCTGATCGGGGTGGATATTAAAGCAATTGATAAGGCGGAAGACCGGGAACTGTTCCGCCAGTGGATGATTGAAATGGGTATACAGGTGGCTACGGCCAAAACCGCCAATTCATTCCTGGAAGGAAAGGAATATGCACAGGAAATAGGCTTTCCGCTGGTAATACGTCCTTCTTTTACACTGGGCGGAACCGGCGGTGGTTTTGTGCATGATAAAGATGACCTGGACGAAGCCCTGAACCGTGGATTGCAGGCTTCGCCGATACATGAAGTGCTGGTGGAGCAGGCTGTGTTGGGCTGGAAAGAATTTGAATTGGAGCTGCTGCGTGATGCTGCCGATAACGTATGTATCATCTGTACCGTGGAAAACTTTGATCCCATGGGAGTGCATACAGGCGATTCTATAACCGTGGCGCCGGCGATGACGCTGAGCGATACCGGTATGCAGCTGATGCGTAATACCGCCATACGAATGATGCGCGATCTGGGCAATTTTTCCGGCGGGTGTAACGTGCAGTTTGCGATGAACCCGGCAACAGAAGAAATAATCGCTATTGAGATCAACCCGCGGGTGAGCCGCTCGTCTGCCCTGGCATCCAAGGCAACCGGATATCCTATTGCTAAAATAGCCGCTAAACTGGCTATTGGCTATAACCTGGATGAGCTGGAAAACCAGATCACCAAGACGACATCGGCTTACTTTGAGCCCGCGCTGGATTATGTAATTGTAAAGATCCCGCGCTGGAACTTTGATAAATTTAAAGGAGCGAACGACACCCTGGGCCTGCAAATGAAAAGTGTGGGCGAGGTGATGGCTATTGGCCGCACGTTTAACGAAGCGATCCAGAAAGCCTGTCAGAGCCTGGAAAATAATGCCATCGGACTAGGCTATTATGGCAAAAGCCTGATGCGCGGGGAAGAATTGCTGGAATATATTAAAACACCAAAATGGGACCGCATTTTCCGCATTAAAGATGCGCTGATGGCGGGCATTTCGGTGGGAACCATTTCAAAAGCCACCAATGGTATTGATCGTTGGTTCCTGTCGGAGATCCAAAAGCTTTGTACCATCGAAAAGCAAATAGGAGCCTACACGCTGGAAACCCTGCCTGCTGAATTATTGCGGGATGCCAAAGTGAACGGTTTTAGCGATGCGCAGATTGCCGAGATCATGGGGCATGGAAATACGGAAGATGCCGTGTACACCAAGAGAAAAGAGCTGGGGATCAGCCGGGTGTACAAAATGGTAGATACCTGTAGCGCCGAATTTGAAGCGAAGACCCCGTATTTCTACTCCACTTTTGATGCGCCGGTGAATGCAGCAGCAACTACAGACGGACTGGTACATAACGAATCGAAAGTTACCGACAGAAAAAAAATCATCGTGCTGGGCAGTGGTCCGAACCGGATCGGCCAGGGGATTGAGTTTGACTATTGTTGTGTGCATGGATTGCTGGCTATTAAAGAAGCGGGTTATGAAGCCATCATGATGAATTGCAACCCCGAAACGGTGAGCACGGATTTTGATATGGCGGACAAACTTTACTTTGAACCCGTGTATTGGGAGCATGTGCGTGAACTGATCGAATATGAAAAACCCGCAGGGGTGATTGTGCAGCTGGGCGGACAAACCGCATTGAAGCTGGCTGAAAAGATCACCGATATGGGCGTTAAGATCATGGGCACTTCGTTTGACAATATGGATATTGCGGAAGACCGCGGTCGCTTCAGCGATATGCTGAAAGAATTAGGCATCCCTTATCCTGAATATGGATCTGCATGGAATGTGGATGAAGCCATCGCCATTGCTAACCGCGTAGGATATCCCGTACTGGTGCGCCCTTCTTATGTATTGGGCGGACAACGGATGCGGATCGTAATTAATGATGATGAACTGGAACGTGCCGTTATCAGTTTATTAAAGCATATTCCCGGCAATAAGATCCTGATCGATCATTTCCTGGATCGTTGCCAGGAAGCAGAAGTGGATGCCATTTACGACGGAACAAACTTTCATGTGATGGGCGTAATGGAACATATTGAGCCTGCGGGTATCCATAGTGGAGACAGTAACGCGGTGCTGCCGGCCTTCAATCTTTCGCCGATGGAAGTAACTACCATGGAGCATTATTCTGAAAAGATCGCTAAAGCATTGAATATTCAGGGGCTGATCAATATCCAGTTTGCAATTAAGGATGGCACGGTATATGTGATCGAAGCCAATCCGCGCGCTTCACGCACAACGCCGTTTATTGCTAAGGCCTACCAGATTCCTTACCTGAACGTTGCCACCAAGGTGATGATCGGGGCCAATAAGCTCACCGATTTCAAGTTTGAGAAAAAACTAAAAGGCTATGCTATTAAAGAACCGGTGTTCAGCTTCAACAAATTCCCGGGGGTAAACAAAGAACTGGGGCCTGAAATGAAGAGTACGGGTGAAGCCATTCGCTTTATCAAGGATCTAAAGGATCCGTACTTCCGGCAGTTGTATAAGGACAGAAGTATGTTCCTGAGTAAGTAAATTTTTAAGAGTACTATTTTTTATAAAGTCCGTGTAAACGGACTTTTTTTATGGGTTCAGCAGCTTTCTTATCTTTATTGAAAAACTAACGATGACTCCGTTTTCTATTTTCAATATACTGAATAAGAAAGATTTTTTATTGATGATGCTAAAAAGCATTCTTTCTGCAAACGCGATTATTCTGATTACAATTGTATTTCTCATTAAAAAAAATACCGAGCATCTTTATTTTGTAAAAAACGATATTCCAACTCTTGATTTAAGCTATATTGGTTTCGGGGTTTTGTTATTGCTTGTGCCTTTGTTACAATATAGAAGAGTTATTAAAAATTATAAGGAAAGCCCTATTAGTAAAGGCGTTGAATATACGTTTAGCGAAGATGGAGTAAAATCCAGCACTCCAAATTCGGAAAGATTTCTAAAATGGCCGGCTTTTGTAAAATGGGAAGAAAGGGGGAATATACTGTTGCTATATCTGGATGCAGATCAGGCACTCTATATACAGAGAAGCTTGATTACACAAGAACAGCTAAATTTCATAAAATTAAAAATCGGCCTGGCTTCCTGATTTGACCGGAGCAAATAAACGGGTTTTGTATTGTCGACAATTGAGTGCTTGGCAGAATCGTGTGTTTAAAACTGCTGAATATTCACGCTCCGGGTATGATCCGTCAGGTTGAAAATAATCAACGGGTTGTTCTGTTCTTTTACATTAATTGTCTGGGGCTGATCAGAAATAAGCTGGCGTTCATCCAGTGTTTCAACTGAAAAAGTAAAGGTCTTTACCGGTAGGTTAAACGAGAAATTGCCCGCTGCGTCGGCAAGGGTCGTATGCCGGTCGCCCCGCTGTCCGGTTGCAATAACCGTGATGCCTTCCAGCAGGGGCCCATCCTGTATGTAAACGTTTTTTTGTGGACTGATCCTTCCGGATACCACTGCTGTTTTTACTAATGCAATAGTAAAGGCTTTGTTGCGTGATACAAATAGTTCCGGAACCTCCGGCAGCCACCATCCGTTCCCGTTTTGAAGATGCAATTTGTAGGCGGCGGGTTTCAGGTTGGTAAAGGATATTTTTCCCTTTCGGTTGCTTTGCGCAAAAGACCGGCCCAATGCTGCAATCACATTCTCCACCGGCGCTTCGTCCGCATCCCAGATGCCATTTGCATTGTTATCTCCGAAGAAGGTGATCGAAATGTTTTTATAACCCGGCAGATTTTTTTCGATAAAGGATTTTGTAAGGCTCACCTGTGTTTGAGAAAAATTATAATACTGGTGCTGTTGATAAGTATTATACAATGTTTGAATAGCTGCCTGCCAGGTTTTCTTAAACCGGAAACTCAATTTACCCTGAACAGTATTGGCCCAGCCCTGGAAATAACTGTAATAATTGAGATTGTCAGATGCTTCTATTTTCAGCGTTTTATTGAAGAGGGAAAAATGAATATAAGGCTCGAGTGAATATTGCCTGAAGTTCCCCTGTTGCCAGGGCGAGGCTTCCTGCATCAGGTAGAACGGATTATGCTGCAACAGCGCATTGATCCCTAAAAGCCGGGTGTTGTAATTAAAACGCCATTGCCATACAGTATAATTTTTATCCGGCAGATAGGGGTTATTGCTTTGCACGGTGCCATAATCTCCGGTAAGCATTAATGATCGTCCATTTCGGTTATATGAAATATCAGCCGCCGCATGCCATGAAGCAGAGCGTAGTGCCAGCTCGGTATTAGCGATATTCTGATGCAGGGACTGTGCATAAAAATAAGGATGCACATTAAAAAACCAGTGGTGCAATGCTGTTGTAAATCCCGCCTGATATTGGGCCGATTTTGTATCAATAAACCCCGAATAATAATTACTAAGGTAACCAGGCGTATTGTTAACCACTTCGGCGTGTACAAAAAGGCGCTGCTGCTTGTTTAACTGATAGTCAATATGCTCCTGTATTAGCAAGGCGCCCCGCCGCAAACCGCTATAATAGGGCGTGCTATAATAATTGTCTGAGAGCAGATCCCATTTGGCCCAATGCCCGCGGTAGCGGATCCCCCCTGCATATCCGTTTTGCGCCGCAGTTGGGTTGCCGGCCAACGCCTCATGACTGTATCCTGCCGTCAGTTCTAAAAACTGGTTGTCGGGGAATTGCCATCCGGATTTTGCACTGACAAGATTTGTTTGTACGCCTGTGAAAGGATCATTGCCGTTCAGGTAAACAAGGCTGCTGTTATTGCTTTGGCTGGAATGGATATAGCTGCCAGCCCAAAGCGTGGCGCCTTCTCTTTGTTGGTTTACATCAGAAAATAACAGGTAATTATTTTTTACATAATAACCGCTTACCGCATTGGCTGAATCCAGAAAAACAGAGGCCTTAACGCCTTTGCCAAATAAAGGATAATCCAGGTTGTCATAAATATTTCCGGCCTGCACTCCAAAATGTTTGTTGTTGTAAGCAACCCAGGAGTCATACATTTCGGCTCCTGAAAAAGGGCTGGTATAATAGTTGAGGTTTAGATTGTAACGCAGTGCGTTGTTTTCGGAGGGGCGTATCAAACCCTTTGTATTTAGCTGATAATAGTTAAAACCGCCATTAGTGGTCCAATAGCTGAGCTGGGCCATATTATTCATCAGGGCCGCATCAGTGTTGTTAGGGATGCCCATTCTTTTTTCGCTGCTCAGGGCCATCACTTTTGTAAAGGTTATGGTAAGTTGTTTGGCAGAGATGGGGTCAATCGCCTGAATAGATAAGTTGAAATCAGAACTTAAGTTTTGGGTAAGCATATTGCGCACGCGGAACAGCATTAATTGCTGGCTGCCCGGCTGTAAAGTAACCGATTGATTATTATCGGTAATTATGAGGCCCTCGGGGTACGATTTCAACTGCAGTGTAAACGTTAACGGCGCATAGCCATTATTGGTACACCGCAACTGTACCATTCCCTCATTGCCGGATGTGTTTAAATAATTAACAGCGCTGGTGGTGGAAAGCAACAGTTGCTGCCCGTTTTGCGCATAGGAAAAAAAAGCAGCCTGAAGCGCTTCTGTTTGGCCGGAGCGGTGATAACGGGCTACGATCTTGTTGCTCATAACCCTGAACAGCAATGGGTTTGCAAGATATTTAACCAACAACAATTTTTGTTCACCGGCATTAAGCAACAGGGTGTCTGGTAAACCGATAAGGGCCAGGGAATCATGAGTTGCTGATATTAAAACAACATTGTTTTGTGAGCGGTTGGTAATTAATAATTTATTGGAAAAGGTCTCGCCATAGTTTACAGCCACACTGTCTTCCAAAAATGATAACGCGATATTTTGTTCCTGTCCCTTTGAA
This sequence comes from Niabella sp., assembly GCA_017744795.1. GTDB lineage: Bacteria > Bacteroidota > Bacteroidia > Chitinophagales > Chitinophagaceae > Niabella. The sequence goes on along the minus strand of JAGIAQ010000120.1, from coordinate 4,377 downwards.
AAAAGATATAAGAAGGTGAGTGAAACTGCCAGCAAACATTTTCTATAACCTGACGATGAAAAATATGAGAATAGGTTGGGCAAGTGTTCAATTGTTAGAGGTTATCACTACAATCAATAATAAAAGCCCCACTAACTTAGCACAGTTATCTTAAAGATAAATTTTTTTATAAATTCATATAATGTTAACTTCCTTTTGTAAAAAAATCCTAGAAAAATGACTAATAAAAAAAACTACAAAAATGTATTGGTGCTTGCATTCATTGCTGTAAGTTCTTTTACAACTGCGCTGGCCCAAACATCGGGTACAACAAATTTGCATGTGGTTATTAGTCCGTTGCTTAGCATTACCGTACAGCAAACGGATGTAACACTTAGTTTTGCCACGCTGGCAGATTATCAGACAAACGGCGCTACTACCACCATGACGGGGCACCTGTCTATCACAAGCATATTGCCCTATACGGTTAGTCTGAAAGCGAACACGGCCACATTAACGGGTGGTACCAGCGGCAATACCGATGTTGTAAACGCATCAGCAGTAACGGTAACGGCTCCGGCCAGTACGAATAACAATAATTTACCTGGCAAAAATTTGCAAACGATCGCTTCGCTTTCAACAACAGCACAGCCATTGATTGGCGGTACTTATGCCCTGGCTGCCCTGGCAGATGTGAACTATTCTATTCCGCAGGCAAAAGTTGCAACGGAGATCCTCGGAAAAAAGGCAGACACGTACACTGCCGTGCTTACCTATTCTATTACGAATCCTTAATTGTATCAAGCGCAGCAGACGAGCATGCTTCTATTTGGCAAAAGATATATATGTATTCAAAACCGGAACAGTAGCAGATGTTCCGGTTTTATTTTAATAGCCCTGATACTATTATGGGTGCTGCTGCCTGTTGGCGAAGCCCGGGCGCAGGGCGTTATGGTTACCCCCTCCCGCATTTTTTTTAACCTGCCGGCAGGACAATTGGCAACAGAAAGGATCCAGGTCACCAATACGGACAGTAATCTGCTCGTTTTAAACGCGACGCTTAAAGACTGGTACCGCGATAGTTTGGGGACAAAAATTTATTCTGAAGCCGGGAGTTTGCCCGCTTCCAATGCCCGCTGGGTGCATATTGATCCGGTGCAGCTTGTTTTGCAACCTGGCGAAACAAAGGAGGTATCTGTGTCCATGCAGGTGCCGGGCGATCCCAAACCCGTAACGAACAGCATGCTTTTTTTAACGCAGGTAAACCAAAGAAGACCGGTAACAGGGATTGATAAAGCCGGCAAAAAAGTAGGGATCATCATAAAGGTAGAAGTAGGCATTCACCTTTACAATACGATACCGGGCATTAGCAAAAAGAACCTTGAGTTTACGGCGTTCGAAGATAAAGGGCGCAATAGTGATTCAACCCGGCTATTGGCTGTAGCGATTCAAAACAAAGGAGATGTGGCTACTGATGGGCAGTTGCGTGTAGAGCTGACCAATAAAACTTCCGGCGCTACTGTAACCATTCGCCCTAAAGCGATTTCTATGCTGCCGGGAGCAACACAAATTGTTTATGTCAATGTTCCGGCGCATTTGCAGAAAGGAAATTATCAGGCGGCGGCCATCCTGGACAGCGGCCCTGCAACGGATCTGAAAGTAGCACAAAAAGATATCGTGTATGAATAAGATGCGTTATTTTTTGCTGCTTTGCTGTTGCCTGCCGGGGCTTGTAATAAGCGCTCAAAATCCAACATTGAATATTAACAGCGGCAATTTTACCGGCGAAGTGTCAGTAACGGATAACTCGTTTACCTCAAACTCCTGCTTACTGGCGCTGGGGGCTTCTATACGGGTTGTAGCAAATGCAGATTTTACACCCACGCTTACACCGTCGGTATTATCAAAAGTCAAATTGCTGGTTACAGCCATTGGGCCAAATGTAAGTTTGGGCGGTTCAGCTACAGAGCAGCCTTTAGGTACTGCTCCCGCGCAAACCCTGTATTCCGCATTGGTATCTTTGGGCGGCGGCGGTGCCGTAGCGATCCGTTACCGTATGCTACAATCGGACATGAATAACATCGCCTGGAAAGCCGGCACCTATTCAACCGGTCTTACCTTTACAACTCCGGGAGGGGCGCTTTGTCTGGGTACAACTACCTATCCGGCCACCTTAAGTATTATTGTTGCACCCTTTATAAGTTTTACTGCTCCGGCAGACCTTACACTTACGGTAGATGATCTCAATTATTTCCGCACCAGCACCTTAAGCGGCAGCCACACCCTGCCTTTTGCCTATACAGTACCGCTGGGGCTGCACGTAAAAACATCCGCCACGAATTTTGTTTATACCAACGGATATTCCGGGGCGCCTAATCCCAATACCCTTACGGGGAATGTATCAGCCGCTGTTACTGCTCCTACGGCGGGCACGGCCATCGCACTAAATTCGGCCTATTTAAACCTTTCGCCATTGGGCGGATTTCCCATTCCAACAACGAATAAACAAACCAATACGGTTACCTACAGTATTACCCCGGCTAATTTAAAAAGCGGCTTTCTGCAAATGGGAACTTATGCCACTACGCTGAACTACGAAGCTTTTGATGCCGGTACACCGGCACAGGCGGCCGCTGTACAACAAAATCCTTTGCTTACCATTAACGTACAGGACCTGGGCCAGCTGCAGGTGAATAACGCTGATGTAACGCTGCCATTCGCTTCAACCAGTGATTACACAAATGGCGTGTCGGCCAGCCAGATCAATGCACTTACTATTAGCAAAACGACGCCCTATGATGTATATGTAAAAGCCTCCGGGCCCTATCTTACCGGCAAAACCAATAATCTGACTATACCGGTAAGTTGTATTTCCATCGCATCCAGCACCGGCGACCCTTCGGTAACGCCGGTTACGCTCTCTTCCACGGCGCAGAAAATTATATCGGCCGCGCCTCCTGCTATTGATCGCCAGGTAGGTCTTAAATACAGTATCGCGCCTGATAAAACGGCTTTGATCCTTGGGAACCCTGCTGATGATTACGTTACCGCTATTACTTATAGTTTTGTGCCGATTTAGCTGAAACCAGGAACCCATAGCATTTTAAGAGATTTTTCCACGGGATGCAGGGCCGGCAGAAGTGTCCCGATATTTTATCGTAAATTCACCGCTTAAAGCAGTTCAATATTTTATGACGAATAAAACCAAACCGGTTATTGGTATTACCAGCGGCGATCTGAATGGCATTGGCATCGAACTGATCATTAAGGCCTTTTCTGATCAGCGCCTGCTCGATTTTTGCACACCTGTCATTTTTGCCAGCAATAAAGTGGTCAATTTTTATCGCAAAACCATCAGCGAAAGTAATTTCAGTTTTTATCATACCCGGGAGTTTGATAAGATCAATCCTAAACAGGTTACTATCTTTAATTGCTGGGACGAGGACGTGAATATTACCCCGGGCGTCTTAAATGAAACCGGCGGTCGTTATGCAGTTAGTTCATTACAGGCAGCTATCGAAGCCTTTAAAGAAAAAAAGATCGACGGGTTGGTTACAGCGCCCCTCCACAAATCAAATGTGCAGAGTGAAAGTTTTTCTTATACCGGGCATACGCCTTTTTTAAAGGACAGCTTTAATGCAAAGGATGTGGTGATGATGCTTTGCGCCGATAACATGCGCGTGGCGCTGGTAACCGAACATGTGCCGGTAAGCGAAATTGCACAGCACATAACAAAGGAAGCCATCCTGAGCAAGCTTGCTATTATGAACAGCAGCCTGCAAAAAGATTTTGGCATCAGCAAACCACGCATCGCCGTGCTGGGGTTAAACCCGCATGCGGGCGATGAAGGCCTGGTGGGCAATGAAGAGCAAACGATCATTGCCCCGGCTATTAAACAAGCCAAAAACAATGGCATTCTTGCTTTTGGTCCGTATAGCGCCGATGCTTTTTTTGCGCGCGGACAATATGAAAAATTTGATGCGGTGCTGGCCATGTATCACGATCAGGGACTGATCCCTTTTAAATCGCTGGCTGCAGGCGAAGGCGTGAATTTTACGGCCGGACTGGAACTGGTGCGCACGTCGCCTGATCATGGGGTGGCTTTTGACATTGCAGGAAAAGACCGGGCAGATGCCGGGTCCTTTATCCAATCTATTTTTTTCTGCGCAGATGTTATCAACCAACGCAATGAGTATGCAGACCAACGCTCGAACCCAATGCGGAAAATAGCACCGGATGTGGTATCCCGCCTGGCAGACGAAAAAATAGAGGAATAACCAAATTTCCCTTAAGAGAGAATGAAGAACAAGGAATCAATGTCATTTACTTAAGCACAGGATTCCGGTGAATGTAGAATAAGAAATATTGAATAAGAAATGTAAAAGGGCATTATTTCAG
>JAGIAQ010000011.1 GCA_017744795.1 Niabella sp. | reverse complement strand
GGGCCTGGGTGTATTCTTCCTTTGGGAAAAATTTTGTAAAAACAATGATCCGGCTGATGAACGAACGGCCGGAAATTAGTGTGGTAAGTGATCAGCAGGGCGCTCCAACCTACGCCCGCGACCTGGCAAAAGCCATTCTGGATCTGATCGCCAACGGGCAATGGGCGGCAGGAATTTATCATTACACGAATGAGGGCGCTATTACCTGGTACGATTTTGCCGTTGCTATTAAGCAGCTTATTAACAGCAACTGCGTTGTAAATCCCATCCCTTCTTCAGCTTATCCGACACCGGCAAAACGGCCTTCTTATTCCGTATTGGATAAGTCTTCTTTTAAAAATACCTTTCAGCTTGATATACCCTACTGGGAGGATAGTTTAAAAAAATGCATCGAAATTATTGAAGGAGCGTAACAAATCTGATGATCCGGTGTTTTTATTAAAAGTTCCGGAACCGGATGCACTTAATTTTGAATATTCTGTAAATAATGAAGCAGCAGGGATGTACCCCTGTTCCGTTTTTTTATTTGTATATATTTGAGGCTTATATACCTGCATAAATGTAATTGAATGAAGCGATTCGTAGTACTAACAGCATTATTTTTTTTAATAACCCAGTTTTCAACTGCCCAGGATACTTCAAAAATAAAATTTGACTATCGCCAGGAAAAGGCGGAGGGGAACAAATTCCGGCTTATTATAACTGCCCGGGTATTGCAACCGGGAACGGAATTATTTGGCATCCAGACGGCCGAAAATAATGGCATTTTTTCAGCCGTTGCTTTTGATTCTACTGCCAAAAGGCTCCTGGAAGATTCGTTGCAACAGCGGGGAAAACTGGTACAGGCGCGGGACTCTGTGCTGAATACGCCTGTTGTTTATGTTAAGGATTCTCTTCAGTGGATCCAGCTAGTGACGCTTGGAAAAAATGATAGTGCAATCATTAAAGGAAGCATTACTTATTCGTATAAATCAGGCGGGGAGTTCTCGAGTTTTGAAGAGCCGTTTAAGTTTTTCGTAAAAAATGCAGCTTCCATAAGCGGTAATCAGGGTTCAGCTGTGTCGGATGGCAACCCTGCTGAATCCAAGTCATTGTGGCTGGTATTCCTGGCGGCATTCGGAGGAGGGCTGCTGGCGCTATTAACGCCCTGCATTTATTCCATGATCCCGGTAACAGTAAGCTTTTTTACCAAAAGGAGTAAAACAAAAGCGGAGGGCAGAAAGAACGCTTTTATTTATTCGGCATCGATTGTGTTTATATTTACATTTATAGGCTTTTTAATAACACTTATCTGGGGACCTACTGCATTAAATAATATTTCCACAAACTGGATTTTCAATTTATTTATTTTCGTTTTATTTGTCCTGTTTGGCATTTCATTTTTAGGGGCCTTTGAAATTACGCTTCCTTCCTCATGGTCTAATAAGGCTGATGCAAAAGCCAATACGTCCAGTTTTTTGGGCATATTTTTCATGGCGCTGGTTTTGGTTATTGTTTCATTTAGTTGTACCGGACCTATACTTGGTTTGCTTTTGCCTTTAATTTTTAAAGGAGGCTATGCCGGACCGTTATTAGGGTTCTTCGGCTTTTCTCTTGGTTTATCCATACCATTTGCATTATTGGCATTTTTCCCATCGTGGCTAAATAGTTTAAGCAAACCCGGTGGCTGGATGAATACGATTAAAGTGTCACTCGGGTTTATTGAACTGGCACTGGCGCTTAAATTTCTTTCAAATGCGGATCTGACAAAAAACTGGCGTATACTGGATCGTGAAATTTTTATCAGTCTGTGGGTGGTGATTTTCCTGCTGCTGGGGGTATACCTCTTAGGAAAACTGAAATTTAAACATGACGATGAATTACCCAAAAATGATTTTGGACTTCCGCATCTAACGGTAACAAGATTGTCATTTGCCATTGCCTCTTTCTTTATGGTGATCTATCTTATTCCGGGGCTGTTTGGCGCGCCATTAAAAGGACTGGGTACTTTTTTGCCGCCGATGGGTACACAGGATTTTAATGCCGATGACTTGCCCCCTGGCTTTGATGTAAGTGCCTTGCTAAAGAAAGGATCGGAGTCGAAAGATACCACCGCTCATTATACAGGGGCCTTGCCGGAACCGGTTAAATATGCGGCCGTAATGAAAAAATATGAGCCCGATGTGGTGGTAAACAATGGACTGGTAACCTATTTCGATTATAATGAAGCGCTGGAAGTGGCCCGGAAACTAAAAAAGCCGCTAATGCTTGATTTTACAGGCATTAACTGCGTGAATTGTCGTAAAATGGAAGGCCAGGTCTGGAGCGACCCGGAGGTGATGCAGTTACTGAAAAATGAATTTGTGGTCGTTTCTTTATATGTGGACGCGCACAACGGGGTAGATCTTCCGCAGGCGGAGCAATATTATTCCAAAGACCTGGGCAAGCAGATTGAGGATCTGGGCGACCGGAATGCGGATATCCAGGTATCCCGTTTTGGAGCGAATACCCAGCCTTTCTATTTTTTCCTGGATGGAAGGGAAGAACGGCTGGCACCGGATGGATTTCCTTATGATGCGCTGCCCGATCTGAAAGGACGCTTTAAAAAACACCTTGAAAATGTTATTGCTGAATATAAAAAGAGAAACTTATAAATAATCTGAGATGGACGAACAAACAGAACTGGATAACGAGATGCGTTTTCATACCCGTAAATGGGTAAAGCCGGAAGACCTGAATCCCAATCAATCTCTGTTTGGGGGGCGTTTGTTGCAATGGATCGATGAAGAGGCGGCTTTGTATGCGATCATTCAGCTGGAGAACACACATATCGTTACTAAATTTATTTCTGAAATAAATTTCATCTCCTCCCCAAAACAGGGAGATATTATTGAGATCGGAATTGTGGCATCAAAATTTGGCAGGACTTCGTTAACGCTTCGCTGTGAAGTGCGTAATAAGATGGATCATCAGCAGATCTTAACGATCGACCGGCTGGTGTTTGTGAACCTGAATAAAGAGGGAATGCCTACACCGCATGGCAAAACAGCTATTACCTTTGTTGCGGACCGGTTGTTGAAATAGCAATTTAAACCTCCCGCAGCATGCGCGGAATTTGCTGAAATGAATTGAAAATTTCTGCGTGCCCCTGCGAAGCCAGCGGGAGCTCTAAACTAAAAATCAATGTTTCGATTGTTTGAACGCATAGCAAAAGTTTGGGTGTTGATTGTATTGTGTCTTTGGGGGAGCATCGTCCAGGGGCAAAAGAAAATGTCCGGCAATCCCTTGTTTCCCGGATGGTATGCCGATCCGGAAGCTGCGTTGTTTGGCAACACCTATTGGATCTATCCCACTTATTCGGCTCCTTATAATAAACAGGTTTTCATGGATGCGTTTTCCTCCACCGACCTGGTAAACTGGAAAAAGCATTCGCATGTTATTGACACCGCTGATGTGAAATGGGCAAAGCGCGCCTTATGGGCGCCGGCGATTGTAAAGAAAGCGCAAAAGTATTATCTGTTTTTTGGAGCGAATGATATTCAGAACGACAGCGCAATAGGCGGCATCGGAGTAGCGGTAGCCAACCGGCCGGAAGGCCCGTTTAAAGACTATTTGGGAAAACCGCTTGTTGATAAATTTTACAATGGGGCACAGCCCATTGATCAGTTTGTGTTTAAGGACAAGGACGGGGCTTATTATTTAATATACGGCGGCTGGCGGCATTGCAATATAGCACGGTTGAAAGATGATTTTACCGGTTTTATTCCATTTAAAGATGGCACTATATTTAAAGAAATAACGCCGCAGGGTTATGTGGAGGGGCCGGTTATGTTCCTCCGCAATGGAAAATATTATTTTATGTGGTCGGAAGGAGGATGGACGGGCCCGGACTATTGCGTGGCTTATGCCGTGGCCGATACGCCGGAAGGCCCATTTAAACGAGTGGGCAAAATATTGCAGCAAGATCCCAAAATAGCAACGGGAGCGGGGCATCACTCCGTGATAAAAATTCCGGGGAAAGATGAATGGTATATCGTGTATCATCGCCGGCCGCTGACGGAGAAAGACGGCAATTCCCGGGAAACCTGTATTGAGCGGATGTATTTTAATGCAGACGGTTCTATAAAGCCCGTGGTGCTTACCACTATGGGGGTACCTGCCCGGCTGCTTCGTTAATTTTAGCTTAAATGAATGCCGGGAAGTCGGAAATGCGGGAAGATATTGCTCTGACTTACCGTCTCACTGTCTTCCCGGCCGGATATTAGCTATGTATCTCACGGATTCCGCAGATTTACACAGAATTTTTAAGCGGATGTTGAAGCTGCTATCTTTAACTTACCGCCTTCCCCGCTGAATAATTGTAGGGAACATTGCGCCGCGCCATTGCTTCGCTGTGTCGCCGCGGGAAATATAGCGAGCCTTGCGTCTTTGCGTGCAACATTGAAGACCTCACAAATCGCTTAACCTCCTTATAAATTAAGCAACGCGAAACCGTTCATTTCTCAGTAATTTCCCGGCTTAAACCAATAAGCGAATGCAATACAAAGGATTTATTTTTGATCTGAACGGAACGATTATTGATGACATGCCCTTTCATGCCAACGCATGGCATAAAATCCTGAACGAAGAACTGGGAGCCTCCCTCTCCCTTGATGCAGTAGCCCGGGAAATGTATGGGAAAAACAGTGAAGTATTGGACCGCATTTTTGGCTCCGAACGATTTTCTGAAACAGAAAAACAGCAGATTTCTGTCCGGAAAGAACAAATCTACCAGGCTGAATTTTTACCGCACCTCCGCGGCATTGACGGCATCACCGGGTTTTTGGAGAGCGCAAAAGCGCAACATATCGCAATGGCCATCGGCACCGCCGCCATTCCTTTTAATGTGGATTTTGTGGTCGATAACCTACCCCTGAGGCACTATTTTTCCGCGATCATTACGGCAGACGACGTGGTTTTAAGCAAACCCAATCCCGAAACGTTTTTGAAATGCGCAGCAGCACTGCAGTTGCCACCGGAGGAGTGCCTGGTGTTTGAGGATGTGCCCAAAGGCGTGGAAGCCGCGCAGCATGCAGGTATGGATGCCGTAGTGGTCACCACGGGCCATCAGCCGGCAGCGTTCAGCCATCTGCGAAATGTGCGTTTCTTTATCCGGGATTTCACCGATCCTGAACTCAACAGTCTATTTTGTTAAAAATAATTGTAATTTTTACAATTATTATGAATAAATCGTATTTTTAACGTCTAAACGTGCATCGTCAAATGAAAGAAGCATATGTAGTAGGAGTGGATTATGGAACTGATTCGGTTCGCTCTGTGATTGTGAACGCCTTGAACGGACAGGAAATCGCTGCTTCCGTTTTTTATTACCCCCGGTGGAAAAAAGGGTTGTACTGCGATCCTGCAAAAAAGCAGTTCCGGCAGCACCCGCTGGATTATATTGAAGGGCTGGAGGCTACTATTAAAGATTGCGTTAAACAAGCCGGACCTGTGGTTGCGGCGCAGATCAAAAGCATATCGGTAGATACTACCGGATCATCACCGGTAGCTGTAGACGGTGCGGGCACACCGCTGGCTTTAACAGAAGCATTTAAGGAAAACCCCAATGCGATGTTTATCCTGTGGAAAGATCATACCTCCACGCAGGAAGCAGGTGCCATCAACACACATGCAAAAAAATTTGATACAGATTACTTACAATATGTAGGCGGCGTTTATTCCAGTGAATGGTACTGGGCAAAACTGCTGCATATTTTTAAAACCGATGCGGCGGTGAAAGATGCCGCGGCGAGCTGGGTGGAACATGCAGACTGGATCCCTTTTTTGTTAACCGGCGGCAGGGCCGTGTCTGATTTAAAAAGAGGGGTTTGTACAGCAGGGCACAAAGCCCTTTGGTCAGAGACCTTTGGTGGTTTTCCGCCCAATGAATTCTTTGCCACGCTGGATCCGGTGCTGGATGGTTTTGTAGAGCGGCTGCCCAAAGAAACTTTTGCTGCCGATGTGGCGGCCGGTATTATCAGCAAGGAATGGGCTGCTAAATTAGGCGTACCGGAAGAGGTAGTTATTGGCATTGGCGCTATGGACGCGCATATGGGCGCCGTGGGCGGCCAGATTGAACCCTATTATCTGAGCAAGGTAATGGGCACCTCTACCTGCGATATGCTGGTGGTGCCTGCTGAAGATCTGGCGGATAATAAAACCGTAAAGGGGATCTGCGGACAGGTTACGGGTTCGGTGATCCCGGTAATGATCGGGCTGGAAGCGGGGCAGAGCGCCTTTGGTGATGTGTATGCCTGGTTTAAGAACCTGCTGGCATGGCCCTTGCGCTTCCTCCATGAATCGAAACAAATAGATGCCGCAACGGCCGATGCGGTTAGTGATGAAATAGTGGCTAAAATTATTCCCGCCCTGGCGGAAGCCGCTGCGCAATTGCCCTTGCAGGAAAATGATCTGTATGCGATCGATTGGCTGAATGGCAGGAGAACGCCTGATGCCAACCAATTGCTGCACGGGGCTTTGACGGGGCTGGACCTGGGAAGCAACGCCCCCCAAATTTTTAAAGCCCTGGTAGAAGCCACCTGCTTTGGCGCTAAAGCCATCGTGGATCGTTTTGAAGAAGAAGGGGTTCCTATTAAGGGCCTGATCGGTGTTGGCGGCGTTGCCCGGAAATCGCCCTACATAATGCAGGTGATGGCGGATGTAATGGGCATGCCGATCCGCATCCACCAATCGGAGCAGACCTGTGCCATTGGCGCGGCGATGTTTGCCGCAACGGTTGCCGGGATTTATCCAAAAGTAGAAGATGCCATGAAGGCTATGGGGCAGGGTTTTGATCAGGAATTTGTTCCCGATGCCGGGCGCCATGAATACTATGCAAAACGCATGCAACGATATAACCAGATCGGGGCGTTTTTAGAAGCAAATAATTTTTAGTTATGCAATTTGAAGAAATTCGTCAGAAGGCTTATGCGGCCAATATGCAGCTGCCGCAATTGGGCCTGGTATTATTTACGTTTGGCAATGCCAGCGAAGCAGATCGCAAAGAAGGCGTGTTTGCCATCAAACCCAGTGGGGTGGCTTATGAGGACCTGACACCGGAAAAAATGGTGGTAGTGGACTTTGACGGAAAAACGGTGGATGGAAAGTTGAATCCCAGTTCGGATACGCAGACCCATGCGGTATTATACAAGCATTGGAAAGAGATCGGTGGTATTGTGCATACCCATTCTACCTATGCCACTTCCTGGGCGCAGGCGCAAAAAGATATTCCCATTTTTGGTACCACTCATGCCGATTATAATATCGCCAATATCCCCTGTGCCCTGCCCATGAGCGATGAAATGATCAAAGGAAATTATGAGGTACAAACCGGCTTCCAGATCATCAATCATTTTAAAGAGCACCAGCTCGACCATAATGAAGTAGAAATGATCCTGGTGGGCAACCATGCTCCGTTTACCTGGGGCAAAAATGCGCATAAGGCGATACATAACAGCGCCGTGCTGGAGCAGGTGGCAAAAATGGCTTACCTCACCCTGCAGATAAACCCGCAGGCGCAGCGGTTGAAACAAGCTTTAATGGATAAGCATTATCAGCGCAAACATGGGCCTGACAGCTATTACGGGCAATCTTAAAAAATATTCGCACACCTAATTAATAAAAAAATCAATATACATGAATGATATAAAAGAACTGGAATTGTGGTTTGTTACCGGCAGTCAGAATTTGTATGGCGCAGAAACACTAAATGAAGTGGCTGCGCATTCTCAGGAAATCGTGAACTATATCAACGGTACTTCAAAAATACCGGTCAAGATCATCTGGAAGGAAACCGTGAAAAGCACGGAAGAAATTTATCAAACAATGGCTGCAGCAAATTACAGCAGTTCCTGCATCGGCGTTATTGCCTGGATGCATACGTTCTCTCCCGCTAAAATGTGGATCAACGGGCTGAAGATCCTGCATAAACCCTTGTTGCAGTTTCATACCCAGTTTAACCGCGATATTCCCTGGGACAGCATTGATATGGATTTTATGAATACCAATCAATCCGCCCACGGCGACCGGGAATTTGGATTTATGCTCAGCCGCATGAACAAGCAGCGTAAAGTAGTAGTGGGGCATTGGAAGGATGAAAAAGTTTTAGAAAGAATAGCGACCTGGAGCCGCGCTGCCATTGGCTGGAACGATTGGCAGGGCGCTAAATTTGTGCGCTTTGGCGACAATATGCGCTACGTAGCGGTAACAGATGGTGATAAAGTAGAAGCGGAATTGAAGTTCGGCTACAGTGTTAACACCTATGGTATCGGCGACCTGGTGGCGGTGATCAACCAGGTATCGGATGCAGAAACAGACCGTCTGGTGCAGGAATATTTTGATACCTATGAAGTAGTTGGCGCATTAAAACAGGACGGTGCCCAATATCAGTCTTTAAGAGATGCTGCCCGTATTGAACTGGGGATGACCGCATTCCTGGAGCAGGGCGGTTTTAAAGGCTTTTCCGATACGTTTGAAGATCTGCAGGGTATGAAGCAATTGCCAGGCATTGCCTCGCAGCGGTTAATGCAGAAGGGATATGGCTTTGCGGGTGAGGGTGATTGGAAAACGGCTGCATTGGTGCGCGCGATGAAATCCATGGCAACAGGGTTAAAAGGCGGCAATTCGTTCATGGAAGATTACACCTACCATTTTGATCCGCAGGATCCGCTGGTATTAGGATCTCATATGCTGGAGATTTGCCCGAGCATTGCCCTGAAGAAACCGTCCTGTGAGATACATCCGCTGGGCATTGGCGGCAAGGAAGATCCTGTGCGCCTGGTATTTAATGTAGCCTCCGGAAATGCGCTGAACGCATCGCTGATGGATATGGGCAACCGGTTCCGTTTGTTGGTAAACGAAGTGGAAGCTGTGGCGCCGATGCACAACCTTCCCAAATTGCCCGTAGCAAGGGTGTTGTGGAAGCCCCTGCCGGATATGAATACGGGCTGTGCTGCCTGGATCCTGGCCGGCGGTGCGCACCATACCTGTTATTCACAAAATCTCACGGCAGAACATCTGGAAGATTTTGCTACAATAGCTGGTATAGAGTTTACGCTCATTAATAAGAATACCGAGCTGTATCATTTTAAAAATGAGCTGCGCTGGAGCGATGTGTACTACCAGTTGAATAAAAGTTAAACATTATAATAAATAGATAGCGCTAATATATTATATTAGCGAAATTATTAAACAACATTTAATTATTGCAGACATATGAACAATCAGTTAGCTGTATCGGATTATATCGTTTTTGCTATCTATTTTTTCATTGTAGCCTCCTACGGCTATTGGGTGTACAGGAAAAAGAAACAGGCTTCGGTTTCCGCATCCCATGATTATTTTCTTGCCGAAGGGTCGCTTACCTGGTGGGCTATCGGCGCTTCGCTGATCGCCTCCAATATTTCTGCCGAGCAGTTTATTGGTATGAGCGGTAGTGGTTTTAAGATCGGTCTGGCTATTTCTACCTACGAGTGGATGGCTGCGGCCACGCTGGTGATCGTGGCTGTTTTCTTTATGCCCGTGTATTTAAAGAATAAGATCTACACCATGCCGCAATTCCTGAACCAGCGGTATAATGGAACCGTGGCAATGATCATGGCGGTGTTCTGGCTGTTATTATATGTTGTGGTAAACCTTACGTCCATATTGTTCCTGGGGGCATTGGCGGTAAGCACCATTTCCGGCATTAATTTTTGGGTATGTATGTCGATGCTGGCCCTGTTCGCATTGGTAATTGCACTGGGTGGTATGAAGGTGATTGGTTATACGGATGTAATACAGGTATTCTTCCTGATATTGGGCGGTTTGGCCACTACCTACCTGGCCCTGTCCATGGTGGCGGAACATTTTAAGCTGGACGGTATCATGAGCGCTTTGGGTACCTTAAAAGCCAAGGCGGACGACCATTTTCATATGATCATAAAGCGGGATAATCCCAATTATCTGGACTTGCCGGGGCTGACGGTATTATTGGGTGGTATGTGGATCGTAAACCTGAATTACTGGGGCTGTAACCAGTATATCACCCAGCGGGCGTTGGGCGCGGATCTGAAAACCGCGCGTTCGGGTTTGTTATTTGCCGGATTTCTCAAATTATTAATGCCCCTCATTGTGGTGATCCCGGGCATTGCTGCTTATATTTTGCATAAGGAGGGGGTTGTAGCCGGGGTGGATTTTCATGCCCAAATGCTGGATCAGGGGGAAATGAATCCTGACAGGGCGTACCCTGTATTACTGAACCTGCTGCCGGCCGGGTTAAAAGGTTTGGCTTTTGCGGCGCTTACCGCGGCCATTGTGGCTTCGCTGGCGGGTAAAATTAACAGTATCTCTACCATCTTTACACTGGATATTTATCAAAAACGCATTAATGCCAATGCTTCGGAGAAGCAGCTGGTGGGCATCGGGCGAATCACTATCGTGGTGGCCATGATCCTGGCCATTATCATTTCCCCGTTTTTGGGGATCGATAAAAAAGGCGGGTTCCAGTTTATTCAGGAATACACCGGTTTTGTGTCGCCGGGTATTTTTGCCATGTTCCTTTTAGGATTTTTCTGGAAGCGAACCACTTCTTCGGCGGCGTTGTTTGCGACTATCGGCGGATTCATATTCTCTGTATTGTTGAAGTTCCTGCCCGGCGTCATGAACCTGCAGTTCCTTTCGCCTATTGGTTTTTCTGTTCCCAATGCCAGCGGCGTTTATGAAATTCCTTTCCTGGACCGGATGGGGATCGTATTTGTCCTGTGCATCATCGGCATGTACATTATTTCCAGGATCGAGACGGCCAAAGGCGTGCAGCCTCACGGTCTGGAAGTAGATACGAAGATGTTTAAAGTAAATTCTGGATTTTTGGTGGGCGCACTGATCATCTGCGGTATCCTGGTGGCGCTGTACACATTGTTCTATTAGGAGAACTGCTTTTCAATATTGATAAAACCGGTCTGTAGCAGGCCGGTTTTTTATTGCCACCTTGTGCCAGGGCATAAAAAAACCTCGCAGACCGGCGGGGTAAATCTAAAATTAAGAACAAATGATAGGGTGGTCGCGAGCGCATAAATGCTACTGGTTAACCACAACATTTTTTATCTCCCTGTACCGGCGGGCATTTTACATCACCATAGCTGCAATATACACAGCAATCGCCCGGTTTGGGCCTTAGCATTGCTTTACAGTTCTCACATTGATAAAAATACTGGCAGGCATCAGTGGGCATTGTCTCCAACTTTTTATGCGCGCAATGCGGGCAGGTAATTGTTGATACTAAAATAACTTCCATTAATTGCAAATGTAATGAATTGGAAATTTTTATAGCTAATGCGAGAAGGGCCCGGGCCTTGTTACTGCAAGTGCATGGGCTTATTGTTTAATAACAATCACCATTGCGCTTGCGGCAGGAATAGTAACAACAAAGTTCCCGTTCGAGGGGGCATACACCTGACTTTTTTGTGGCGTAAAATTACCCGAAGCATCCGGCTGACTTCCGGCAAAGCTCACGCCGCTGGCGGAAGTAAGACCGGGGGCAGTTAACGCCATTAGCTGTGCCGATTGTGCTTTTATTCCTGGTTGAATGGTTAGGGCAATGGCTTGCTGTTCCTCTTTATTAATGATGGTGACATATTCTGCGCCGGCAGCGGTGCAGGCAAATGCGCTAAGGTTTAGCGGCGTGCTGGTAAGGCTGGCGGGGATCAGCTGGCCAACGGCCCCGGCATGAAAGGCAAGCTGGGCGTAGTATTCAGGCCTTGCCTCCGGAACGCCATTACTTATTGCAATAGGCGTGTAAGCGCCACCCTGGCCGCCATGAAAATTAACGCCCTGACAATGATGCGTGGCGGCCGTCCACATAAAATCCAATGCCCAAAGCGCGGAGGCAAATACATCGCTGACGCCTTTGCGCCCGCCGGAGTACACACTATTGCATTCCGCAATCCGGTAGGGCAACTGATAAGTTTTTGCTGTATTGTTCAGCGCGTCCAGGTAGGTGGGGAGGTGCGCGTCGTTAGCCAGGATGGTTTTATAGGTAATGCTGGTATCGCTCGCCGGCCCGGTGCGGTAATAATGGGCTGTCAGTAACCCGATGTTATGGCTTTCAGCTGCCGAAAAGCCCGCGGTCCATTTGGTATTATACGCTACGTCCGGCCCCGCAAATGGAAAGGACAGCTTACTGCTTTTAATGACATTATAGTATTGCTCCCATTGGTTTTCGTAATCGGTTAATTGATAGGTGCTGCTTCTGTGCCCGTTTCCTGCAAACAGATCCGGTTCGTTTCCGCTTTGTAAATAAGCAATATTATTTTTCAGGGAACTGCTGTTTAAATAGCCGGCTTCGGCTGTCGCCCGAGAAAGATCAAACACGCCCATATTGAGTCCGAAAACAACAGGCCAGCCTACAGCATTGGCAAAAGCGGCAAAATGATCAATGTCGGTAGTGGTAAGCGAGTCTTTGCCGGTTTGCGCGTCGCGGGGGCCGCCCGTCCAGACCAGGTTATCGCTGGAGTTACCTCCTACCCGCAGGTAACCCTGCCCCAGATTGCGGATCAGTTGAATGAGGGCCGTATTGCCGGGGCTAAGAAAATTGCCATCAGTTAAAGCGCTGGTTTCATAACTAAAACCGGTAAAGGTTGCAGGTATCGCATCCCCCTGCTGATCCGGATGCAGTACCAGGGTAAGGGGCGTGCCCTGGGGCACCGGTAAAGAGGGGAGGGTTTCCGTTGTATTTTTTTTGCAACTGCTGAGCATTGCCATCCACAGCAAGCCGGCAAAAAGAACAGGGAAGCGGCTATGTTGCTGCATGTTTTTTTGTTTTGACCGGATCATTGATGCCAGGTTTAATCGCTCAGGTAATAATTGCCTCTCTTTTTTTTACAAGTGAAGTGCATGCATATGTTGGTTTGTAATCCTTTGCTGTTGCGGGTTTTAATAAAAAGCATGCTGTTTTGAAACAGCGGCTATTAACTTTTTATTAATTGTGGGCAAAGCAGCTGTTGGTAAAAGTAAACCATTCAATTTTGCCGAAAATTTTGTTTTTCAAAAATGGGAACTGCGTTTTTAAAAAGAAACGCATTACATTTTTTCTGTTTAAGGCTACACCAGAGCCCCATCTCAAAAGCACGATGATCACGATATGATTTTTTAAATTTTCAATGTTTTAAAGTGAAACAATTAAAAAGTTCAGGACACTTGTTATGCGCGCTGCTTGCCTTATTTTTTTGCATAAGGAGCTCCGCGCAATCCGTTACCGGAACGGTTGTAAATGACTCCGGCAGCGCAGTCAGCAATGCTTCCGTTAAAATCATTGGCAGGCAGCATAAGAAAATACACAGCTCTATATCCGACGAGCAGGGGCATTTTTCTTTTGCAGGTTTGCAGGAGGGAGACGATCAGTATACTATAGAAGTGACCCATGTGGGTTACGTGCCCTGGAAGCTGGAAAATTATAAAGTAAAGAGCGGTGAACTGCTGGTAAAACTGGCGCAAAAGGAAAACGACCTGGAACAGGTTGTGGTAGTAGGCTATGGTACGCAGAAAAAAATTGATCTTACGGGAGCCGTGTCTCAGGTGGGAAGCGAAGTGTTTAATAACAGGCCCATGCCGGATGTGGGGCGGGGCCTGGAAGGCGCTATCCCCAACCTGAACATAGTGATGTCGGACGGTAAACCCACCCGGTCACCGGTATACAATGTGCGCGGGACTACCTCGATCGGCTCCGGTGGTGATGCATTGGTGCTGATTGATGGTGTGCCGGGCGACCCGGGATTGCTGAACCCCAATGACATTGAATCGGTTACTGTATTGAAAGACGCAGCATCGGCGGCCATTTATGGCGCACGCGGTTCTTATGGCGTAGTGTTGTTTACAACCAAAAGCCCTAAGAAAGGAAAAACGCAGATCAATTTCAGCGCCAACTATACCATCAACAAAAGAACCGTAACCCCGCAGGTGGTTACGGACGGATACGAGTGGACAAAGGACTTTGTAAACGGCTACAATGCCTGGTACGACTACCTTACACCGCCCACCACCATCAATAGTATCATTCCCTATACACCGGATATTATGGATTCTTTAAAAGCCCGGCACGATAACCCTTCGCTGCCAAAAGTATCCATCGATCCTTCTACCGGCAAATACCTGTATTTTGGAAGCACCGATTGGTATCATGAACTGTACAGTGATTATACGCCTGCAAAAGAATTTGCCTTAAGCGCTTCGGGAAGCAGTGAGAAAGCTGATTTTTTTATTTCCGGCAGGTATTACAACCAGGGCGGCATTTTCCGCTATCACCCTGATAATTTTAAACGATACAACCTGAGAGCTAAAGGAGATATTCACCTGGCTCCCTGGTTTAGCTTAAGCGACAATATTGATTTTAACACCTATGATTATTATTACCCGGTTGTAAATGGCGGGTCGCCGGTATGGCGGTATATTGATGTGGCCAGCGCGCCGCTGGGAACAATGTTCAATCCCGACGGAACCCTTACGCCCTCTTCTTACCTGGGTGTCGGCGATTTGTGGACGGGCAATAACTCGCAAGTAACCAAACAGACCTTTATCCGCAATACGGCATCCTTTGCAGCAGACATTATTAAAAAAACACTGACCCTGAAAGGTGATTTTACCTATGCTTATACCAACAACCAGATGACCGGCAAATACTACCCGGTAACATATAGTTCCGGTCCGGGTATTACCGGCGCCAATACCAATAATTACCTTCAGCAAACTACCCGGATCACCAAATACTACGCGGCCAACTTGTATGGCCAGCTGGATAAAAAATTTGGACAACATGCCCTTACCTTACTTGCCGGTGTAAATATTGAAGATCAGCGGTACGATTCTACTTCTGTTAAAAGAGACGGGTTGCTGGATCCATCGTACCCAAGCTTTGGTTTACAGAACGGCCAAAACTATACGGTCATTGGCGGCGGTTACGAATGGGCCATCGCCGGCTTCTTCCTCAGGGGCAATTACAGTTATAAAGACAAATACCTATTGGAGTTTAACGGACGTTACGACGGATCATCCAAATTCCCTTCCTATTCCCGCTTTGGATTATTTCCATCCGTTTCCGCCGGATGGATCCTCTCCAAGGAACCTTTTATGGCGTTTGCAAATGACTTTGCAGACAATATCAAGATCAGGGCCTCCTTTGGCAGTTTGGGTAACGGGCAGTTAAAGAACCCCTATCAATTCATCTCAACAATTCCGGTGCGGCAGTCTACGGGAATCGCTATTAATGGTGCATTCCCAACCTATGCCGGTCAGCCGGCAGTGCTCCCCAGCGGGCTCACCTGGGAAACTGCTTCTACCTATGATGGCGGCATAGACCTCAGCTTTTTACATAACAGGCTTACTGCGTCCTTCGACTATTACCAGCGCTATACCCGCAATATGTTTACCGTAAGCATGCCGCTGCCGGGCGTCTTTGGTGCCGCGGTTCCTTATGGTAACTTTGCCGACCTTAAAACCAACGGCTGGGATCTGACGATTAATTGGCGCGATAAAATAAGCAATAACCTTAGCTATGGGGTAGGGCTTGTGTTGGCTGACAGCAAAGCCTTTATCACCAAATACAATAATCCTAATGGAGTGATCCCCTATAATACAACTACCTACTATGCCGGTCAACGGCTGGGGGAAATATGGGGCTTTGTTACTGACGGACTTTTTACCCAAGCTGATTTAAACAGCCCGCATAACGACCAGTCGTACGTTGTGGTGTCTAACTCTAATGTATTGCTGCCCGGCGATATTAAATTCAAAGATCTGAATGGCGACGGCAAAATTAATATCGGGAAAAGCACGCTGGCAGATCACGGCGATCTGAAAGTGATCGGTAATACACAGCCCCGGTATAGTTTTGGGATCAATACCAATCTTGCCTGGAAATCGCTGGCCATGACGGCATTCTTCCAGGGAATCGGACACCAGGACTGGTGGCCCGGAACGGAGGCTGCTTATTTTTGGGGACAATACAACCGCCCTTATGAATCGGTGCCTGCGAATATGATGCAAAACGTGTGGAGCGAAACGAACCCCAATGCTTATTTTCCCCGTTACAGGGCCTATGTGGCATTGCAGGGCTCCCGGGAGCTGGCGGTTCCGCAAACAAGATATCTGCAGAATGTGGCGTACATACGGCTAAAAAATGTGAACCTTACCTGGACGCTGCCCTCCAAATGGTTTAAGGGCATCCGGAATGCCCAGGTGTTTTTTGCTGGTCAGAACCTGTTTACCTGGTCGCCTTTATATAAACATACCAAAAGTTTTGACCCCGAAGTTATTTACGGGGCCGATCCGGAAGTATCGTCAGGCGCCGGCAATGGATATGATTATCCCATGTTAAAATCTTACACGTTCGGCATTAACCTTGGTTTATAAAAATGCCCAATCATTAAAAGTGCAGAAAATGAAAAAAATAATTTGTATAATGATCGTTGTTGCCGCACTGCAGGGGTGCAGCAAATTCCTGGACAAGCAGCCTTTCTCCAGCATTACACCCGATAAGGTTTTTGCCAATGCCAATGATATGGCCTTGTATGTAAATTCCTTTTATATTAACCAAATACCTTCGGCTAATGATATTGCCCAGGGAGACGGAGCTGCTGATTATATCAGCAGCAACAATATCTCTACCATGATGCAGGCATCCTATACACCTGATATTGCCGGAGGCTGGTCCTGGACCACCTTGCGGAACATCAACTATTTCCTCAGCAATGCCGCCGGTTCCAAAGTAGATACTGCAATAAAAAATAATTACATAGGAATGGCCCGGTTTTTCAGGGCATGGTTTTATTATGATATGGTGCGGGCCTACGGCGATGTGCCCTGGTATGGCCAGCCGGTAGCCGCCGGCGATTCCAGCCTGTATAAGCCCAGGGACTCCCGGGTGCTGGTGATGGATTCGATTGTTGCCGATCTTGATTATGCCATTGCGCATATACCTGCTGCAAAAGATAATGGCTGTTCTACAATAACCAAATGGGTGGCGCTTGCCCTGAAGGCCCGCGTATGCCTGTTTGAAGGTACGTTTCGTAAATATCATACAGAGCTAAATCTTACCGCTTCGGCAAATGATTATTTAAACGCTGCGGTGGCAGCGGCCGGTCAGATCATAAGCTCCAAACAATATTCACTACATACCACCGGTGCCCCTAATGCGGATTACCGCTCCTTGTTTATTAATGAAACGCCTTCTGCTGATGAAATTATACTGGCCCGGATCTACAATAATGTGCTGAAATTATGGAACAATTTAAACGCGATCTTTTATAGCACTACATTGTCTGGCCGGTATAGCCCCACCAAGCAGTTCATAGATACCTATTTGAACCTGGATGGATCGCGCTTTACCGACCGGCCGCTGTTTGATACTATCTTCTTTGTGAATGAAATGAAGAACAGGGATCCGAGGTTGCAGCAGTCCGTCCGCTGCAACGGATATAAATATAGTGATGGTACATCGGCCCCGCCGGACTATGCCTATACTTTTACCGGTTATCAGATCATGAAATATTCGATAGATAATAAAGCCGCTAATACCAGCACCATTAATAACAATTCCATTCCAATTTTCAGGTATGCTGAGGTATTGCTGAACTATGCGGAAGCAAAAGCAGAGCTGGGCCAGTTTGCAGAAGCAGACTGGAATGCAACTATTAAATTGATCCGCCAGCGCGCGGGTATCCAGAATACAGCTTATCCGGCCACTGCCGACAATTATCTTAAAACCACTTACTTCCCTGATATATCAGATGCAGCGCTGTTGGAAATACGCCGCGAGCGGGGTATAGAACTGTTTTGCGAGGGCCTGCGGTTCAGCGATATCTGTCGTTGGAAAGAAGGACCAATGATGTCCCTGCCGTATCTGGGGGTTTATGTGCCCGAGCTTAATAAACCCTATGCCATGAACGGGGACGGGGTGCTGAACGTTTCGTTTGTAACCACGGCGCCGGCTACAAAAGTGCCGGGGGTAGTGTATGATGTGGTGTCGGGCAGTACCATTAAACTAACCAATGGGAGCTCCGGCAATATTTACTGGCTGTACAACCTGGATAAGCAGCGCACCTGGAATGATAAATATTATTATCAGCCTATACCCACCAGCCAGCTTGTATTAAATCCGGCTCTAAAGCAAAGTCCGGGCTGGTAATAAAACAACCAATTAATGTTATCATTGTGTATGAAAAAAAACATACTGTTTCTTTTAGGGTTTATTGTATCGGTTCAATGTGTTTTTTCCCAGGACCTGGCCACGCTTTCCAGGCAAAGGATCCTGCTTCCTAACGGTTGGGGGCTTACACCTGTGGGTAAAAGCCTGCAGCTGGGGGATTTGCCGTTGAACATCGCGCGGAGCGCTTCAGGGAAATGGGCGGCAGTTACTAATAATGGTCAAAGTACGCAGATGATACAATTGATCAACACGGTTAGTGATAAGGTATCCGATAGTATCATTATTCCAAAATCCTGGGGTGGCCTTGTGTTCAGTGATGATGAAAAAAGCCTGTATGCGTCCGGCGGTAATGATAATTGGGTGTTACAATATGCTATTCGTAATGGAAAATTAGCCACGGTGGATACCTTTAAATTAGGGAATCCCTGGCCGGTTAAAATATCCGTTGCCGGAATTGCCGTTGACAATGCACACCAGCTGCTTTACGCCGTAACACAGAAGGACAGCAGCCTGTACGTGGTGGATATGCGCGCCCATCGTATTCTGCAAAAATCAGCGCTGGGGGCGGAAGCCTATACTTGTGTATTGTCGAAGGACCGGTCCCGGTTATACATCAGCGTTTGGGGCGGAAAAAAAATAGTGGTCTATGATTGCAGCAATCGGAAGCCGGTTAAAACCATTACCGTTGGCGATCATCCCAATGATATCTGTTTAAGCCGTGATGAAAAGTGGTTGTATGTGGCCAACGCTAATGATAATACAGTGTCCGTGATGGACCTGCGCAAAGGTCAGGCGGTTGAAACCCTGAATGCGGCGCTCTATCCGGGCTCACTTACGGGCTCTACTACCAACAGTGTGGCGGTAAGCAAAGATGATAAAACACTGTATGTGGCCAATGCAGATAATAATTGTTTGGCCGTTTTTGATATCAGCCGGCCCGGCTCGGCAGTATCCAAAGGTTTTATCCCTACGGGATGGTATCCGACCTGCGTTCGTGTCATCAATGGTAAAATTTATATTGCCAACGGGAAAGGTTTTTCCTCTTTGCCCAATCCAAATGGTCCCAACCCCGCAGGCAAGTCGCAAACAGTAGTGTTGCACGGGGGAGATCCTAACCACAGCCAAAAAGTGCAATACATCGGCGGCGGATTGCTGATGGGTACGATGAGTATTATTCCCGAGCCTACACCGAAACAATTAGCTGTGTATGCACAGGCCGTTTACCAGAACACACCATACCATAAAAACAGGGAGCTGATCACTGATAGCGTTAACGCCGGCAACCCCATTCCCGCCAAAGTAGGACAGCCCTCACCCATAAAGCATGTTTTCTATATCATTAAAGAAAACCGTACTTATGATCAGGTACTGGGCGATGTGAAGGAAGGCAATGGTGATGAACGGTTGGTTTTGTTTGGGGATTCCATCACGCCCAATCAGCATGCACTGGCAAAAGAATTTGTATTACTCGATAATTTTTATGTGAACGGGGAAGTAAGCTCCGATGGGCATAACTGGAGCATGGGGGCTTATGCAACCGACTATCTTGAAAAGAACTGGCCCACCAGTTATGGCGGACGCGGCGGAACGGAAATATCGTCAGGCATGCACCCCCTCAGTAATAGTAAGGCCGGGTATATCTGGGATCAGGCAAAAAAATACGGGGTGAGCTATCGCACTTATGGCGAGTTTGCCAACCGGGATAAGGCTTATCCCTATGTTCCGGTATTAAAAGCGCATGCCTGTCCTTATTTTGACGGGATGAATATGACAATCAGGGATACCCTCAGAGAACGGGCCTGGGAACGGGAATTTGATTCCCTGGTTGCCGCGGATGCGTTGCCGCAATTAATGACCGTACGATTTGGTAACGATCATACCGAGGGAACAAAGGCCGGAAGACCTACTCCCTTTGCCCATGTGGCGGATAACGATTTGGCAGTGGGTCTATTTGTACACCATCTCAGCACCAGTAAGGTCTGGAACCAAACAGTAGTGTTTATCCTGGAAGACGATGCTCAAAATGGTCCCGATCATGTGGATGCGCACCGGTCGCCCGCCTATGTGGCAGGAGGCTTAGTGAAAAGGCGGCTTGTAGATCATACCCTGTACACCACGGCTTCAGTGCTCCGGACGATTGAACTGATTACCGGTATGCCGCCGATGACCCAATACGATGCTGCTGCGGAACCAATGTGGCGCTGTTTCGCGAATCAGCCCAACAATACTGTTTTTGAGACGCGCCCTGCCCGTGTGAACCTCAATGAGCTGAATCCTGCGCATACCAAACTGGCATTGCTGTCTCAGCATTTAGATTTTTCCAAAGAGGACCTGGTGCCCGATCAGCTCATGAACGAAATCACCTGGAAAGCCGTAAAAGGCGAAAATGCCGTAATGCCTTCACCCGTACGGGCTGCTTTTCTTAAACCTATAAAAAAAGAAAAAGACGATGATTGATACTGAACCGCCGTCAAAATTAACACTATTTCGTTTTAAGGGGTAGCCGCTACACGGCATGGTCAGTCATTACACACTACGGGTCTAAAAATGGGCAATATCGAAGGCATTTTTCAATACTCTTCTGATACAAAGCACCAGGAAGCTGTTTCGTTTGTTTTGTTCCATCGGAACAGCCAGTTGGTAGACTGGTTATAGCAGCAGATTATTTTGGTGTGCCGTAGGCACACCCCTTAAAAATAATTTTCATACCGGTCTGTTATGACGGGGCAAATCAACCTGAGTCAATCTTGATTTGAAAATAATCGACAAGGTACGCAAAATAAAAAATGAGGAATCAGCAATGCATTTAAGAAAGCCCATACCCCGGGGTAAACGAAATATCCAGGTTGGGTTTGTAGTATTTGTTGCGGTATTCTATCGGCGTTAATCCGGTCACTTTTTTAAAAACATCCCGGAAAGCCTTGGTGTCCGTATATCCGACATCATACATTACTTCATTGATGTTAAGGCGGCGGGATTCGAACTTGCGTTTTGCCGCCTCGATCCGCACCCGCTGAATATATTCCAGTACGGTATTGTTGGTGGCCTGCTTGAACCGGCGCTCAAAGCTTCTCCGGCTCACGGCGATCAGGGAAGCCAGCTGGTCGATCGCAATGCGCTCACTTATATTTTTTTCAATGAAGTCCTGGGTTTTAATAATGTCCTCATCGTTATGATCTTTCTGTCCTTTAAATATGGAGAAGGCATTCTGGCTGTTGCGGTCGATGTCAATGGCGAAAAATTTTGCCAGGAGGATGGCTATCTCACGATTGGTATATTTTTCTACCAGGTAAAGCAGCAGGTTCCAGATGGAATTGGCACCGCCGCTGGAATAAACCCCGGCTTCGTCGGTGATTACAGAGCCGGAAGCGATGGTTACCTGCGGGTAAAGCTGCATAAATTCGTTATAGTAGGCCCAGTGCGTGGAACATTTTTTGCCGTCCAGCACCCCGGTAGCGGCCAGCAGAAAAGCGCCCAGGCATAACGATGCCATTTCCGTTCCTTTAGCATGCAATGCGGTAAGCCGGGGAAACGCGGCGCTGTTAGCTTCCACGGCGGTTGCCATAGAAGGGTGCAGCAATGCAGGCACAATAAAAAGATCGGCTTCTGTAACGTCTTTTAATAAACGATCTACCGTTATAGTATAAGGACCTTCGGATAAGGTGATGGTTTTTTGTAAACCCGTAAGCTCCACTTTGAATTTGGGTGGTAATCCATTGGCGGCCAAAAAATCATTGGCGGTCTGGAAGATGCGCACAGCAGGTGTAATGGCCTCAATGACGCCGTTTATGGGAACATAAACAAAGATTTTTTTCATGAGCGCAATTTTGATAAAGGTAACATTTTGTGCCGTTACCGCGCGGTAACATGGAAACAGCTTACATGATATTCTTTTATGTAAAGCAACTGCCCCCGGGCCTGGAATTCGGCCAGTACTGCGTGCAATATCCGTTCCAGGCGGCTGTTGGGTGCTTTGCGTCCGTTAAAGCGCACGTACGAAATGTCGAACGAGCTACCATAATTATGTGAGCTTACACCCGAAACGGCATTGCCGTTCACTCTTCTTAGCCGGTTCTGCGAACCGGTTGTTCGGGTAAGGGAGGTAACAGTAAAAGAGCTTCCCGTTTTCGCATAGAAGGCTTTCGCCAGCTGGCTGAGCACCGTTTTGGCCCGGGGCACCAGGTAGGGCTGACTATAATCGAGTCCACGTACCCTGTAGCCTTTTCCCGCACTTACCCGGGTCAGTTTCTTTTTGCTAACGTAGGTTTTCAGTTGTGTGTTATTCTTCAGTGCGGGAACCCCATGCTGCCGTGCAATATTTAAATGGGCGCGGTAGCGGGCACTCTGTGCCGCAACAGAAAAATGTGCGTACAGGGTTGTTAACAGTGTAAGGGAGAGTACCAAAAATCGCTTCATAAAAATAGCCTGAACGGCGCAAAGATAGGGAAAGGGGACTGTGTATAAACCTAAAAAAAGCCTTACCATATTCCCGATTATTGATCAGCGCTGTAATTGCTTCAGCCGTTTAAACGAAAGATCAAGGATGGCGTAACTGTTATTGTCTGAAAAAGTATAATGCCACCATTCTGTGCGCAGCGGTTGAAAGCCCTGTTGCTCCATCAGGGTTTTTAAAAGAAGCCGGTTTTGGAGTACCCGGGGCGCTAGCTGTGTAAAATCCTGATGTGCGGAGTCGGTAAAATTGTCAAAGCCTGTGCCCATGGGCAGCTCCTTCCCGGTTTTCAGATCGATGACCGTCAGGTCTACGGCTGTGCCCCGGTTATGATTGCTCCCCTTTGCCGGGTTGGCAACATAGCGTTCATCTTTTACCAGTTCCCAAAAACGCTGCGTAACACTAAAAGGACGGTAGGCATCAAAAATTTTTAATCCCAGCCCCTGTTGGGCCAAAGCTGCCTGCACGCGTTGCAAGGCCCGGGCAGCGGGCATTCTGAGGAATGTTTGATGTGTGCCGGCGGGGTACATGGTGCGGTGCATAAAGTTGTTTGCCGTGGCATAACGCAGGTCATAAACCAGACCGGGGACGACGGATTTTAACTCGACCATCCGGTTCTGCTCATCGGCTTTGATGGCCTGTTTGTATTGAGCGATGGTATTTTGAACACCAAACGGTGCTTCCTGCGCCCGCAAAAAAAGAGGGAGCGACAGCCATAACAGCAACAATGTTTTTTCTGAAATACGCATAAAACTCAATCAGTAATAACCGAATGAATCCGAAATTACAGAATGTCCGGACAACATAAAAGGGAAACAGTTGTTGTTTAAGCGTTATTTTTGGCAGCGTTAAGCGGCATACATAATGGCAACAAAATTATATGTAATAGGAGGGGGCGCCGCCGGTTTTTTCTGCGCGGTAAATGCGGCACGGATGAACCCGGAGCTGGAGGTGACAATATTGGAAAAAACGAACAAATTACTTTCTAAAGTCCGGATCAGCGGCGGTGGGCGCTGCAACGCTACACATGCCTGCTTTGAGATTGCAGAGATGGCAAAGCGCTACCCCCGCGGACAGCATTTTGTAAAAAAGATATTCCACCAGTTTTTTACAACAGATAGTATTGCCTGGTTTAAGGAAAGAGGGGTGCAGTTGAAAACAGAAGCGGACGGACGAATGTTCCCGGTAACAGATACTTCCCAAACCATCATCGACTGTCTCTTGCAGGAGGCACAGCAATGCGGTGTTGCTATAAAAATGCAGTGTGCGGTAACAAAGATTTCCCGGCAGGGGGGGCAGTTCTTAATTCATACAGCCAATGGCGGTTCTTTTAACGGCGATTATATCTGCATTGCATCAGGCGGGTTCCCGAAAGCTGCGCTGTTTCAATGGTTAGAAGAACTGGGGCATTCCATAGCAGCGCCTGTACCTTCTTTGTTTACATTTAACAGTCCCCAAAACCGGCTCACGCAATTAATGGGCGTAAGTACGGCGGAAGCAAGGATCGCGATTGCGGGCACTAAATTGCAGCAGCAAGGGCCGCTTTTAATTACGCATTGGGGGGTGAGCGGGCCGGCAGTATTGCGTTTGAGCGCCTGGGCGGCACGCGAGCTGGCGGCAATGCAGTGGCAGTTCACAGCCCTGATTAATTGGCTTCCCGGATTTCAGGAAGATCAGTTAAGAAGCTTGCTGCAGCAATGGCGGGTACAAAAGGCCGCTCAAAAAGTTTCCGGAAAGCATTTTGCTGAATTACCCCATCGCCTCTGGCAGTTTTTATTGATGGAGGCAGGGATCGATGAAAATACCCGCTGGGCGGATCTTCCGGCGAAGAATCAAAATAAGCTGATCAATAAACTGATGGCATTTGAATTGCCCGTTAAAGGAAAAACAACCTATAAGGATGAATTTGTGACCGCGGGCGGAATTACGCTTTCAGAAATTGAACCGCATACAATGATGAGCAAAAAAATGTCCGGATTATTTTTTGCAGGTGAAGTTATCGATGTGGATGGCATCACAGGAGGCTATAATTTTCAGAATGCCTGGAGCACCGGGTATGTGGCGGCAAAGGCGATTGCCGCTGCGGCGCAATCAGTGTAATAGCCGACAAATAGCATTATAGCAAGCCGGAATCAATTTTATCGGAGTATGTAGAGTGCTTAGTGTTCAAAATGCTATTTTTTATTCGTTCTGTGAAAATCCGTGCAATCTGTGAGCCATATAATAAATTTTACATGCTCATCTTCTTTATATAATCCGATGGTGTCATTTCAAACTGCCGTTGAAAATTACGGCTGAACTGTGTCAGGGAGTTGTAGCCAACGGTTTCCGCTATTTCATTCATGTGATGGTTGCCGGTGCTGATCAGCTCTGCGGCTTTTTTTAACCGTGTAAGGTTGATCATCTCATTCGGTGAAAGATCGGAGATCGATTTTATTTTCCGGTAAAGAGTAGGGCGGCTCATATTTAATGCATTGGCCAAAAACTCTACGTCCAGCATCGTGTTCGCCAGATTGTCCTCGATGGTTTGCTGCAATTGCTCCAGGAATTGCTCGTCTACCCGGGTGTGCGCCATTGTTTTTAAATGGGCCAGGGGCGACTTGGCAAAATAGTCTTTTATTTTTATCCGGTTGGCAAGCAAACTTGCCACCTGTGCGTTCAGATGTTCGGGTGAAAAAGGCTTTTCTATATAAGCATCGGCGCCTGCGCTCAGGCCTTCAATCTTTGCCTGCAGTGTATTTTTTGCTGTAAGTAAAATAATGGGTACATGACTTAAAGTAAAATCGGATTTTACCCGGTTGCAAAATTCAAGTCCATCCATTCCGGGCATCATAATATCGCTGATGATGAGGTGTACCGTATGGGTTTCTAAGAGCTCCAGGGCTGCGTTGGCGTTGGCTGCTGTCACTACATTATATTTTTCACTCAGCTCGTCTGCCAGAAATTCGAGGATCTCTTCATTGTCGTCAACAAGCAGTAACGTAAATTTTTCGTTGTGTATGTTTTCGGGGGTCGTATTTTCCAAAATTATAGTTCTTGTTTAAAGCTACCCGGTTGTGTTGGGATGCGCAACTCAAAGCTAATTAAATTTTCGCTTGAAGCCAAGGATAGTCTGCCCTGATGCAGGTGGGTAAGCGATTGGGCCAATGCAAGGCCGATGCCGGTTCCCGAAATAGCTTCCGTTAGCTTCGAACGGAAAAATAATTCAAAGATCTGCTGTTGCTCTTCGGGGGCAATAGGAGTGCCGTCATTGGAGACCCGCAGTTCAAAATGCCCCGAACGATCTGGTTCCGATAATTCAGTGCGCACCAGGCTGCTGCCATATTTGATGGCATTATCCAGCAGGTTACTGACGATCTTTGTAAAGGCGTCTTTGTCGATGAAAGCGGTAAACGACCCTTCCGGGACTTTCAGGCTGAACTCAATATTTTTATTTTCCGCCGTTGCCTGAAAGCGATTCCAGATATCAGTTATCAGTTGCGGAACGGACGTTTCAATGAAATTGAGTGAAAGCTGCTGCGATTCAATTTTCCGGAAATCGAGCAACTGATTGGTGAGCTCCAATAGGCGCTCCGTATTCCGGTTCATACTGGTGAGGTACTTTTCCGTTTGCGGCGTTTTGGTGATCAGTTTGGTGATTTTTTCAAGCGGCGCTTTTATCAGGGTCAGCGGTGTGCGGATCTCATGCGCCACTTTAGTGAAGAAATCTATTTTGGATTCAATCAGCTCTTTTTCTTTTTGAATGGCATAAAGTTGCATTTTGCGCAACTGTTTGTGGTGCATATAATTCCGGTAAAATACTATAGCGCCGGATAGCAGCAGCAGCAGCAGCAGGGTGTACAGCAGGTAGGCTCCGGTGGTTTCCCACAGCGGAGGCGTAATAATGATGGTAAGCGTTCGCTCGTTCGGTTGCCACACATCGCTGCTGTTCGTAGATCGTACTTTAAACAGGTAGGTTCCGTGAGGCAGGTTCGTGAAGTAAACACTTCGGTTGGTTTTGATATAATTCCAGTTTTTATCGAGCCCTACCAGTTTGTAAGCATACTTCACGTTATCGGGCGATGTATAATTGATCGCCGCAAAGTCAATATTAAAAGTTGAGGCGTTGTAGGGCAGCCGGAGGGTATCCGTGATCTGCAGCGATTTTTTTAACGGCCCTCCGTTCGGGTCAATATTCAGCGGGGTGTTAAATACAGAGAAATTGGTAATGTACAATGGCGGAACGTAATTGTCATCCCTGACCTGATCCGGTTGAAACCGTATCAGGCCTTTTACTGTTCCCATATACATGCTGCCGTCAGCGGCTTTAAATACTGATGAATAATTGAATTGTTCCCCCGGTAATCCGGTTGATTGGGTGAAGGTTCGGATGGTCTTCAGATCTTTTTCGATCAGGGCAAGCCCTTTGGAGGTGGTTACCCATATGCGGTCCTGGTCGTCTTCGGTTACTGTGTATATCAAATTGGAAGGCAACCCATTTGTAATAGAATAGCCGGTGGTCGATTTGTCGTTAAGGTTCAAATAAAAAAGGCCATTCTCTGTTGCAACCCATAAGCCACCTCTTTTTGATTCACGTAAAAAAGTGATCCTGTTTTCAGCCAGCAGATTCCGCTGGCGCCGGAGCAGGCGCAGTTGTCCACAGATGTTTTGCTTTGGGTTATAGAATCGCAGCCCATCCTGGAAAGTGCCCGCCCAAATAGTGCCGTCAGAGGTTTCCAGAATGCTTGAATAAAAACTTGATTTGGGAAAATAGCCCGGTGCAATAAAACTTTTCACAGGATCATAAAAGTAGATACCGTTGGAAGTGCCGATCCATATCTGTCCGTTTTTGGTTTGGTAAATGCTGTGTATAAAGTTGCTGCGTAGGGCGCCGGAACCCGGACCCACTGTAAAACGTCGGACGATGGTTTCTGTTTTAAGATCCATAATGTCCAGCCCGTGCTCAAATGTCCCGATCCACAGGCGGTTACCCTCATATAATAATCCATGAATATTGGTATATGCAATGCCCTTGCCGGTGCCATCGGGGATGAAATTTTTGAAGACCCCTGTTTGCGGGTCAAATTTATTCAGGCCTGCATCTTCTGTTCCGATCCAGACATGTCCGGCAGCATCGGCAGTTATTACCCGCACCGCATTGCCCTGTATCGATTGCGGAGAAACCCCTGGCAAAAACTTTTCAAACAGCGGCTTTGATTTTGGGAAGTAATTAATGCCGCCAAAATAGGTGCCAATCCAGATGCCCCCTTCCCGGTCCCTGCAGAAAGAGTAAAGGGCATTATCGTTGATAGAATAAGGAGCATGATAGTTTTTTTGAAGATGTGTAAAACTGTCGCGCACGGTATTGTATATATACAGTCCTTTCTCCGTCGCGATCCAGTATTCGTCCGGGGCGCTTTGGATAAAATCACGGGCAAAAATTTCGGTTTTATCTTCATTATACCGGAGCAGGTCTTTATATGTATGGTTTCGGGTGTCAAATAGCTTGACTCCCTGACTGGAGGTCCCGATCAGCAAAGAACCATTTCCGGCATCATAAAGCCGCTCGATCCAGTTGGATACAGCAGGTTTTGAATGAGAAAAAACAGAGTGGAATGTAAAGTGATCGCCTGCAGCTTCATAGACACCCACCTGTCCGAACTGGGTAGCAACCCATAGCTGGTTGTTTTTACAAACAGTAAGTGTACTGTATTGTTCGGGCGCCGGACCGGAATAGTGCTGCACCTGCTGTGTTTGAGGCTGGTACCGATACAGTCCCATCCCAAGGATCATCCATATATTGCCATAGTCATCTTCGGCAATAGCGCGTACCAGCGTCTTAGGTGTATTTTTTAAAAAGGAGAATTTTCCGGTTGCCGGATCAAACCGGTAGATCCCGAATTCTGTGCCTACCCATATCATTCCGTTCCGGGCTTCATGAAGTTTCCAGATGGAATTATTGCCCAGGCTGGTACTGTCGTCTGGCTGATTCCGGAACACTTTAAAGTTGTAGCCATCAAACCGGTCCAGTCCATCCTTGGTGCCGATCCATATAAATCCGCTTTTGTCCTGTATCAGACAGGTAGCTGTATTATTCGACAATCCATTCTCCACCTGTATATGGCGGAAATAATACTCCTGCGAATGGCTGAGAAAGGGGAAAAGGAATACGGCAATAAACGTGCATATGCGATAAGCGCTCAAATAATTTTTTTTTCAAACCTACATTAAATTTTCATCCATATTGAGACAAATTGATCAAAACTTGATACAAAATAGAATAGCAGAAGCCCGCTCAAACAGTATTTTTACCTGTAACGATTGTTAAATAATTCATATATATGCGGTGTTCTTTCAAATGGATCCCATTAGTATTGTTTAAATATATATTGATCTTCCTTTTTTTGTTCATTGTACCTGCTGCTCAAAACTGTTATGCGCAGGCAGAAGCGGGTATCGGTGTTGTTACCAACCCCACCCGTCCGGATAACGGAGCCCTCAATCTCTATTACACCGGAAATCAAAAGCCGTTGCAACCTTTGTATTTTATAAAGCTGCCCGTTGGTTCTATTATGCCAAAAGGATGGTTGTTGCGGTATCTGGAACTGCAGCGGAACGGGCTTACCGGCCACCTGGGAGAAATAAGCGCCTGGCTGGCAAAAAAAAATAACGCCTGGCTGAGCCGGGATGGCAAAGGTGATCATGGCTGGGAGGAAGTTCCTTATTGGCTGAAAGGCTATGGCGACCTTGGCTATATTCTTAACGACAAAAAAATAATAGCGGAAGCTAAAACCTGGATGGACGCTGTTTTGGCAAGCCAGCGAGCGGATGGTTATTTTGGCCCTTTGATATTAAAAAAAGGGAAGCCCGATCTTTGGGGCAATATGATCATGCTCTGGTGCCTGCAGTCGTATTACGATTTCAGCAACGATAAACGGGTATTGCCTTTTATGGAAAAATATTTCCGTTGGGAATATCAACTTCCCGACAGCATGTTCCTGAAGGATTATTGGGAAAACAGTCGTGGCGGCGATAACCTGATAAGCGTTTACTGGCTGTATAACCGCATAAAGGGGGCAGGCTGGCTGCTGGACCTGGCAAAGAAGATCGACCGGAATACCGCGGATTGGCGGCAGCAAAATAACCTTCCTAACTGGCATAATGTTAATATCGCCCAGTCCTTCCGGGAGCCGGCAACTTATTTTCAGCAAAGCAAGGCAACGGCCGACCTGGATGCCACGTATAATGATTTCCGGCTGATCCGGGAGCGGTTTGGCAATGTGCCCGGGGGCATGTTTGGTGCAGATGAGAATGCCCGCAAGGGTTATACCGATCCGCGCCAGGGAGTGGAGACATGCGGCATGGTGGAACAAATGGCTTCTGATGAGATCTTGACCGGTATAACCGGCGACCCCTTTTGGGCAGATAATGCGGAAGATGTGGCCTTTAATACATATCCGGCGGCCGTAATGCCCGATTTTAAAGCCCTGCGGTATATTACCAGCCCGAATATGTCCATCAGCGACAGTAAAAACCATCACCCGGGCATCGATAACAACGGGCCTTTCTTAATGATGAACCCTTTTAGCTCCCGTTGCTGCCAGCACAATCATGCACAGGGCTGGCCTTATTATGCAGAGCATGTATTTATGGCTACTCCTGATAACGGGCTGGCGGCCTTGCTGTATAGCGAAGCTGATGTAACCGCCAGGGTAGGCAATGGAGGGGATGTGCGCGTGGAAAGCCGGGGACATTATCCTTTTGATGAAACAATCTCGTTTTTAGTACATGCACAAAAGAAGATTCAATTTCCCTTTTACCTTCGGGTGCCGCAATGGTGCAGCACTGCGCAGCTAAAGATCAATGGGGTGGTGGTGCAACAACAATTCAATCCCGGATCATATATTAAAATAAACAGGGTATGGTCTGATAACGATAAAGTTGAGTTGACGCTGCCCATGACAATACAGGTACATCAATGGGCGAAAAATAAAAACAGCATCAGTATCAACCGCGGTCCGCTTACCTATTCGCTGAAAATAAAAGAAGATTATGTGAAAGCAGATAGCAAGGCTTCTGCGATCGGTGATTCAAAATGGCAGGAAACCGCAGACCCGGAAAAATGGCCTTCTTATGAAATTCTTCCGGGATCGGCCTGGAACTATGGACTAGTGCCCGCTATGGCGGATTTTAAACTAATAAAACGACCCTGGCCCAAAGATGATTTCCCTTTTGAGCCGGACAAAGTGCCGGTGGTGATCCTGGCGATGGCTCGTAAGATCCCGGAATGGAAGATTGATGAAAACGGCCTCACGGGCATACTGCCGCAGAGCCCGGTAACCGTTACAACAAAAAAAGAAACAGTGGAATTAATACCCATGGGCGCCGCCCGGTTAAGAATAGCGGCGTTCCCTGTAATACAATAAACTTAATTGTTATGATGAAACGAGGTGCTTTTTATTTGCTCTTTCTGGCGTTGTTAACGGGCTTTCAAAGCAATGCCCAATCGCAGCAGGCTCCGGCCTATCCTTTGCTGACGCATGATCCTTATTTTAGTGTATGGTCTTTTACGGACAAATTAAATGAAGGCACTACCCGGCACTGGACGGGTGCTGATCAATCGCTTACCGGTTATTTAAAAGTGGACGGCCGCATTTACCGGTTTTTAGGAAAAGAAGCCGCGCAATACCAAACGGTATTACCCAGCTCGGAAGAACGTAATTACAGAGTAAAATATGTCGAAAAGGACCCGGGGCTCGGCTGGAGCGAAAGCGGCTTTAAAGACAATGCCTGGAAAACCGGTACGGCGCCCTTCGGGGATAATAACACCCAGGTGCATACAGAGTGGAAATCGCCGGATCTTTGGGTGCGCCGTAGTTTTGATCTGGATGATTTGCCTCCGGGGGATGTGTATTTAAAGATCAAACACGACGATAATATTGAAGTGTACCTGAATGGCGCAGCAGTGTACAGCTGCAATTGCTGGAATGAGAAATACCTTTATATTCCCATTAAAGATGCTGCGCTGCTGAAGAAAGGGAAGAATATCATAGCTGTGCATATTAAAAATACCGCAGGCGGACAATTTCTTGATTTTGGACTGGTATATGAATCGCGCTTCAATAATGCGGATCCGGTGGAAAAAGCCGTACAAAAAAGCCTGGAGCTAAAGGCCACGCAAACGATCTATACCTTTAGCTGCGGGCCGGTGGCATTAAAGGTTGCCTTTGTTTCTCCATTGCTGATGAACGACCTGGAGCTGCTGTCGCGTCCGGTTTCTTACATCACCTTTGCAACCTCCAGTACTGATGGTATGGCGCATTCTGTGGAAGTACTGTTAAATACATCCACTGATCTTGCCGTAAATACACCGGGTCAGGAAGTGCAGGCAACAAAAGCAACGGCAAATGGCCTCAGTTTGCTAAAAGCCGGAACCCTTGCACAGCCAGTGTTACAGAAGAAAGGAGATAATTTGCGGATCGACTGGGGCTATCTTTATGTTGCAGCACCCGTTAGCAAAAATACGTATCAATATATTGCCGGATCGGAAGGCGCTTCTTTGAAAATATTGAAAAGTACTGACAAGTTTTCACCGCTGCTGGGTCAAAAAGGAAAGCAACTTTGCTTGAATACTCTTTTTGATCTGGGAAGAGCAAAGTCGGGTGCGGCAATGGTGCTGATTGGTTACGATGATCTTTATTCTATTCAATTTTTTGGAGAGAACCTGCGCCCCTGGTGGAACCGGGACGGCAAAAGTACTATTGAACAACAGCTGGAAAAAGCAAATAACGAATATGTTGCGGTGCTGAACAAATGTGCAGCGGTTGATAAAAAGATCTACACAGATGCGTTGAACGCCGGTGGAACGGAGTATGCGCGACTTTGCGAAATGGCTTACCGGCAAAGCATCGCCGCTCACAAACTGGTGCAAAGCCCGGCGGGAGAATTGTTGTTTTTGTCGAAAGAAAATTTTAGTAACGGCTCGATCAACACTGTGGATATCACCTATCCGTCTGCACCGCTGTACCTGGCGTATAATCCTGAGCTGCTGAAAGGAATGATGAATGGTATTTTTTACTACAGCGAATCGGGTAAGTGGACCAAACCCTTTGCAGCACATGATCTGGGAACCTACCCTCAGGCCAACGGACAAACCTATGGTGAGGATATGCCGGTGGAAGAAGGAGGTAATATGTTATGCCTGACGGCTGCTATTGCAAAGGTGGAAGGCAATGCCCGCTACGCGGAAAAGCATTGGAATACTTTGTCTACATGGGTTGATTATCTGGTAAAGGATGGATTTGATCCGGCCAATCAATTGTGCACCGATGATTTTGCCGGGCACCTGGCGCGCAACGCTAATCTTTCCATAAAAGCAATTATGGGAATAGAGAGCTATGCGCAACTGGCCAAAATGTTGGGTAAAAATGATCTGTATACAAAGTATCATAACATTGCTATAGGGATGGTACC
The DNA here is from genome assembly GCA_017744795.1 of Niabella sp. Classification (GTDB taxonomy): domain Bacteria; phylum Bacteroidota; class Bacteroidia; order Chitinophagales; family Chitinophagaceae; genus Niabella. The sequence continues at coordinate 31,088 of JAGIAQ010000011.1, read as the reverse complement.
GCGTTGGATGCAGCTGGCAGCCGATGGAGATCACTATGGATTGGTATTTGAGAAAAAAGGTACCTGGAGTCAGAAATACAATCTGATCTGGGATAAGGTTTTGCGCTTCAATATTTTCCCAAAAACAGTTTATCAGAAAGAAATAGCCTGGTATCTGAAGAAACAAAATAAATACGGTCTTCCATTGGATAGCCGGAAAACCTACACAAAATCAGACTGGATCCTGTGGACAGCAACACTCGCTTCCAACAGCAATGATTTTAAGGCACTGGTCAATCCGGTGTACCGCTATGCTACAGAAACACCTACCCGCGTGCCGCTCAGCGATTGGCATCAAACCACCGACGGACGCCAGGTAGGCTTCCAGGCGCGCAGTGTGGTGGGCGGGTATTTTATGAAAGTGCTGGATAAAAAACTGAATAAATAAGCGGCATTGTCGGCTTCCAATATTGCTCGTAGTAATTTTTAAACATATAAACAACATTTATTTATACATATGAAATCTGTTTTTTTGAAAAGTATCTGTGCCGGTGCAGGCATGCTGGCAGCATTCCTGTTTTTTACCTCCTGTAAATCTCCGGACACAAAAAAAGAAACAACCGATAGTGCCGCCGGCAGGGCGATATGGACTGCTCAGCAGGCGAATGACTGGTATGGAAAACAGCCCTGGTATGTGGGTGCCAACTTTTTGCCCAGTACGGCTATTAACCAGCTGGAAATGTGGCAGGCCGCAACTTTCGATACCGCTACGATCGATAAGGAATTGGGATGGGCGCAGTCGATCGGCATGAACGTGATGCGCGTTTTTTTGCATGACCTGGTTTTTGACAATGATGCACCGGGATTTTATGAACGCATCAATAAATTTCTTGAGATCGCCGACAGGCATCATATAAAAATCCTGTTTACTATTTTCGATTCCTGCTGGGATCCTTTTCCGAAAGCGGGCCAGCAGCGCGATCCCAAGCCCTTTGTGCATAATTCCGGCTGGGTGCAAAGCCCCGGGCAACTGGCGTTAAAAGATTCCACGGAGTATCCGCGCCTGGAAAAATACGTCAAATCGATTGTTGGTAAATTTGCACAGGACAACCGTATCATCGGGTGGGATGTATGGAACGAACCCGATAATATGACAGGAGCATCTTATCAAAAAGCAGAACTGCCCAACAAAGTGGCCCTGGTGCTGCCCCTGTTAAAGAAAACATTTGAATGGGCGCGGTCTGTAAACCCTTCCCAGCCGCTGACTTCCGGTATTTGGGCCGGCAACTGGCAATCAGACAGTACGTTAAAACCCATTGAAAAATTGCAGTTGGAAGAATCAGATATCATTTCTTTTCATTCCTATGATGACTCTGCCACGCTGCACAAAAAAATAAATGAGTTAAAAAGATACAACCGCCCGATCTGGTGCACGGAATATATGGCACGTCCTAATAAAAGCACTTTTCAGAGCTCTTTACCAGTTGCCAAACCGGATAAAGTGGCTATGATCAACTGGGGATTTGTGGATGGGAAATCTCAAACGATTTATCCCTGGGACAGCTGGACTAAAAAATACACGGCTGAACCGCCGCTTTGGTTCCATGATATTTTCCATAAAGATGGTACCCCATATAAGCCGGAAGAGACGGCGTTTATAAAAATGATGACCGGCCGGTAGGACCTGTGAGGTTTTCAAAACCTCACAGAGCTTGAAAAAGCTGATACCTGCACTACAGTACAAGTGTGCGACGCAACAAAGCCGTATAGTAATTGTGCAGCCGGGTTAATAAAATATATGAACAAACGTCTTTTACAAACAGGGATTTATCTGCTGCTCCTGCTGCCTTTTATAGCTAAAGGGCAGCAAGGAAACCCATTGTTCGCTGACCCAACGATTTTTTATTATGATGGGGTCTATTATTTATATGGAACGAATGGGGCCAACAGTAATGACGGATTTACTGCCTGTACTTCAAAAGATCTTACCAGCTGGAAGCCGGCAGGGAAAGTATTGACGCCGGGCCAGTCCTTTGGAACCAAAGGTTTTTGGGCTCCGCAGGTGTTCCGTTACAACGGCCGGTTTTATATGGCGTATACGGCCAGCGAACATATAGCCATTGCGGTTGCAGATAATCCCCTGGGGCCTTTCCGGCAAAAAGAAATAAAACCCCTGGATGCAACGGTTCGGATGATTGATCCGTTTGTGTTTTTTGATGAAGGGAAAGTGTACCTGTACCATGTGCGGCTACAGCAAGGAAACCGGATCTTTGTTGCGGAGCTTAATACAACCCTGGACACAATTATAGCAACGACCGCAAAAGAATGTATCCATGCCGGAAAGGGCTGGGAAAATACTGCAGCTGCGGAGTGGAGCGTAACAGAAGGGCCAACGGTGTTTCAACATGACGGGGTTTATTATATGCTTTATTCGGCAAATGATTTTCGTAATCCGGACTATGCTATCGGGTATGCGGTAAGCCATTCGCCGGTGGGCCCGTGGACGAAGTTTAAGGGCAACCCCATTATTTCGCGCAAGGTTACCGGTGCCAACGGAAGCGGGCATGGAGATCTGTTCAAAGATAAAGCCGGAAAATGGTGGTATGTGTTTCATACGCATTATTCCAATGAAAAAGTAGCGCCTCGCAAAACGGCCTTGATTGAACTGCTCTTCAATAAAAAAAATAACGAATTAAGCGCCGATCCCAAAACTTTTCATTTTTTAAATAACAATCAATGACCCGGTTTTTTTTACTAGCAGTACTGTTGCTTTCAGCAGGAGCGTATCAGGTAAGGGCTCAGCAAACTTTTACAAACCCGCTGTTGCCCTATGGCGCAGACCCGTATAGTTTTTACAAAGACGGCTATTACTATTATACGCACACAACAGGATCAAAGCTGGTTTTATGGAAAACAAAAACCCTGGCTGATCTGAAGGACGCCGAGCAAAAAACTGTCTGGACGCCACCCCCCAATACCTCATGGTCCAAAGAATTATGGGCCCCGGAAATCCTGTACCTGAGAGGAAAATGGTATCTGTATTTTGCCGCCGATGATGGTCATAACCGTAACCACCGCATGTATGTTCTTGAGAACAGCGCTGCTGATCCTATGAAGGGGGAGTGGGTGTTTAAGGGGAAAGTGGCTGCCCCGGGCGATAAATGGGCTATTGATGGGGATGTGCTGGAATACAAAAAACAGCTGTATATGATCTGGTCCGGCTGGGCAGATAATAAAAATGGCCAGCAGAATATTTATATTGCTAAAATGAGCAATCCCTGGACGATAGACGGGGAGCGGGTCCTGATCTCGCAGCCCGAATACGACTGGGAACGGCACGGGCACTTGAAAGGCGAAACACCGGAAGAGGTACATGTAAATGAAGGACCACAGTTCCTGGTGCATGGCAGCCGTATTTTTATTGTTTATTCTGCCAGTGGCTGCTGGACCGACTTTTATTGTTTGGGAATGCTGGCTGCAAAGAATGATAAAGATCTCTTAACTCCGGCAAACTGGATCAAAAGCAAAGAGCCGGTTTTTAAAGCGGCTCCGGAAAAAGGTGTTTTTGCTCCGGGGCACAATTCCTTTTTTAAATCGCCGGATGGAAAAGAAGACTGGATACTGTATCATGCCAATGCGGCGCCGGGCCAGGGTTGCGGCGGGCATCGCTCTCCGCGGGCGCAGCGCTTCAATTGGAATAAAGATGGCACACCCGATTTTGGAGAACCGGTGGCTGCCGGAGAACCACTGCCCGAACCCGCCTCAAAAAAATAAAATGAAAGCGCTGCTTTTATTCCTGATAGTTTTTTATTCCGCCGGAGTGCGTGCACAAGTGCAACCCGCTATCCGTGCTGATTTTCCCGATCCTACTGTTGTGAGGGTAGGTGAAAAGTACTATGCATATGGTACCAACTCCGGTACGGCAGGGAAATGGTATAACATACCGGTAGCCGTTTCTGAAGATCTCAAAAGCTGGAAAATAGTGGGGGATGCTTTACCGGTGCGGCCGGTATGGGCAGACCGCGATTTCTGGGCCCCTCATGTTTTGTATAATGAACAGCTAAAAAAGTTTGTACTTTTTTATGCTGCTGAAACAACGGATAGTAAAGAAGGAAAAGCAATAGGAGTGGCTTTTTCAGAAAAACCCGAAGGGCCGTTTATTGATTCGGGTAAGCCACTGCTGATCGGCGCCAGCTTTGAAGCGATAGACCCTATGACGCTCAAAGATCTGCAAACAGGGAAATATTATATGGCCTGGGGTTCTGCCAGCCAGCCCATCCGGATCAGAGAACTGAACCCCGGTATGACGGAATTTGCTGACGGATCAAAAGCCATAGAACTGATACAGCCGGGCGCAGACAAAACATACGGAAGATTGATTGAGGGCGCCTGGATCGATTATGACCACGGGTTTTATTATATGTATTATTCAGGAGATAATTGCTGTGGCATCAATGCTCATTATGCAATAATGGTGGCCCGTGCGAAAAAGATTACCGGGCCCTATACCCGGTTGGGAGCCGTTGCAGCAAACAAAAGCAGCGTGATCCTTGAACAGGACTCTTTTCTGGTAGCTCCGGGGCATAACTCAGTCTTCAGTGACCGGGCTGGCAATAAATGGATTGCCTATCATGCCATACCCCGTGAAGATTTTAAGAAAGGAAACTATCACCGTTTTATGTACCTGAACCGGCTGGTATATAAAAATGGCTGGCCTGTTGTGGTGAAAACCGGGAGAACGCTGGTAGAAAAGGAATGAATCGATCGATCGGATGATTTGTATGCAGGCCAGGGTATAAAGATTTCGTTTGGGCAGCTTAAGAAAATCAGTTACCTTGACATGATTTATTGTATAGTTGACGTTTATTAAAATAAAGCATCAAAAAATATGAACCAATCATTTAAATTGTTATCGGCGGTGTCACTGGCCATCAGTCTTCTTGCCTGTAATAGCAACCCTGCAGAAAAAAAGGATTCTTCTGCATCGGGTGATTCAACTACGGTGAAAAAAACAGACAGTCCTGAAAACCTGGACAGTGCAGGGTTTAACGGAACCATCGACGGTAAAAAAACAGCCCTCTATAAACTAACGAACCATAAGGGAATGACTGTGGCGATTACTAATTACGGCGGACGTATTGTGGGATTGTGGGTGCCGGATAAAAGCGGTAAAGCAACGGATGTGGTGATCGGCATTAACAGCGCTAAAGGCTATCAGGATGCCACCGAGGCCTATCTGGGCGCTACTATTGGCCGCTATGGTAATCGTATTGCAAAGGCGAAATTTAAACTGGAGGGCAAAGAATATCCGCTTGCGGCCAACAATGGTCCTAATACGTTGCATGGTGGTAAAAAAGGTTACCAGTATGTGGTTTGGGATGCGGTGCAGCCGAATGACAGTTCCCTTGAATTAAGCTACACAAGCGCCGATATGGAAGAAGGCTTCCCCGGCGCACTTAAAGTAAAAGTGACCTATAGCGTTACCGGAGATAATGCGTTAAAAATCGATTATTCCGCAACTACTGATAAGCCAACAGTGGTAAATCTTACCAATCATGCCTATTTTAATTTGAACGGAGAAGGCAGCGGCGAAATTTTGGGACATACGGCACAGATCTATGCAGATAAATATACCCCGGTAGATTCTACGCTGATTCCCACGGGTAAGCTGGCGCCCGTTGCCGGCACACCTTTTGATTTTACAAAAGCTACCGCTATTGGTGCGCGCATCGGCGCCGATAATGAGCAATTGAAATTTGGTAAAGGGTATGATCATAATTTTGTATTAAACGGCACAAAAGGCGACTATGGCCTTACACATGCCGCAACCTTTACCGGAGATCAATCCGGAATTGTAATGGATATTTATACACAGGAGCCGGGACTGCAGTTTTACAGCGGTAATTTTAACGAAGGAAAAAATACGTTGAAATCCGGAGCAAAGGATATTCACCGCGGCGCTTTTTGCGCGGAAACACAGCATTTTCCTGATTCGCCCAATCAGCCGGCCTTCCCCAGCACGGAGTTAAAACCCGGACAAACCTATCACACAGTTAGTTATTATAAATTCTCAGCAAAATAGGTTTCAGACTATAGTCGCCATAGTCACCCTGTCCGACCTAATAGGACAGGGTGTTTTTTTTGAACGCGATTGTAGTGTTATGTTAGTCGTGAGGAGGTTGTTTCAAAAGTAATATTCGGCCGGGAAGCCGGTGAAACGGTAAGTTAAAAACAATGTCTTCCCGTATTTCCGACTTCCCTGCATAGATTCGCTTCCGCCTTTGGATAAATCTGCAACACGCCCCTTTACAAATAACACAACAGTGGTATAGCCGGCGTCTTATTATTACTTATATTTGATCGCTATGTCTCATTTTTTCAAACATGGATCGGTTGCTTTGCTTTTGGCGCTTGCGGTTTCGTTCTCTTTTTTCAGAACGGTGTCAACCCTGAATCCTTTTCACATCAACGGGTTTGCCCAGGGAACAACCTATCACATTACCTATTACGCCGAAGATAGTGCGCTTACAAAGTTTCAGGCGGACAGTATTTTTCATTCGCTGGATAGTTCGTTGTCTGTTTATAAAGCCTACTCGCTCATTACAAAATTCAATAAAGAACGCAGGGGTGTTATTGCAGACAAACACATGAAAGCGGTAGTAAAAAAAGCCGGTGAAGTGTCTGAGGCCTCTGGTGGGATCTTTGATATTACCGTAATGCCCCTGGTACGGCTCTGGGGCTTTGGCCCCGATGGAAAATCAAAAACGGAACCGACGGAGCAGCAGGTAAAAGCCGCATTGTCCTGCGTCGGCTACCGCAAGATCTATTTTAAAGGCGATAGTCTTTTGAAAAAGGATCCCCGTATAACCATTGACGTAAACGGAATAGCGCAGGGCTACACGGTTGATGTGATAGCAAATTACCTGGAAGCGAAAGGCGTGCAAAACTATTTGGTTGAAGTGGGTGGGGAGATAAGAGTAAAGGGCCGGAAGCAACCTTCCGGCGCGGTAATGAAAATAGGGGTGGAAAGCCCTTCTGAAGAAGATGATGATGCGAATCCTGTTTTAATTAAATCTATTTATGTAAAAGAAGGAGCGGTGACAACCTCCGGAAAGTACCGTAATTTTTATAAGAACGGCAATAAGAAGATCTCGCATCTGATGGATCCGCGGACCGGCTACTCCATCCAGAATGAAATGGTCAGTGTTACGGTATTGGCAAAAGATGGGATCACTGCCGATGGGTATGATAACGTTTTTATGGGCATGCACCTCACGGAGGCCTTTTCCTTTTTGAAAAAGCACCCCGAACTGGAATGTTATTTTATTTATACCAAAGCGAACGGCGCAGTAGCGGATACAGCCTCTGCAGGGTTTAACGCATTATTGCATCAATGAATTTGTTATTAAAGAAAACCTCGTTAAATATGAAAAAATTTTCGATTGCATTGCTTGTAACCCTTATGGTAGCTATGGCAGAGGCACAGGAAAAAATAGCGATCATACCCGAACCCGTTTCACTGGCTGCCGGTACGGGTGTATTTACGCTGCCGGACAAGGTCTCGATCGGCGTTCCCGCAAAGGCGGATCTCGGATATACGATCGGCTTGCTGGAAACCAAGATCGCTCTTGCCGGATCTACAGTTCAAAAACTGGAGGGAAACACGACTGCCACTATTAATTTGATCCTGAATAAAAGCCGCGATGCAAAGATCGGTGATGAAGGCTACACGCTTTCGGTAACCTCCGGAAATGTGGTCATCAAAGCCAATAAACCCGCAGGGCTGTTTTACGGAGTGCAAACTTTTTTACAATTGCTTCCACCTCAAATTGAGAGCACTGAAAAAGTGACTGGCGTCGCCTGGAAAACACCGGTAGTGGAAATTACGGATTACCCGCGCGTGGGCTGGCGGGGCCTGATGCTGGATGTATCGCGTCATTTCTTTACCGTGGCAGAGGTGAAGAAGTATATCGATAATATGTCGCGGTTTAAATATAATATGTTTCATTTTCATCTGACGGATGACGAAGGCTGGCGGATCCAGATCAAAAGTCTGCCCAAGCTGACCGAAGTAGGCGCCTGGCGCATCAACCGCACCGGTCTGTTCAATACCTTCTCGCCCGCGGAACCCGACGAAAAAAGATCCTATGGCGGCTTTTATACCCAGGAAGAAATTAAAGAACTGGTGCAGTATGCGAAAGAACGTTTTATCAATATTGTCCCCGAAATTGATGTGCCGGGGCATAGTCTGGCAGCCATCGCATCCTATCCTGAATTATCCTGCACCGAAGGGGCTGATAAATACCAGGTACGCTTCGGGCAGCCCATTATGGATTGGTCGCACGGTGCGCCGCCCATAGCAATGATCGACAATACGCTTTGCCCCGCTAATGAAAAGGTATATGGGTTTATGGATAAGGTAATAACCGAAGTAGCGCAGCTATTTCCATTTCCTTATATCCATGTAGGCGGTGATGAGGCACCGCATAATTTCTGGGAGAAAAGCCCACAGGTACAGGAGCTGATGAAGAAAGAAAAGTTAACAACCATTCCGCAGGTGCAGGCTTATTTTGAAAAACGACTGGAAAAGATCGTTAATGCAAAAGGCAAAAAACTGATGGGCTGGGATGAAATACTGGAAGGGGGGATTTCGCCCACGGCGGCCCTTATGAGCTGGAGGGGCGAAAAATACGGGATAGAGGCTTCGCAGTCTAAGCACTACGTGGTCATGAGCCCGACGCAATACACTTATATCGATTATATGCAGGGCGATGTAAGCACCGAGGTGCCCATTTATGCTTCCTTGCGCCTTTCCAAAACCTATGAGTTTAATCCCATCCCACAGGGCGCCAATGCGGCATATGTTTTAGGGGGACAAGCCAATCTCTGGACAGAAAATGTGTACACCATGCGGCAGGCGGAGTATATGACCTGGCCCCGGGGCCTGGCAATAGCCGAGTCCGTATGGTCGCCTGCTGATAAAAAGAACTGGAAAAGTTTTGCTGCAAAGACGGAACAGTTCTTTAAAAGGTTTGATGAAGCGGAAATAAAATATTCACCGGCTATCTATGACCCGGCGATCTCTGTACAGAAAAATGGAACGGCTTATACGGTAACGCTTACGCCCGAGATCGAAGGGCTGGATATTTATACCAGTTTTGATAATTCGGCGCCGGACCGGTTCTATCCCAAATATACTGCGCCTTTGGAGATCCCTAAAGATGCACAATTGCTGCGGATCGTAACCTACAGGGGCAAACAGCAAATCGGCCGTCAGATGTCGGTAAAAGTGGAGGACCTGAAGAAACGCGTGAAGTAACAAGACTCCTTTTATTTAAAACATTAAGATCATTAAGAAAACGGCTTAATGGGTATCTTAATCCTTAATACCCGATCGGAACGGGCTGGGTTTGCCATTCGCCGCTTCGTAATCAAAAAATACTTTGTACTGCTATCATACTTTTGCCAGTTTGAAATGGTATGATGAACCGGTTCGCAAATGGTTGCGGGAAAAATGGGGGTAAGGCGGCAGGGGTGCCACACGGGCATTTTCGTAAAATAAAATCGCCGTAAGTAAATGCAGTGTTTTCCATGTTTTTTATGCAAATGCGTTACTTTTGTAGTGCATTGTTTTAGCAACAATCAGGATGTTAATGTTATGGGCGCCTGAACTAAAACAGATGCGATATGCCCCGACCCAAAACAATGATTTTTCATGATTAATAGCTTGAAAAATGCGTGAGAAAACTTATTCAACTACGTTCCACGGTAGCATTATAGACAAAACCTTACTTGCTGCAAATATCGGTACCTGGCAAATTAATTTTCCGGACCGGGAATTGATCTGGTCTGAATTTCTGATGGATATTTTTGAAACAGGTAAAGATTTTAAACCGGATCTGAGTACCTGCCTGGATTTTTTTGAAGGCGAAAAAAACAGAGCGCTTATTGCAGCGGCTATTACAGCTGTTATAGAACAGGGAAAAGATTTCTGTGAAACCTGTCCCATCGTTACCTTAAAAGGTAATAAAAAATGGCTCCTGATAACCGGCAGCAAGGCTGAAGTGAACGAGGATGCTATGGCCTGTATTTACGGTATTATGCAGGATGTTACCGAAAGCAGAAGCCTGGCAGAAATGGATAAGCTCGAAAACAGGATACTGGAGTTATATGAAAAGCAAGAGCTCTCCGTTAATGAAATTTTATCTGAGTACCTGAAGGGGATGGAATTCCTTTATCCGGAGATATATGGCTCCATTCACTACATTCAGGATGGATGCCTGCTGCGTTGTGCTGCCCCTTCGCTACCGGATAGCTACCTTGATGTTATTAACAAACATCCGATCGGTGAAAACATTGGTTCTTGTGGTACGGCAGCTTATTTAAAAAAACCGGTGTTTGTAAATGATATTGCGCGGGCAAGGGAGTGGGAAGGCTATGCGCATTTACCGCTGGCCGCTGGTTATAAGGCCTGTTGGTCCTATCCTGTTATAGATTCAGATAATAACGTGATAGCCGTACTGGGCATGTATTATAAGGAAGTGCAGCAGCCCGGCAATAAAAAGCTGGTGATTATTGAACGTGCTGTTAAATTACTGCAGCTCATTTTGGAGAGCGCTTTAAAAAAGGACCAGTTGCAGAACGCAAACGAAATAATGTACCAGGTACAGGACCTGGCCAAATTTGGCAATTGGCAATGGAATATGGAGACCAACGAGGTGCACTGGTCGCACACGTTGTATAATATCTACGGTGTGGATGCCCGATCTTACACGCCGGATCTTGAAAATTATTTAGCAGCGCTGCATGAAGCAGACCGGCAGGATGTTATAAATACCCTGCGGCAGATACAACAGACAGGAGATGAAACGCTGTTTGAGCATCGTATTGTACGTCCGGATGGCGCTATCCGGTATTTGCGGTGCTGGGCGCGGCTTTTTAATAACAACCCTGACGCTCCCTCAAAAATGATTGGAGCCAGCCTCGACATTACCGAAACAAAACTGGCGGAAATGCGCCTGAAAAGTTTATATGAACAGCAGGTGCTGCATGTACAAAAAATTGAATTGCAAAACCGGAAATTACATGAAATAACCTGGATACAGTCGCATTTGGTTCGGGCGCCGCTGGCCCGCATCATGGCGATTGCAGATTTTTTCAAAAATGTTCCGGCAGGCGAAACAGAAGAAAATGGCTTGCTTGCAGCCATTAATGAATCGTGCCTGGAACTTGATGGTATACTGGGCACTATCATTGATAAATCTGAACAAATAGAGCTTAACCAAAAAAACGAAGCGCAATGAACCTTGAGGTGATGATCGTAGATGACGATCCGGTATTTACGAAGATCGCAGGGCTGATGCTAAAAATGGCGGGGTTTAATCAATTGCAGCATACCTGCCATAATGGACAGGATGCGCTGGAAATATTAGTACAGCGTAGTTCCATGGAATTAGCTTTTTTAATATTCCTCGATATCAATATGCCGGTGCTGGATGGCTGGGGGGTGTTGGATGCGTTAAAAGATTATCCGTATAAAAAAAATATCTATGTGGTAATGGCTACGTCCTCGATTGCACAAACAGATAAGGACCGGGCCTCCGCCTACGATTGTGTGATCAGTTATCTGATCAAACCCCTCAGGCGCGAAGACCTGTCGGTGCTCCTGAAATCAGAACCCGTTGCCGTTTTTAACAATTAGTTTATTCTGAACAAGGGACTTTAGTCTCTTGTTCAGGGAGTGCGGCTAACAGTAGAGAACTATTGGCCTGGCTTATAAGTTTTAATAAAATTGATTCCGGTTCATTATTAGCTCGTTCCCTTTAAAGAGGTGATTTGGTCGAATGCCAGTTTGCTGTTGCCTTCTCCTTTACCGGTTTGCGTACGGCGACCAATCCACAGAAATGTTTTACCATTATACCAGCGCGCCCGCTGATAATACCGGGTTACAAGGGTTCCGGAATCCGGGATCTCTTCTTCATTAATAAAAAAATGTGGCTGCACTTCCTGTAATAGTACTCCTTTGGCCTTTACCACGTCTTTGGGCGGAACCCCCAGCTTGGGCATAGCGGCCCGTTGAAAACGGATCGACTGGTTGCTGCCGGGGGCGTGAACCGGTAAAAAGGGGATCCAGTTTTCAGGAACGGTAGTGCCCAAAAGATAGCGGATGTTGGCCACTGAATTGTCAATAGGCTCCGGTAATACACCTGCTTTATCAGCTGCATCATGCCCGTTAATGCCCACGCCTGTAGCGTCGGGTATTGTGTCTTCAATGCCCCAAACCATATTGGCCATTTCATCACGCACAAAATTGACCTGTTCAATGGGGTCGCTTTGCAGGGTGCGGGTAAGGGTGGAAGGTAAAAAGAACTGCCGGTTATAATTGCCGATCTGGTCTTTATTGCTGATGTTGAATAGACTCCAGCGCTGCCAATCGCTGTCGGCTCCTGCATCAGCTGCCTGTATCAATGTTCTTTCGCCAAATACATCAGTAACCACAAAACCGGTGATCTCACAAAGGGTATTCACCGGCATTTTATAAGGGATAACGAACCAGTCGTTGGCGTATATCAATCCAAACTCTGCAAAACTGAGCAACAGGTGGTCGGTGGTTTTTGCATTCAGCTTGCCAAAATTTACCTGGCCTTCTTCCATTTCCCAAAACCGGGGATTGGGCATCCCCTTGAAACCAGCGGCGTTGGGGATGAATGAAAGCGGGTCAGCCGTTTCTGGTGTGGAAGCCTGCGCGGGATAGTCGATGCTTAACGACGGGCCATTCTGCACTTCATCAAAATCGAACCAGTCCAGCTGCCCCTGGTGGTAATGATCACTGCTTAATACCACCTGCGACTGAAACGCATCGGGCGCGGCTATGGAAACATTGTAAGACAGGTGCTCCGGTATCCACGCCACATCGCCGGGCTGTGCGGGCTGGGTGTATTGGCGGGCATACCAGCTTTGAAAAACAGGAATAATAAGGTTGATGGCTGCTTCATCGCCCGGATCAATAATTCCTGCATTTGTTTTAAAGGTCCCTGCTGCAATATCTGCGTATAGTTTTTGACCATCGAATGCGCGTTTATAAACCGATGTGTATAGGTTCAATCCGTCTACCTGTCCTTTATAATCGGCTTCCTTACCGGCTTCTATAGGATACAGGGTTAAATACTTGGATACGTACTTTGCTGACAGGGCCGGGGAATGCAGTTTTAAAAAATATTGTGCTACCTGTATTTTAAGCGCCAGTGTAAAAGGGATCGCTTCCCGTTCTACCAATGCTTCCATCGGGATGGCTTCGCTGTAAGCCCTGCCATCCGTGCCTTTCAGGGCAATGCGATCGATGTGGATCTTTTGCGTAACCACGCGCGCATCAATAGCGGATCCGGCGTCTTCTGCTTCAAATTCACCCATTTGCCACTGACGGGTCAGGTACCAAAGCGGGTCGCGTACTTCGGCCCGCAGGCTCTTGTCGAAGTTCTCCGAACGGGCTCTTGGCTCCATACGATTGTAAGCCGTGATGGAAAACTGCCGGTAAGCTTCTTTTAACAAATTGGCCCCGGGTTGTATCATTATATCTGTAAGTGTAGTAGCGGTCATGGTTGAACAGGATTAAGCATGTTTATATTATATGCGGCCTTGGCTATGAATTTAATATTAATCGCCTGGTCCAGCGAGATTCCGAAGGGACTGGTGCTGAACTCGGTGATCAGTGCGGGCAATAAGGTACTGATGGTGCTCATGGTATCAATATGGTCCGGCTCAACCGCGCGTCTTTTGGCCCGGGCAAAAGTGTCTAGTATGGTATTGACCAGGTGATCCCATTTCCAGCTGCCGGTTTGCTGCGGGGTAACGGCCAGCAGCAAAGCCTGTGGCGGCACGGTGTTGGGCTGATTGTAGTTGAAGGCAATACCGGTTACTTCCTCTTTATTAGGAATGGTTTCCGTCCAGGCATCGATCAGCAACCCGCACTGGTTCCCGGTTGGATTAAAGGCATCGAAATTGAGTTGTACAACGGAGAAGGTGTCCTGCAATATGGAAGTGTCGTCAGGATACTCGGTTGCCAGCCAGGTATCATTATCCCGGTAGGGCAACTGCAGGGGCGATAATTCCATATTTCCTCCGTTTAATGTATCGTTCAGCAGCCGCACCATTTCCAGTTTGTGCAGCGCTGGTCTTACCAATGAAGTGCCGTGCAGCCATTCGTCAACCGGCAGGGCGCCCGGGTATTTGCCGTTGATGAATTGCCGTAATTGTGCGCGGCTTGCAGGATCGGCTGCCTTGGTAACGTCTGCAATATTATTGAAGTTAAAGACAGGCATTACCTTAAATGCATCGCCCAGGAAAGAACGGATCATCGCCGTCAGCAATGGCACTTTTTGATCAATGGTAGTGGCGGGTTTGTTAACGGTGGCCAGGTTGGAATTATAGGCGTCAAATAATTTTGAGAATTGTGCCAGGATACCGTTTCCCTGTGCTACTAAAGTGGAAGCCTGATCCGCCTCGTCGCCAAAACAGGAATGCGGGAAGGCAAAGGCGAAGCCGGCATTGGCAATACGTACCAATGTATTTCTCAGTTGCTCAATGGCTGCTGCTGTATTCAATGCCGTCACGTCAGTAAGCGCCGAATTTAATTGGGCTGACAAAGACTGGTAATTGGTATAAAGGTTTGCGGCCCGGTTTTGCAGTTCCGCCCACTGAATGTTATTGGCATTATCGCCGGGTGCATTCGTAAGTGTTTTGGATGCCGGTTCATACTCTTTTGCAGCAAGGGCGCTGGCGGCCGACACTATTTGTTTTAAATAGCTGGCCAGTGGCAATATTTCTGCAAACGAGCGGGTGGAAAGATCCGCAGTGCCGCTATCCGTAAAGGTTATTTTTATAATGGTACCATCGGTGAGTTGGTTGTCCTGGGCAAACCGGTACCGGATGCGGGTTTCCAGTTCCGAGGTGCCGGAAGCTTCTTGCTTCGTCTGGGTCAGATACACAAGGTCGATGGCCTGTATCGCCAGCTGGTCTAAAGAAATAATGCCGGCAATGGGCGAATTGTCTGGTCTTTTCAAAATATTCCCATCGCTGTCCACCGCTGCTACTGCACATTTGATGGTAGTGGGGTCGCCCAGAAGGCCCGTTAGCCAACTGTTCAGTCCGGGTTCCGTTAATGCCCGTTGTGTAAGCGGGATGGCCGCCCAGGGAGCGGGCAGTGACGTGGTATTATCAAAATGCACCACTACTTTATTGGTGAAACTCAGGTCTGTGCCACGTGAGGAGCCAATGATCTCTGGTTCCGGGCTGATGGAAGCTCCGGATATCGCCTGCATCACCGCCGCAGCCCGGTCAAAATTTCCGAGGGCTAACTGGTAAGCGCTTTCCGCAGTGAGCAGATCCCGCATAGCGTCCAGTGTATCTTCAATGCCTTTCTTTTCCTCTTTTACGGCATTGATCTGATCATTGCTCAAGGCCACCGGTACTGCGATGCCATAGGGGAAATCCACAGTGATGTTTGCTAACGCTAATCCGTTTACAACGCTGTAATCTTTGATGGTTTCCTCGGGGCCGGTTACATTGCCGTTTTGAGGCACTTTTGTTTTTGTGATCGGAAATTGATCCCGGAAAGCCGGGATAAGCATATCCAGGATCACGGGGTTTACGGGGCGGGTGGTCCAGTCGTGCAGCCCGCGTTCAAACTGATACCCCAATAATGCTTCCAGTGTTTGTCCGTTTTGAATGCCCTCTAACAATCCTTTGGCGCGGCGTACTCTTTCTGAAGACAGGTTTACGGTAAGCAGTTCCTTTTCTGCGGGGTTGGCATGTGTCAGGAAGCCATTCCGCAAAATAGCTGCGGCCGTTGCATGATTCAGCGTGGGCGCCTGCACATAGCCGCCGTTGCCGGCTTCCGTATATAAATTATTTTGCTGGGTCCATAAGGAGCGTGGCAAAATTTCTTCACGCACCCGGGTGCGTTTATTGCCTGGCTTCACTTTTTCAAGATAACCATAGGCGCCCATGTAAATTCCGGTGTTTCGCTGGATGTTATTATTGCCATCACTGTTTTTATTGACTGCAATGTTTCGTTGCGCCTGCAGGCGCTGATCGAATAAAGAAGTTTCCCAGGCATCCAGGCGATAGCTCAGGGTGTCGAGGTGCTCCACTAATAAACGCTCCAAACGGGCACCGGGCAGGCTTTTCAGGATGTTTAACCCCCATTGGTGCGCTGCGAGATTCTGAACCAGGTTAACATTGGTGGGTAATAACGAAAAAATATATTGCAGCAACGGACGGGCTTCTGTTACAGAAGGATCTGTAACAATTTTATTAACGGGCGCATCGAATACTTCCCAGTGCGTAATGGAAGGACTGCTGCTGATGTTCATAAATTTGCGGGACTGTACAATTTCTTTGGCGACAATATTGTATTGCAAGAGGTATTGGTAAATACTTTGACTGGCTTCATGCAACTGTGCATAAAGCAGCAGCATAAACAGGGTTGACGTAGGACGCGGGTTTCCGCCGAAGTCAACCTGTTGTAATGCGGTTGTGTTGGTGGCGTTTTTCAACAGCCAGTCCATATAATTTTCCCCCGTTGTTTTATCATAGGGCGCAATGCCATCTGTTTCTGATAATGCCGGACCGTCCACCAGGTTCAGATTATCTAACCTTGTTTGATAATGCTGAAAGACAAGCTGGGTCAATAACGGAAAGGGTTTTTGCTTTCCGGAGCCATCTTTGTCCTGGTAGCCCAACGATTTTAGAAAGGCAATTACATCAGAACGTTCCCGTTGTGCATTTAGAATATCCTGGGCATATTTGCCGCCGTTCTTAAAATTGGCCAGGTTCTGCAAATAGTCCATGCTGAAAGCAATACGCTGATAAAAATCTACCGAGGTGGGATTAAGTCCCAATACCTGGAGCAGGTTGGCATCTGCATCGCCGGTTGAGCTGATAGTGGCCAGTTTGGGAACATAGCTTTGCCACAGGGTTTGCAAACGCCCCAATAGATTGTATAATAGCCGGTAGAACGCATCCTGACTGGTGTTGGCAACAACAAATTCCGTATTGACCGGGCGCTGCGGATAATTCCAGTTTGAAAAATCGCTGGTTACAATAATGCCATAGGGCTGACTGCCCACTTTGATGGAGGCCAGTGGCCCGCGGCCAGTGACCAAACTGGTAAAGTGGTTTCGGAGATTCAGCATGCCGGCATCGCTTAAAACTTCCTGCAGCATATTGTGCATATAGTAGCCCAATGTGCCTGCGTATAAAGCGTTGTTGGCGGCTAAGGCCTCCATGTGGTCGGTCAACTGGCTATTTTGAGTGGTTTGCAGCAACTCATAACTGATTCCAAGATAATCGGCTAACCGTTGCCCATCTGTAGCTTCCTGCCAGTTATTGGCCGGTGTAAATAAGCGCTGGTCTTTTTCGATAAAGCCCGCAATATCGTCAATGGTTTGTTTCTGGCTATAACCGGAGGAGCTGTCATCTGTATTGTTGGTGGGTGTTCCCTGTTGTATCAAACTCAATCCTTCCTGCCCATAGCGGTGATTGGTCAGTAACTCTTCCAGTAATTGTTGTCCGTCTGTTTCATCGGCGGAAAGCTTCAGGCCTACGGCCAGTACTTCATCAAAGCCATTCACGGCGCTTGTTTGATCCAGCGGTACTTTAAAGCCCATTCCTTTTCCAACAGCATTATCAAAATCTTTGATCCAGATAAAGTCATCGCTATAGGTAATTTCTCCTGTTGTGGCATCACGGCTGATGGAAGTATCCGTAACGCCTGTGACCGGCGCCGGGCCGGCAATGATAATGTCGTCTATCGGGTTGCCTAATTGAGTATGCACCAAAATACCGCCGCGGTAACAGAGCAGCACAAACCGGTCGGGCATTACCTTGGTATGTGCCGCCTGCGTCCAGCTATCCGGTTTCGTTGTATCGAAAGTTGGAAATATAAGGTCGTCGGCCGAAGCGAGAGTAGCAGCATTGGCCCAGTTGGAAGGCTTGGTCTGCAATACGATCCAGGCAGAACGGTTTAGGCCGTAACTGTCGGTGATCACTTTCCATACGGCCTGTTTTTTATCTGCGTCGTCTTTGGCATTCCAGATCTCTTTCCAGTGGGTAATGCCATAAGTGATCTCATCCAGCATCAGCATTTTTTCATGCGTAACAATGGCGATATCATCCGGGTAAATCCGCACCCACAGCTCATTCTGGCTGAATTTTGTTTCCATACGTACTGGCTGCAGCAGGATGGGAATAGTATCATTCCAGCTCTCGATCAGCTGTTGCGGGTTTTGGTGCAGCAACTGGCCAATCACTGAAGAAACAGTGCCGGTTTTGCCTTTAACGGTTTCATTCAGTTTGCCGATCTGCGCTTCCAGACCGGCAAGCTGTTCTTTCTGATCCGGCGCTTGTTGGGTGCCCCGCGCTACGGCAGCGTTCAACGCGGTTTGCAATTCATTTATTTGCGCGGTTAAACTACTTTGAAGCCCCCGCAGCCGGGCCTCATCCTGTTGCGGTAATAAACCGTTCCGGATGCTTGTTATCGATTGCTGCAGTGCTGCTGCCTTTTGCTTCAGTAATGTTACCTGCTGCTGCAGGGCATCCCGTTGAATGGCCAGCTCCTGTTTTTGTACATCGGTCAGGTCTCCGTTTTGCAGCTCGTTGTTGATGCCGTCAATTTTGTTTTGCAGGGTGCTGATCTCATCCTGCACCTGCTGCAGGTATTGCTGTACATTCAGCAGTTGTGCTTTTTGCTGATCATTGGCGTTGAGTTGCGCTTCCACAGTATTCAGCTGGCTGCTGAGCGCGGCAATTTGTTGCCTTAATTGATCAATAGTTGCAGATAGTTGTGCATCCTGGATAATGTTTCCATTGGTTGCGGCGCGCTGTTGCTTCAGCAATTGCTGGTACTGCATCTGGAGCGCGTACAATTGCTCTTTGGCCGTATCCCTGTCGGTGCGGGCGTTTCTGATTTGTTGGATGGTATCTGAATAGCTCATGTTCAATTAATTTACGGCCAGTTTATCAAGCATGTCTTTTGCGTGCACGGCCATCATGTAGGGCCTTCTGTAAAAAATATTAGCGAAGAGGGCGGCATTTTGCCCCCATTGATCCAACCCGTCGCGGGTATTGTTATTGGAATTGGAAGGCAAACCCGATAGGGTGGGCGTATTGGATACATTAATAAACCCGTGCGATAGCGTACAATTCGTCCAGGCCAGATCGTTCCATGTAAGGGCTTGTCCGGTTTGTTTTGTATTGTCGATCTCCATTCCAAACCGCGGTTCACCCGGCACCTGCTGGATCACAAAATAGTACCCCCAGTCATCTTTATCGGTTTTGGGATTGTCATCGCCTTTGGCCTGGTTAACGGTGAGGTCAAAGCCAAAGAATTTAATGTCCGGGTCTACGTCCGCCGTGAACAGCGGGAACTGAATTTCGGCATTCATGTCATCTGATGTTTTTGGCTCTTTGATTACAGCAGCCGGGCCGGTAGCAGTATCCGGATTTGGATGCGCTTTTTGCGCGTACACAATGGTATTCGGGTATTTTTTGAATAACTCGCCTTTGATCACCAATACCACTTTTTTAGCGCCGGTTGGGTTCGATTTATTATGCTGGCCCAACAGGGAGGAGCTGTACCAGGTATCGATAGGCGTAATGTCTCTGTGCGCTTCAACCGTTGCATTGGCAGCATCTCCCGGTTTCTGATTGATGACGCCTTTTACATCCCAAAACTGGCGGAAATAGCTTCCCCGCTCATCTGTAGGGTATTCGCGCCACAACAATTCTTTCCCGAATTCGTAGTTTAATCCCACCATGTAGGACTCAATAAAGGCGGGATTGGTTACCAGTAAAGAAATAGTGTTTGGTGGTATTAACTTCAGGTTGGGGATCAATAGTTCGCTTGAAATATTACTGAGCGGTTTATACATGGCATCGTCAAAATCAGGATACGCCATTGCCGGCACCAGGTGTTCCCAATTCAGTAACCACCCGGGATTGAATGTGAAATTGACATGCGATGCGATCAGTTTGGGGAAGATCAACCTGGGGTCGGTAGCCGTGTTTAGTTTCTGGAAGGCATTTTGCAGATCAAATTCCACAAAGGTTTTTTCCGGCGCCACTATGGCCAGGCGCTCATTTAATGCGATGGCGGCCTTGCGGAAATTATTCGCCTCCAGACTATCTGCACCGGCAGCGGCCGGAGTGTACATTGCCACCTGCTCATAGTGTGCCGCACTTGCAGCTGACGAAGTAGCCTGGTCGGATGCGGTTACCGTAGTACCACCGGTTGTTGCCGGAACCACCACCGGGTCGGTTTCAATAAAGGTGAAACCCGGGTTGGGCGGGGCTTCCTGTAAGGATTTGGCTTCATCCTTTGGAGCTTCTATTTCGGCTTCGCCGGGATCGGGCTGATGGTTGGCCAGATAGAAATAGAGCCCAACAGCAACAACCGCTAACCCAATGGCCGCTAACCACGCGCCCAGGAACAGGCCCATAAAAAGAGCTAGGAGCAGCAACAGGATGAGCAATAATAAGCGATGTTTGAAAAGAAAATCAAGAATGCCGGCGGGCGTTTTTGTGTTGAGATTATTGATAAACGTATCATCAGTGAAAAGGTCTGCCGGAGCCTGTTTCGGCGGCGCTGCGGTGATGGTGCCGTTGTTTAAATTTTGCAGCAGGGTGCCGTGGGAAAAATTGGGATCAGCGGCCTGCAGCTTTTTGAAAAAGGCGCCGCGGGGTCGTAACATCCTTCTTAAAGGAGTGCTCACTGCTGCCGCAGGGATCTTGCTTTGTTCGATCTGGTATTGCAGGGTGGTGGGGGAGCCTTTTACTTTTTTGAGGATCGACGAAAAGAACAAGAGATTCTTTTCGGGGGAGAGTTTGGAAATAAAATTTTTGGCGATGGCCAGGGTTACCTGCATGGATAAATTACCGAACAGGATTTTTCGGTTGGCTGCAAGAATATCCTTCACCTGCTGCCAGGCGCGGGCTACAAAATCTTCCTGGTTCTTTTGGATCACACTCACCCCAAACCCGCCCGGCACGCGGTTGCGCGGGTCTTTGTTTAAGCCATGCAGCCAGCCGGGTTGTGTAACATCTATTTCATGGATCATAGCATGGTTCTCTCCATAGATAGGAGGGCTCACCACCGGGTCCGCATTGTTGTTGGTCTCTTTTTGCAGCTCGGCCGGAAAATTCAGGATCTCCTGTAACTGTCCAAAGAAAGGTTGTGTAGTATCAATAGCCTGGGGGTTGGAGATAGTGTCCGGGGATTTCAGTGCCCCTTCCAACCCGATGATACTTGTGGGTGCCGGGTCCCCGGATACTGCTGCTCCGATCACAGTGCCAACGGTCATACCAAAGCCCGGTTTGGAACCATCCATATCCCGGATGCCGATGCGCTTATCCATAGGGCGCGGCTCCAGTATTTTTACCAGGGATTCAAAATCGGCATCATCGCTGGTCCGGAAATACCAATGGTAGTAAACGGGAAATTCTATATTGGCCTGGCCATCCTGCCAGGAAGGCTGTTGGGCATCCGTAGTACTGGTATCCAGTCCCAGGCCGCCCAAACGTCCTGTTTCAAAAGAGGGCACCAGGAAGGCACGGTAGCCGGTATTGGCTTCCAGCTTGCGGTTGCTCATGAGGCGGCAGATGATCTTATCCTTGCCCGGATCGTTCAGGTTATGCACCGATTCCAGAAAAGTTTCCAGCGGGTCTTCCGGCGTAAACCCATCGTTGATATGCACATGGCCCCAGGCCCAGCTTTGGACGGCTAAGGGAAGGGTTTCTGCTTTGGAAACGACTACTGTTGCCAGTGGGGCGCGGTTCTGATTGAATACAAATTCTTTGTCGGCAGCGTTATCGGTATCTTTTAAAACCAATAAGGTCATCCAGGGGCGATGCCGGTCTCCGTTGGCTTTTGCAGGCGTATAGCGCCAGAGGAAATCCTCCTCATAAAATTCGATAAAGGGCAGGTAATTCGGTTCAAAATTAGTGATCCAGTTCAGCGGTTCCGTGCGCACGATCATTTGCGGATTAATGCCGATGATATCGCCGGGGCCAATGAGGAAAAACTCCTGGTGAATGGCCCTTGTATTCACTGCAATATCTACTGGTACTTTGGCGCGCTCTTTTAAAGAAGAGCTGCCCTGCCCCAGGTTGTCGGTTTCAATAATGTTGCCGCCAATACCGTTCCTTAACCAGGAACTAAAGGTGTATTTGCCAACGGTGATTTGGTCTGCCATATTAATTCAGTTCAAATTGTGAAACGACCTGGATTTTATTTTTCAGTGTGGGATCGCCGCTGATCAGCGCCTGCTGCAGGTTATAGGCTTCTGCTTCTGAAGCCGCCACCGAAGTAGCGTTCACAAGCTCCATATTGCTGGTATGCACTACAGAATAAGCTGGGGGCGCTACGTTAATCGTTGCCGGCGCATTGGTGGCGATCTTTTTATTCACTGCCAACGCGCTTTTATTAATGGCATTGCCTTTTACAAATATGTCGAACGCGTCCTTCAGGAACTGGAACTGCCCAAACACAAATATCAGGCCTGTGCTGCGCTGATAATACTTCAACTCATAGGTTACTTCTCTGTCGATCTCGTTCCCGTATTGGCTGGCATCAGATGTCTGGAAGCGGATGCCGCTTTTCAATTGTGTAAACGACTCGCGGGAAAGCTTTTCATCATCGTTGAGTTTGGTGAAATTGCTTACGGCAAACTCCTCTTTGGTATCTGTATTGGCCGCTGTGGTGGTTATGGTAAAGGTATTGTCTCCGTCTACCCCTTTGTTTCCGAACTTATCGATCTTGTAATCAAGCGGGGCTACTTTCTGACTTACAGATAAAATAGTAAAGGGTTGCACCACGATGGCATCGGGCTGATCTGCCGGCAGCGCAATCGTCTTTAAAGTAACGTTGGTGGAGGTGTTGGGCAGCAGGTCTGCTTTCCAGTTGCGTTGATCGCTCAGGGCGGCGGCCACCAGATCCAACACCATCACTTTTTCTATCGGCTGAGCCGGTGTATTATCGCCCCAGGTAACATTAAAGTGAACAGAGATCTTAAAGAAAAGTATCTTCAAACTGGCGTCACCATTCGCATTCCACGGAGTGGGGCCGGATAGTTCGCAATGCACGTCGATGCCCGCGATCTCATCGGTGCCGCATCTCAGGGCAATGCCGGCATCAATGTCTGCAATAAAATGGAACGGACTAAATTGCACGAGCAGATCGTACCCCAGGAAGCCGTAAATATTAAATCCGCAGGCAGCGGCATAAAGCTCGGCCCGGGCGCCGGATTGCACCGTATTGGAAGTGATGGCGAAATAAGCAGAAATAGTGATACGCGGGTTATCGCCGGAAAGCAGCGAGATACTCAACCGTTTCATCCCCACAAGGTCGGGGGGGATCTCTTTGAATTTTGGATGGAACCCGCCCACGGAAATAATGAAAGAAGGGTGATCGCCCCAGTTGATGCGCAGGGCCATATCGCCGGTAAGTACAAAGGTCAATAGTTTTGAATCGAACAGGCTGGCATCAAACCAAAGCCCCGATGTAAAATCAATGCCCCCGGCAAAATTTACCTGCAGGCTCAACAGCGGTACATCTTCAGAAGGTAGTATGCAGCGCAACACACCCAGGATCACCAGTTGCGGGCTGGGAATGTCGATAATGATTCCGAGCTCCAACGTGATCAGTGTAGGCGTGCCCCAGCCCAGCTTAGCCATGGGGGCCAGTATAAAATGCCCCTCTGCAATGGGGAAGATCGACTTAAGATCACTGATGATCTGGTTGAAGTTGGATTCAATGTTTTCAGGGAAGAGGATATTGCTTACTGCGCCGGATCGTACACCCAACTTCAATGCGTCAACATCGGTGCTGCGGTTCAGCCCCAGCAGGCCACCCACACCGTTTAACGTAAATCCAAATCCCAGTTGAATGGGCGTGAATTCGGCGGTGATCAGGATCAGCAAGGAGAAGCCATTGGAACCGTCGGGCATTTTGGTGTTGATGATGCCAATGGCTTTCAGATCAACAATGCCCTGGAAACTTAATTCCAGGTAGCCGAAGTATTCGCCTTTTGCCGGATCCAGCTTTAAAAAGCCGCCGCCTTTGATCGGCCCGGTATCCAGGCTTAATCCAACGCCATTGGGCGGTTGAAAGCCAAAACCCATTTGAGCAAAGGATAGATTGCCGCTGCCATTGGTTGGAAAGCTTAGGTTGATGTTGGTGCCAATGTCATCTACCAGCGCTTTCAACGGTCCCAGGCAGGCGCCCAATTGTGCGCCCAGACCCAGTTTTACCGGGGTTTCTGTTGAAAATCCCAGGGAGAAATAAATGCCTTTTACCTGGATCAATACCAGGTCTACCTGCAGAGGAATGAATAATTCCACGCCGCCGCTGCCCTGCAACTTCAGCCCGTTCTTGGGATCCCAGGTAGCAGTGAAACCAAAATCGGCTTCGAAATGAACGCCCGAAAGCAATTGCTGGATGAATCCATCGCCCTGCGAAAAGTCGATGATTAATTTTCCCTCCTCCACTTTTATTTGCACCGAAGGATTGATCTGCATCCCGGCGGAATCAACGGTTAGCCCCAATGAGCCACTGATGGATTTGGCCTGCAACCCGGTGCTGCCG
Organism: Niabella sp.; assembly: GCA_017744795.1. Lineage (GTDB taxonomy): Bacteria > Bacteroidota > Bacteroidia > Chitinophagales > Chitinophagaceae > Niabella. The sequence continues at coordinate 6,472 of JAGIAQ010000011.1, read as the reverse complement.
GTAATGGAAATAATGTTGATCGGATCGCCACTTGATTTTTCACCTTTAACGCCTGCGGATGTTTTTAAAGAGAAACTGCCGGTGGGATTAACGGTGAAGGCAAAGGGAAAAGACCACTCGCCTGCAATACTTGCTGCCGCTGCTATTTCCAGGTCGGTTGTGGCTTTCCAGTTGGGTGAGATATTAAAAGAAGGCTGGGCGCTTTTTGCTGCTGCAAACTGCAACAGGTAGCCCAGGTTCAGGGAAGGGGTTAAAGACAAAGTGAAGTTAGGGTGACCGGGTGTGCCGCCGGCTTCTAATTTTGGAGGAACGGCTGCCGTAAGGTCGCCGGGAAGTCCCAGTTCCTGCATCAACTCCAATACTTTTTGATAAAGCTTCTTTCCGTCGAAACCCGGGTTGCCCCATTGGAATGTATTCTTCAGGTATTGCCCCGGATCGCTCAGCAACACCGGTAGTTGGTCCAGGTAAATTCTTCTGGGAATGACTGTGGTTGCGGGCGGAAGGGTAACACCAGCCAGGGGAGTGGGCTCTTTATCAATCAATCCCAGCAGGTTGGCAACGCGCGTAAAATAAGGCGCTTTATCGCCCAGCGCGCCCACGATGGCGTATTCCAATAAACGTTCGGCCAGCTGGGGCAGCATATTCAATAACGCATCCCGGTCGGCGGCAGAAGGCAGCGCATTGGCCAGGTTAGTGATCGCGGTTGCCAATTCTTTGATGCTGGTGATAATACCCGGAATCGCGGCGGTCAGTTCACTTCCTTTTTGAATAATGGTGGCAATATTGGTGCTGGCAATTGCTCCGGCCAGATCGCTTACAATTGGGGCCAGCGCCGCAACCTTTGATACCACCGCATTGGTTTTGGCCAGTATACCGGAATTGCCCCGGAGCGCCGCGGGCAAAGGGGTTCCCAGTTTTTCATAAATATCATCGCCGAGCGTTTGCAGGGACTGGTCTAAGGTGCCAATGGCCTTGCCTAACTCTAAGAGGAGGGATTCAATGGTGCCTGTTGCTGTTGCCATAATGAAATGGTTAAAAATGATTTCAATGAAGCAAATCGCTGGTCTTTTCCAGAGGGCCCGGCCGTAAAGAGGATCATTAATGGGGTCTCAGGATCTGACAGCTTCTGTCGGGCACTGCATTAATTACTGGGTGGCGTTCTTAGAAATATAGTAAGTATTGCCCTGCCCGGGGCTATGTCATCTGCGCCTGTTCGCTAACAAAGGTAGCGTGAGGAATTGCGGAAAAACGTTTAAGGCCATCGCTAATTCAGGTGATTTTTGAGGAGGAAAGTTACAGGTAGCGGGTTATAGGTTATCTGCGGTGCTGCGGTTTGTGGCACCGGTCCCACTTGTCACACTAGCCTGCAAATGGGACTAATGCGACTTGTGGGACCGGCCCAATTAAAACAACAGTTTTAATTGGGCAATCAGCTGTTCTGTGCTTTCTTTAAATGTGGCTGTTTCCTGGCGCTGTTCGTTCACGAATTGGTTGTCGGAAAATTTGCCGACAACCTGTTCCATTTCAACAATGCTTTCATATACCATTTTGCGAAATGGATTTTCATAATCCTTTACTTTTGAATCGTAAACAGATTGGGCGATCCACTCCTTGGTGTTTATTGCATCCTGCAAAAGACCGGTTAGCAACGGCACTTCTATTGTATCAGTATTCAATCCATGTATTTCTTTTAAGGCGCTAAGACCGTGCTGCAGTTTTTCTGTGTCATAGGCTGCTGCCTGTTGCTGATAAAACGTGTGCACCTGTTCCCAGCCCTTTTCAGTGCTGCCGGATTCAATACTGCTGATCAGTGTTTTTACTTCTTTCTCCGGGATCAGTTGCCCGCCCACGTTTAACCAGGTTTTACGTTCTGCTGCTTTGCTAAAAAGATCTTTTATGGAAGTAATATTTTTCTCTTCCTGCAGGTTCAGCCAGTTGATAAGCTGGCAGGTGCCATAATAGCTGAGCATTCTTTTGTAGACGGTATAGGCTTCCTGTACTTTTATGATCCGCACCAGACGATGAGAATTCTCTATGTCTCCGGCAAAGACCTCCAGTTGTGCTACAACAGGAGCACGACTTTCCAGCAGCTCACGTCCTTTTTGTTCCTGCTCATGGTCGCTGCCCACTAACTGATTCTTTTGATAGAAGGCCTTTCCTGTATACCGGCTAAGCAGGCGCAGCCCGGTAAAGAGCTCGTTTACGGTGTCCGGGGCCAGACAATCGTATTCGAGTAATTGTTTTTTCTCTTTGCGTTTATCACGATCTGCAAATTTTCGTTCGTTGCGCAGGATGGCATACATATTATACAAAAACCAATAACCAGGCATTATTACTAACTGATCCGTGTGCAGGTCGTTGCTTACCAGACAAAAAGGTATTGGTATATTGAGCTCGGCAGGATAATCGCCTTTGGCGATCATGGTAAAGGATGCAAATTTTGAATTGTGCTTCAGGCTTACACAAAGCCCCGGCCAGAAACCGCGCCCGGCCTGCAATTCACCATCTGCGGCGCGCGAATTATGATTCGATCCGATGGTAGCTCCTGCAGCAATATTACTTTGTCCCATCACCAATGATGCGCAAAGGAAAGAGTTATTGTGGTGTTGTTCGTGTGCGGGAAAAAGGAGCGTGTTTAATACCTCGCAACAGGAAATGGTGGCGTTCTCACCCAGGTAGGAGTTGATCAGTCGTGCCCCGTATTTAAGTTGAGAGAACGGCGCTAAAATAAAACGAACGGCTTTTACACCGTAAAAAGCCCGGCTGCCGGCACCCATAATGCCGTTTACCATTTCACAACCTTCTCCAATTTGTGATTTAGCGTTTTCGTCGGAGTTAATGGTGAGGTTCTTTAATTTGTTAGCACCTTTTATATAGGCATCGCTGCCTATACGTACATCTTTAACAATATGTGTATTCTTTATAATGGTTCGTTTTCCTACAGTGCCATATGTGCCCCGCTGCCGGCCGAACTTTCGATCCGTAAAATCTTTGAAAGCTTCCAGCAGCTTTTCATTGGCCCGGTATTTGGACCATAGCCAGGCATCGCCGGGCAGCATGCCGTCAAAGGGCATTACTTTTCTGCCGCCGTTCTCATTACAGAGTTCCAGCCAGATGCGGATATCTTCAGGCTCTCCCTCTTTGATGATCCCGTTCCCGAACTTGCTGTAAGAAGTGCAGGACATCTCATTTACATTAATGAGGATGGCTTCATCCTCTATAATATAATGACTCAGCATCCGCACATTGTTGACGGCAACATTATTGCCGATATCGCAGCTTACAATAAAGCTGCGGTACAGGCCCACGGGTGTGCGCAGCTGGCTGAACTCCAAAAAATAGGGCTCCAGTTTACCGATGCGCACCAGTCCGAAGAAGGTGCAATCCTCGATCAGCAATACATCAATTCCCTCCCGAACCAGAATATTGGACCAATTGTCCGACCGGTTGCCATTCGATTTTAATATAGCGATCTCCTGGCGGGTCAGCGGCCGGTAGTCTGTGGCAGGGTTCTGTTTAAAACGAATATAGTATTCATTTTCACCTTCGGGTAAAAATTCCTTTGGAATAAAATTATATCCCAAATCCCCTACGGGAAGTTTTTTTATCTGGTTCATATTAGATTTAGATACAGGACTAAATGTTACAAGTTTCAGGTTCCAGGTCTCAGGTGATACGCGTTAATGGATTGATATTTGACGTTAGTAGAACGCTACCTCCTTATGCCCGGAGCTATTCACCACTCATCTCTGACTATTCATTATTCATCGTCATTCTCACTTTCGATAGCTATCGGGATTCAAATTTCCATTCCGCCTGCATGGGCTCCCTCGCCAGCTGCGCAGGTGTCGGGATGACGCGTTTTATTAATTTGATATTCTTCATCTACACATTTTCACATTTTCAAATTTGCTATTCAACTGTCACGCTTTTTGCCAAATTCCGTGGCTGGTCCACATTGCATTCTTTTGCCACACCTATAAAATAGGACAGGAGTTGCAAAGGCACCACGGATAGCATTGGCGCTACAATTTCATCTGCTTCAGGCACAGCGATCGCATCGTCGCAAAGGGCGGCGCTGGTGGCGTCTCCTTCGGTAATAATGCCGATCACTTTTCCCTTGCGCGCTTTGATTTCCTGGATATTGCTCACTACTTTTTCATGATATTGATCCTTCGTAGCCACCACTACTACGGGCAGTTGCTCATCTACCAGGGCAATGGGGCCGTGCTTCATTTCAGCCGCCGGGTAACCCTCTGCGTGGATATAAGAAATTTCTTTCAGCTTTAAGGCTCCCTCCAAAGCAACGGGGAAGTTATAGCCGCGGCCCAGGTACAGGAAGTCGCGGGCGTCTTTATATTTTTCAGCTATCGATTTTATCTGTTCGTGGTGGTTCAGTATCCAGGCTACTTTTTCAGGGATCTGATCTAACTCAGCCAGCAGTTTTTTATACCGGGTTTCATCGATGGAGCCTTTCAGGTAAGCGATCTTTAATGCGATCAACGTAAGTACGACCAGTTGTGCAGTAAAAGCCTTGGTGGAGGCAACACCTATTTCGGGGCCCGCATGTGTATAGGCTCCGCCGTGGCTGGCCCGGGCGATAGACGATCCTACTACATTGACAACACCGAGGATCAATGCGCCTTTTTCTTTTGCCGTTTCAATCGCCACCAATGTATCGGCTGTTTCACCGCTCTGGCTCACCGCCAGGATAACATCTCCCTTGCTGATAACGGGGTTCCGGTAGCGAAACTCAGATGCGTACTCCACTTCAACATTGATACGGCACAGCTCTTCAAAAATATACTCGGCAACCAAACCCGCATGCCAGCTGGTGCCGCAGGCGATGATCACTATGCGACTGGCATTAATGATCTGGTCCGCATGCTGCTGAATGCCCGCCATGGTGATGGTGCCCGCCTGCGAATTGAGGCGCCCGCGCATACAGTCAAATATGGTTTGGGGCTGTTCAAAAATTTCTTTTAGCATGAAATGATCAAAGCCTCCTTTTTCGATGGCGGCCAGCTCTATATCGAGCTTTTGGACATAAGGGGTAATGACCTCGTTTCCCAGGTTTTTGAGGATGAGCTGATCGGGTTTTACAATGGCCAGTTCATAGTCATTGATATAAACCACTTCTTTGGTATATTCCAGCATGGGAGAGGCATCCGAGCCCAGGAAATGCTCATTGTGGCCCACGCCGATCACCAACGGGCTTCCTTTCCTTGCGGCAATGATCGTATCGGGGTTGGCGGTTTCGATCAATAAAATGACATAGGCACCGGTTACGCGTTTCAGGGCGATGCGTACTGCCTCCTCCAAAGAGCAATCGTTTTGGGTTTTAATTTCATCGATGAAATTTAACAGCACTTCCGTGTCCGTATCACTCGAAAAAGTATACCCTTTTTTTAGTAATTCGTTTTTCAACTGTGCATAATTTTCGATGATGCCATTATGGATCATAGCGATGCTGCCGCTTTTGGAAAGATGCGGGTGTGCATTCCGGTCGCTCGGTTCTCCGTGAGTAGCCCAGCGGGTGTGCCCGATGCCCGTAGTGCCCTGCACATTTTTTGTGCCGATGGCTTCTTCCAGATCAGCTACTTTTCCTTTTTTCTTGTAAAGTCTTAAATGATCGCTGTCCAAAATGGCAACGCCTGCACTGTCATAGCCCCTGTATTCCAGTCTTTTTAATCCTTTTACAATAATCGGATAAGCCTGCTTTTGTCCTGTGTAGCCAACGATTCCGCACATAATATCGATTGTTTTAATTATTAGTACAACGTCTTGCCTGTGCAAAATCCCTGCCGGTATCGGATGGTACATCCGGGCCAGATCAGTAAAGGAAGCGTTGTTGCCCTGCTTTTGTTAATGGGACGCAAAGTAAGGAAAAAATTGTGCAAACGATTGCGCAATAGAATTAAATAATAGTAATGTGTATTTAAATTTTTAAAAAAATCTGTTGGATGAGTGAGTATTTTTTGAGAGCTTACCGTCTTTGAATCTGTACAGGATGCAATCGCCCGATCTATTGTTTAATGAAATTAAAAACGGCTCCCGTGAGGCTTTCGAACGGTTGTTTCGGGAATACTATGCCCCGCTGGTACGGTTTGTCTTTTGGCAAACAGGACAACGGGAGACCGCTGAAGATATTGTTGCCGCTTTTTTTGCAAAGCTCTGGCAAAAAAGAGCGTTGCTTGATCCGGTGCAGGTGCCTGGAGCATATTTGTACAGTGCTGTCAAAAACGCGGTCATTGATTACAGGAGAGCGCTTCAAAACAAGTTAAACGCCATTGAGCCGGATGACCGGAGCGCTGCAGCGGTAACGGCGCCGGTTGGAGAAACTGTTGAAAACAAAGAGCTGATGGAGTTGCTGGAACGCGCAACGGAAACATTGCCTTTAAAGCGAAAACTGATTTTCAGACTGGTGAAAGAAGAGGGGTTGCAATGCAGCGAAGTGGCTCAAATGCTGAGT
>JAGIAQ010000119.1:3968-12361 GCA_017744795.1 Niabella sp. | reverse complement strand
GTGTTTACCACACGGCCGCTCATGCCTTCACCCACTTTAATACAACAATGTAAATAAACTGCCCAATAAAGAGAACAACAAATAACCGAAGGCCCCATTTCCATATCCGTTTAATAACTTTCATCTTTTAAATCATCTGCCTGTTTCTAAAATTACCGCACGTTGGTCAGGCAAAAATTCAAACCACATAGGCACATAGGATTTTATAGATAAAAGGGAACATAAAAACACATCAGCTACGTTCCCCGCTGTAGCGGGAACCTATGTTACCTTAAATGCTATGTTTTCTACTGTATCTATGTGGTTAAATATTGACATTCAATTGTTGCTTTTCCTAAACCAATAATCGTATCACCAATGCTACCCCAAAACACATCAGTACAAACCCGTTAATGCGGTTTAATAAATGAATATTTCGGGGCGTAAGCCGGTTTCGAATATTATTTGCCAGCATTACCTTGGCAATATCTGCCCCCAAAACAAATAATAAACAGGTTAAAAAAATCACAATACGCTCGTTAATTGTGTGCGTAATAAACGTGGTGGAGGCCGTCAGCCAAAAAATAAAGACGCCCGGATTTAGGGTATTTAAAAAAAAACCGGAAAAAAACAGCTGCAGATAGTCCCGTTTACGAAAAAGCGGTGGTGTTTTCTTGATGCGGTCCCGGATCCTTATCTTTTTAAAAAAAGCGTAGTATACGCCCAGTATAACCAAAAAAGTGCTGCCCGCGACACTGATCAAAACCTTGTGCGAACTGAGCGATGTAAAAAACTGCGAAAAAAAGTTACTTATAAAGGCCAGGGAGGCATCGCTTGCCGAAACCCCCAGCACAAAGGCCAATCCGCCCCGGTGCCCCACATTTATACTGTGTTTGATGACTGAGAAAAGCACCGGCCCTACCGAAAGGCTGAGCAGTACACCCATCGTCAATCCTTTTATAAAGGCCTCAATCATAATTGAAAAACAATATAAAGGAAGTTTTCAACAACGGAAAATTAAAGTTGTCCGGTTTCTAAAAATTTTTCCCAGTCGGAAAGCATTTTACCTTTCATCACCCGGGGAAATTTGTGCTGACTGCCTAATTTTCCTTTGAGCTCCATGAATTTCATGAAGGTTTCCGGTCCCAGTACTTCAATAGAAACGTCTTTTAAAGCACTGGTTCGCTCGGTGGCGTAATCATCATTAATCTCCTTCAGTTTATTGTCGATAAAAGAGATCAGGTCATCTTTATTAACCGGGTCGGCAGTGGCAACATACCATTTATGTGCAAAATAGTTTTCAAACGGAAACCCCTCAACCGTGTATTCCTGTATGCTTATATTAAAATGCTCATTGGCGTCCTGGATAGCACGGTTCATATTTTCCACGCTGAGGTGCTCGCCTACCAGGCTTAAAAAATGTTTGGTTCTTCCGGTGATAATCACTTCAGCCTTCTCCTTATCCAGGAACTTGATCGTATCGCCTATAAGGTAACGCCAGCTTCCGGCGTTGGTGCTCATCAGCAGGGCGTATTCCTTTCCTTCTTCTACCTCATCGATCAGCAGGGCCTCAGGATTTTCAATAACAGACCCTTCGGAATCGAAATTGCAATTGTCGAAAGGTACAAACTCAAAAAAGATATTATTATTGGTGACCAGCTGCATGCCGCGCCCTTCCTTCATTTTGTAGCCGATAAACCCTTCGCTGGACAAATAGTTCTCTACATACACAATGGGCCGTCCCAGCAATTTGTCGAAGGATTTTTTATACGGTTCAAAAGCAACACCCCCATGAACAAAAACGCCAAAATTTGGCCATATTTCGTGAATATTCGTCAAATTATAGCGTTCTATAACCAATTCCATGCACATCTGACACCAGGCCGGCACACCTACGATATAGCCGATATCCCATTTATGTGCATTGTCAACGATCTCGTTTAGTTTCTGATTCCAGTCCCCTATTGCCGCAATACGGCCACCCGGCTTGTAAAAGGTCTGGAACCAGAACGGGCGTTTTTTTGCCAGAATGCCGCTGAGGTCCCCGGCAAACCATCCCGCTTCCCCTTTTTGCAGGTTGGTGGCACCGCCAATGATCAAAAAATCTTTGGTAAGAGACCTTTTGTTGGCCTCCTTATACCCAAAAACACTGATCAGTTGTTTTATATAATTGATCGTATTGCTTTTGAGAAGATCATTAGTGACGGGAATGTATTTACTCGCCGCTTCGGAAGTGCCCGAACTAAGGGCATAATATTTTATTTTTCCCGGCCAGGTAATATCCGGTTTACCCTCCAGGGTTTTGACCCACCATTCATTATAGATCTTGTTATAATCAAAAATGGGAACATTCTTCTGAAAGTTCTTTTCGATGTTGCGGGTCAGGACGATCTGGTCAAAATGATAATTCTGGCCGAATTCGGTAAACCGGGCCTTAGCTAATAGCTTTTTTAACACCTTTCGCTGTTGCGATTTTGCATTGCGCTTGGGAAGGCGCAAGGCGCTGGCAATCGACCGGGGTATTTTAATATCTATTATGGATGCCATATCTTCATACTACACAGGCCGGCAAATATATAGTTTTTTGTGAACCCTACAAGTTACTATAAAACGGACAAAAACGAAATTATTTATATGGCAAAAATGCCGGACCTTTCCTGTTTTCCGGGCAAATTAATGATGAATGGCAGCCAATCCTTCCAAATCAGAAATCATTCTAAAGCTTTATTCAAGGCGGAACCGCAACAGGCCGTGAAAAGATAATTTACAGATGGAGGCTATATTTACCGGATGACTAAAAAAGCCACTTCCTGCTGCAATGTTATTAAGAAATTTATGAAGTGTTTTTCCCCTATTTTTAATAAAGAAGAGATGGCAAATGACTCAATAAAGATCAGAAGGAAAAACTAGTAACCCCCTCTCTGTTTCTTAAAATATTATCACGAGCCTCTGCGTTTTTCAGTGTTTCTGTGGCAAAAGACCAGCGGCGCTTTCCTATCTTTGCCCCATGTTAAAAGACGTATTAACGGCGGCAGTTAAAGCAGGCGCCGCGGAGCTCACCCGCTATTTTCAAAAGTCCTTTTCCATTCAGCATAAGGAAGGCAGAAATAATTTAGTTACGGATGCGGATCACGCATCTGAAAAAGCGATCATTGCCGTCATCCGCCAGCACTACCCCGATCATTTTATTCTGACGGAGGAAAGCGGCGAGCTGGCCACCCAATCCGACTACAAATGGATCATTGACCCGCTGGATGGCACCATCAACTTCGCGCACGGGTTGCCGATCAACTGCGTTTCCATAGGTGTGGAGCACAGGGGCGAAATAATTTTAGGAATGGTTTATAATCCGCATATGGATGAATTATTCTTTGCGGAAAAGGGCAAAGGCGCCACATTGAACGGGCAGCCCATAAAGGTGAGCACAGAAACCAATGCCATGCAATCCTGCCTGGTTACGGGTTTTCCGTACGTGTACATTAATACAGCGAATGGTCCCTTACAGGTATTTGAGCGATTTATAAAAGAAGGTGTTCCTGTGCGCCGGCTGGGTGCAGCGGCCATTGACCTTTGCTGGGTGGCGGCCGGACGGTTTGATGGTTTTTATGAACATAAGTTGCAGGCCTGGGACAGCGCCGCCGGGTATTTGATTGTTGAAGAAGCCGGCGGCAAGGTAACCGATTTTAAGGGAGACAGATATTCTCCGTACCAGCACCGGATACTTGCGACTAATGGATTGATACATGAGCAGATGCTTGACGTAATCAATGATGTACGGGATTAGATGTACGAGGTACGTGTTCATCACAATAAACCTATAAAACATGGATGCAGAGGAGTTAAAAAAAAGAACAAAGCAATTCGCCATCGATGTTGGCCGCTTAACAGAATTATTGCCCGAAACTCGTGTTAATATTGCATATAAGGGACAAATTATTCGGTCTTCAAGCTCAACAGGAGCTAATTACAGGGCTTCCAGAAGAGCAAAGTCTGATGCCGATCACATTAATAAGTTGAAGATTGTTGAAGAAGAGTTAGATGAAAGTTTATTCTTTCTTGAATTGTTAGCAACATTTAATCCTATCCTTCAAGAAAGAATAGATACCATTTATAAAGAAGGAGAAATATTGCTTAAGATCATTGTAGCAACCATTATTACTTTGCGTAAAAAGAAAAATTGATTTTATACGGGCATGCGTACAACGTACATCATACCTCGTACATAAAATATTAAAAGTATGTCTGAACGTACAGAATTATCCGAACTGGGCGAATTTGGTTTAATTGACCATCTCACCAAAAATATTGAACTGCATCATGCGTCCACCCTGTTGGGCGTGGGGGATGATGCGGCGGTTATTGATCATTTTGGCAAACAAACCGTGGTAACAACCGACCTGTTATTAGAGGGTGTGCATTTTGACCTGATGTACACACCGCTCAAACACCTGGGGTATAAAGCCGTGGTAGTGAACCTGAGCGATGTTTACGCCATGAATGCCACCCCAACGCAGCTGACCCTAAGCATCGGTATCAGCAACCGGTTTAGCCTGGAAGCCTTAAATGAATTTTACGAAGGCGTTTATGCGGCCTGCAACCACTATGGGGTAGACCTTGTTGGAGGAGACACTACCACCTCACAAAAAGGATTTGTGATCTCGGTTACTGCGATCGGCGAGGTAACACCCGATAAATTTGTGAAGCGAAGCACCGCTAAAAAAGGAGACCTGCTCTGTGTGAGCGGCGACCTGGGCGCGGCTTACGTGGGCCTGCTGTTTTTAGAGCGCGAGAAAAAAATTTTCCTGGAAAGCCCAAAAGTACAACCCGATCTGGAAGGAGAATCTTATGTGATCGGCAAGCTATTAAAGCCCGAAGCACGCAAAGATATTATTGAATTTTTTGCAGCGGCAGCCGTGCAGCCGTCAGCTATGATGGATATCAGCGACGGACTGAGCTCAGAGATCCTGCACATCTGCAAAGACAGCCAGGTGGGCTGCGTATTGTATGAAGATAAAATACCCGTTGCCGAAGAAACCCGGCAGGCAGCTTTTAAATTCGAAATTGATCCCACTGCCTGCGCGCTGAGTGGCGGCGAGGATTATGAACTGCTGTTTACCCTGCCCCAGTCTGAATATGAAAAAATAAATAATAATCCGGCTATCAGCATTATCGGGTACATGACAGCGCCCGAAGAAGGCGCGCATATTATTACCAAAGGTGGAAGCCGCCACGCCCTTTCGGCCCAGGGATGGAATCCTATAGGTCAATAAACCAATACCCCTATGCGTATACCTGCCAGCACCCGGATAACTGTACAATTATTGTTGCTTTTTATTCTTGCAGGATGTTCAGCTGGCAAAAAAAACTATAGCCCCGATAAAAAATTCGGCCCCAAACAATTGCAGGCCGATTTCGATCTGTATCGCAAAATAATGGAGACCCGGCACCCCGGGTTATACTGGTACACGTCCAAACCAGCAATGGATAAGGCTTTTGCCGAAGGAAGGGCCAAATTGAACGATAGTCTTACAGAAACAGCGTTCCGGAATATTCTTTCGTTGGTCAATACAAGAATCGGATGCGGGCATACCTCTATCCGCAGTTCAAAAGCTTATGAACAATATATAGACTCCTTGAAAAACCCGCCCCGGTTTCCGCTTTACCTGAAAGTGTGGAACGATACGGCTGTGGTAGTCCAGGATCTCAACAAAAAGGACACAGCTTTAACACGCGGCACGCTGATAGAATCTTTTGACAACAGGCCGCTCCGGCAACTGTTAGATACCCTATACCAATATATCCCGGCAGACGGGAACAACGCCATTGCCAAAGACCAGCAATTGAGCAACGGCGCATCTTTCGGCAATTGGTACACGACTGTATTCGGCAAAAACGATTCATTGAAGATCGGGTACCGGCATACCGGTGGCCCGCTGCAATACACCTTCCTCCAGTTCTATAAACCGGATACCACGGCAAAAACAAAAGATAGCGCACCAAAAGCAGCTCCGCAAAAGAGCCGGGATGAAAAGCTGGGCGAGATCCGCTCCTTAAAAATAGATACCGTACGGAATTTTGCCGTAATGGACCTGGGCAGTTTTTCGCCGCACCTTGACCTTCAATCTTTCTTCCGGCAGTCATTTAAAGCCTTAAGAAAAAGAAAGATCAAAGAACTGATCGTGGACCTGCGCACCAATGGTGGCGGCGCAGTGCATAATGCCAATGTTTTTACGCGGTACCTGGTGAAACGCCCGTATAAACTCGGCGATTCGTTATTGACGCTGAACAAAACCGCCCGGTATAACCGGTATCTGAAAAAAGATAAACTGGCATTGTGGGCATTGGGCTTTTTTACACACCGGAAAAATGATGGCTACTATCATTTCAGTTATTATGAACGGCACCGGTTTAAACCCAAAAAAACCCTGCACTACGATGGATCCATTTACTTGCTTACTGGCGGATTCTCCTTTTCTGCCACCACCATGGTGGTACATACGTTAAAAGGCCAGGAGAATGTTACTGTAGTAGGTGAACCCACAGGTGGCGCGGCCTACGGCAATTCTGCCTTTATGATCCCCGATGTGCTGCTGCCCCACACCAGGGTCCGGTTTCGTCTGCCCATCTACCGGTTTGTAATGGATAAAAAGGTACCGCACGACGGAAAAGGCATTCTGCCCGATATTTATGCAGGACCAAGCGTTGACGCGATCCGCCTGGGACGCGATTATAAGATGGAGAAAGCCATGGACCTGATATTGGAAAAAAGAAAAGATGCTCAAAGCGATCAACAATCAAACTAAAAGCAACCCGATATTACGTCCTAGCCATTTTCTTTTTACTCCTTGTAATAAAGGCAGGAGTAAATGTACACAGCGGGATTACGGAAACCGGCCTACTATAGGTTGTTCCGATGGAACAAACGAAACGGTTCTGATTCCCGGACGCATTATATCAAGCTTCTGTTGAATAATGCCTTCGCATTCCCTATTTGCAGAAACGCATAGTATAATGATTGACCGTGCCGCTTAGCGGTTACCCCTAGAAAGGTCTAAGGTTTATAGTGTCAATTTTTACGGCGTTTTAGTATCAGTAGCAATCAGCCAAAGAAGCACTGAAATAAAGAAAAACCTACATTATTAATATGAAAATAAATAATTCAGATACGTTTCCACGAAATGGCTCAAAAGTTCATAGATAAATTTGATTACAAAATAACACAGTTTTCTGTATGCAACCCATTTTGTATATAAGAATTGAATACAAATCAACTTGAATACAATATATTCAAGTTTTTTGTAAACAAATAGCCTTGTGTTCAAGCTTTGTAGGCAATCTATATTGTTTACATTTTTTTTCTTATTTATGTTAACAAATAATATAGATTACATAAAAATATATAATTTTGTACCAAAATTAAGAATGGAATATAATTTAGCCAATGCAGTAAAGTACCATTATGGCGGATTCCCACCCATAAAGCCAGACTATGCCCAATTTGTTCAGGAATTGGTAAAAGCCACAGATGCCTTGGCCCGGTTTGACCAAATGATGAAAAATCTGCATAATACAGAAATTTTATTAGCACCCTTACGTAATCAGGAAGCCGTTATTTCATCACGTATTGAGGGCACAATAAGCACCATGGACGAAATATTACAATATGAAGCGGACAATGAAAATACAAACAACGCCGCCGCAAGAACTGATATTTTGGAAACGATATTATATCAAAGAACATTGAAAAATGCACAAAGCGCTTTACAGGATGGCTATAATTTTTCGTTGAGTTTTATAAAACAAATGCATCAGCAATTGCTTTATTTGGGCAGAGGAGCCAATAAATCGCCGGGAGAATTTAAAAAGGAACAAAACTATTTAGCAGATAGATTAAAAAAAGAAATCCAGTTTATTCCGGTAAGTCCCGAAAAATTAACTGAAGGACTTGAAAATCTGTTTGATTTCCTCAATAAAAGCGATTTGCCTCCGCTTATTAAAACCGCCATTATGCACCTGGAGTTTGAGGCATTGCATCCATTTAAAGACGGCAATGGCAGAATTGGACGGATGCTAATTACACTGAATTTATGGAAAGAAAATATACTATCCCAACCACATTTCTACATTAGTGGTTATTTTGAAGAACATAAAGACGAATATATTGAGCAAATGCGTGAAGTTTCTAAAACAAATAATTGGAATAGCTGGATAAAATTCTTTTTAACTGCGGTCGAAAATCAAGCCATTAGAAATTTACAAGTTGCAGAAAGCATTAAAAACTTATATGAGAACACTAAAACAGCTTTTTCGGAGCTATTATCCTCCAAATGGAATATGGAAATTGTTGATTTTATTTTTACATACCCGGTATTTCGAAATAACAAATTTGTGAGCCATACTAAAATACCTAATGC
>JAGIAQ010000119.1:0-3958 GCA_017744795.1 Niabella sp. | reverse complement strand
AGACAGGCTACTGCCGTTTTGATTATCAGAAAACTTTTGGAAAACGGTTATTTGGTTTTAAAAGAGGAAGCCGCAGGAAGAAGAGCTGCAATGTATTCATTTGAGCCGCTGATGAAATTAGTAAGGGTTTAAACTAATAAATCCCAAAACCGTCCGCATCCTTCCAAAACGGGAATTTCGTCCGCACTTCATCCAGTTTTGTTTTATGCAGGGTGATGGTAACAATATCTTCCTCGTCTGCTTTGTGGTAAAGGATCTCACCCAGCGGATCAATCACCATACTGTCCCCTCCGTGGTAGATGCCATTGCCATCCGTTCCCACACGGTTGACGCCCACCACATAACACTGGTTTTCTATAGCACGGGCCTGTAAAAGGGTTTTCCACGCCAGGCTGCGACGCTGTGGCCAGTTGGCAACATTGATCAGCACATCATATTCGGTATCCCTTACGCCATCCTGCTCCCCCGGAGACTGGAGTGATTGACGGGCCCAAACAGGGAAACGGAGATCATAGCAAACCTGCATATTCAGCTTCCATCCGTTTACAGAAGTAATCAACCGTTTATTGCCGGGCGTGTACTGCCCGTCTTCTTTTGCAAAGGCGAAAAGATGGCGCTTATCGTAAGTACCGTATTGCCCATTAGGCAGCATCCAGATGAGGCGATTATAAAACCCCTCATCCCCCGACCCCTTCTCCCCGGGGAGAAGGGGTGTTTTGTGATCTCTTATAATCAGGCTGCCGGTAAGAATAATTTTTTTCCGGGCAGCTATTTCTTTCATCCACTCAACCGAAGGCCCCTCCATGGTTTCGGCCAACAGCGCCGGTTGCATAGAAAAACCAGTAGAGAACATTTCGGGCAATACCACTACCTGCGTATGGGGAATACTTTCAATTTTTTGCTCCAGCAGCGCCAGATTGGCGGCCTTATCTTCCCAACGAAGGTCTGTTTGTATAAGGGATATTTGTAAAGACATAATGAAAATTACTTTTTGAGAACCTGATCATTGATTTCCCGCAGATCCTTCTCTTCTTCCCGCTCCATTTGCCGGCTGGTTTTCCGGCTGCCGTCATGACTGTAGCCCGGCGGGCCGAAAATATAACTGAGCCGTTCTTTTAAAGTAAGTCCGCTCTGCGTTACATCCTTATAGATCTGAATCCATTCGTGAAAGATAACCGTAACCGCAGTGGGGCTTTCAAGATTTGTTGTAAGTCCGTATTGAATGGGCGCATATTCTTTTTCAGGCAATTCCTCCTGGAAAGTGCCAAAGAGCTTATCCCAAACAATGAGGAACATTCCCATATTCTTATCCAGGTATTTGGGGTTTGATCCATGATGTACGCGGTGGTGCGAGGGGGTGACAAAAATTTGTTCCAGCCAGCCCAGCTTGCCCACCAGCTCGGTATGCACCAGCGTGCCCCAGATCTGGGTGGCGGAATACATGAAAAGAATATCCAGCGGTTTAAAACCAGCGAAAGCAAGAGGAATAAAAAAGACAAAGCGATAGAGTGGTTCAAAAACGGAAGACCGGAACCCTACGCTAAAGTTGAACTTTTGCGAGCTGTGATGGGTAACATGCACCGCCCACAAAAAACGCAGTTCATGATCGAACCGGTGCAGCCAGTAATAGGTAAAATCTTCTGCAACCAGTAAGACCAGCCAGTAGATAAACCCCTGATGCAAATGCTGAAAAGGACTGTGATTGAACACCTGTACCAGCACCCAAAGATAACTGAGCTTAAACGCCATATCGATAAGGCCGTTGGCAATAGTGAGGTAAATATTGGTGAGCGTATCTTTAAAAGAATAGGTTGGTTTGCGGAAATGAAAGCTTGATAATAAGATTTCAGCCCCGATGATTACGATATAAAAAGGGGTTGAAAAAAGTAACAATATTTGTTCGTGATAGCTATACACGGTTGTTATGGGGTTGTTTCTTTGAACAAAGATGAAAAAAGTTCCGGTTCAAACCCCTTTTGGATCAAAAAATCGCTGGTTTTGCGCATTTTCACAAACCGGTTCTTTTCTCCTTTTAAGCTGCTCCATTTTTGATGGAACAGTTCAGCGAGCACCTGTTCGTATTGGTCTGCATCAATTTCCTTCATTCCTGTTTTGATGCAATACGGACTAACCTGTTTCTGCTGCAGCGCTTTAATAATTTTGATCCGCCCCCATTTTTTGTGCCTGAAATGCCCGCCCGCAAAGGCTTTTGCAAAACGCTCTTCATTCAAATAGTTTTCCTCGATCAGCGAAGCAATAATGGAGTCGTGCTCTTTTTTCCAGACGCCGAGTTCATAAAGTTTATTGACCACATCGCTATGGCACCGCTCACTGTAGGCACAATACTGCTGCAGTTTTTTTAAAGCCTGTGCTTCTGTTAAGGATCCGGGATGCGCCATACTAATAATATAAAAAGCAATTTATTGATTGATCGTGCCAGGGTTGAAAGATTTTCTGTGTCTTCAGTGGCAAAAAATAGCCCCAGAGACGCTAAAACACAGAAATATTTATTGTATCCAACGAAGCATAAAAAGCTGCCATATAACCAGGACCCTGAACCGAGCGTGGCAACCTGGATGCCATTCTATACCTCAGCTGGGAACCGCATTCTTCTACTCCTCCAACCTGGACGTACAGCCGAATTCATTTTTGAGATAATCATCATAATGATCGGCCTGCAGAAACAGCGTTTTAAATTCTTCCAGTCCGGACTCCCGGGTCATATCCATATCATATAACAACCGGCTGAGCACAATGTTGTTTTTTTGGCAACTGAGCACCAGCCCGCTGGGCTTATTATTTTCGGCCAGAAGAAACTGGTATAAGGGCTTTATTTTGACGGGTTCCGCCGGCATCTGGCATAAATAAGCATCTCCTGCAATGAAGTAAGTATCAGGGTTATAGCTGATATTAATTTTTGCCGAACCTTCTTTTACGCTCCATTGGTTCACCCCATCGCGCGCCAGGCGCACATCCTTGCCCAGATCCTTCAAAATATCTTCAATCAGTTTGGCCACGCCCATCAGCTCGGCTTCTTTTTCGGGGATCCGGAGCAATTTTACTTCGGCGCCGCAACTGGGGCAGTATTTATTATTGTCGATGTTAGCAGCCGTCACCAAAGAATCGCAGCTGGAGCAACGGGTGGCTTCCTGTCCTCTATACGGCAGGTAAAGATCAATGGCCTCTTTTAAGTAGCTGGATGGCAGGGCAAAGCCCAGGTTATCGCCGCCTTTAATAATAAAAGAGTTTACACCTATGATATTGCCCGCATAATCCACCAGCGGGCCGCCGCTGTTGCCGGGATTGATGGCAGCATCGATCTGGATATATTTTAACCCGTCGCGAATGCGGTCCACTTTTGAAATAACGCCCTGGGTGGCAGAATAACTTAAATTATAGGGGTGCCCGATGGCAATAACATTGTCGCCATCGTTGAGCGCCTCATAAGTACCTATATGTACATCGGCCAGCTCCACCCCTGTGGGCGCCTGCACAAAGGCCAGGTCGTGCTTTTGGTCGGTGTACAAAACTTTTGAAAGCTGCCGGTCGAAGGTTTTTCCCTGGATGGTTACTTCCGGCGTATTATTGATCACATGGTTATTCGTAATGATCAGGTCATAGTCCTTCAGGTAAAAGCCTGTACCGGTGCCCGTTTGCGTGGCGATCTGGATGACCGCATGCTGGTATTTATTTATAATTTCCTGCGCGTTCATGTTTTTGAGTTAAAAGCGGCATCAGGCCGGCACATCCATGTTTACGATTTCAATAATTGTGGTGAAGCTGACGTTGAATGCCAGCAGGGATGAAAAATCCAGCATTTCTGTTTTCAGGCTCATTTTAGGGTAGCGGTCCTTCCACTGCGCTTCCACCGATCGCATATATTTTACAATAGCCTCCCCACGGAAATGATTGCTTGCCGGGTCATAAAAGGCAGCCGTATAACCCAGCGCCTTAAAGT
>JAGIAQ010000118.1:6094-12392 GCA_017744795.1 Niabella sp. | reverse complement strand
GTTGTAGCCCTTGTTTTTTGGGTGCTTACCTTTTTATTTTTAGAATTTAAAAGAAGCAGGAACGCCGCCTGACCGAAAATGCAACAACTTTTTATTTCGATATATGATTTTTTCAGTACCAGAAAGGGGTTGTTGTATGCATTGTTCCTGGGCACCCTTGGCGTTTTTTTGTTTTTCGCCTGCCGTATAAAATTTGTGGAAGATGTATATGCCATCATCCCCAAAGACAAAAAAACGGAGAAACTGACCCAGGTTTTCGAAAACTCCAAATTTGCCGATAAGCTGGCGATCATGGTATCATTGAAAGATACGAATCGCGTAGAAGCAGACAGCCTCGTTACGTATACCGATGCCCTGGCCAATGCCTTGCAGGAACAGGCAAAGCCTTTTATTAAAAATACCAGGTACAAAGTAGAAGACGACATAACCCTGGAGCTGTTTCAAACCATCCAGGAGCATCTGCCTGTCTTTCTTTCCAAAAAAGATTATGCTAAAATTGACACATTAATACAACCTGGCGCCTTAAAAACAACGCTGGCAAATGACATTAAATTACTGAGCACGCCAACCGGTTTTGTCGTCAACAATATTATCAGTACCGATCCCAGCGGTATTTCCTTCCTGGCATTAAAAAAATTACAGCAGCTGCAGCTCGATGATAATTTCGAGTTGTACGACAACCACATCATCACTAAAGACAATAAAACGATGATGCTGTTTATTACCCCAACCTATCCTGCGGGTAATACCGGTAAGAATAAACAGTTTTTTGATATCCTGCAACACACGATGGATTCGCTGCAAAAAACATTCCCCCATATTCAACCTTATTATTTTGGCGGGGCCGCAGTTGCAGAAGGGAATGCCACGCAGCTCCGGAAAGACACCATTCTTACCCAGACCCTTACCATCCTGTTCCTCGTTTTCTTCATTGCATTGTACTTCAGAAAAAAACGCGCTCCTTTCCTCATTTTGGTTCCGGTCGTTTACGGTGCTGCTTTTTCAATTGCTCTTATCTATTTGATCAAAGGCAGCATCTCGGTGATCGCGCTGGGTACGGGCTCCATTGTATTGGGAATCGTTGTCAACTATTCGCTGCATGTGTTCAATCATTACCGCCATACGCGCGATATGCGACAAGTGATCCGGGACCTTTCCTTTCCGCTGACCATCGGCAGCTTCACCACTATTGCTGGTTTTTTATCGCTGCATTATGCCACTTCAGAAATGCTCAAAGACCTGGGGCTGTTTGCAGGATTCAGCCTGATTGGCGCCGTGCTTTGTTCACTGATTTTTTTACCCCATTTTTTAGGCAGGTCAGATGAAACCCGCACCCCGCACCGTTCCTGGCTCGACCGGTTGGCTACTATAAAATTTGAATCCAATTACTGGCTGATTGGCGGCATCTTCATTGGCACCATCGTATTTTTATTTTATGTAAATAAAGTGGGCTTTGAGCCGGATATGATGCAGCTCAATTATATGTCGAAGGAATTAAAACGTTCCGAGGCCAAACTCAACAGCATCAGCGGCGCCGCATTAAAATCCGTTTACCTTGTAACGGAGGGAACTAATTTAGATCGGGCACTGGTAACAAATGAACAACTGCAAAATAGGATCGACAGCTTTAAAAATAGCGGCCAGATCAATACTGCAGCAGGTGTTTCCGTTTTATTTCTTTCTGATTCTTTGCAAAAACAACGTATTGAACGCTGGAACCAGTATTGGACGCCCGAAAAGAAACAACAGCTCCTGACCGCAATAAAAGCACAGGGTGCCATATTGGGTTTTAAAGCAGACGCATTTAATAATTTTCAGCAGCTGTTAAACAGTACTTTTACTCCGCTTGATAACAACCAGCTACAGGGCATTCGCAACAATTATCTGGATGATTATATCTCCGAACAACCGGGACGGGCTTCGGTTGTAACACTTTTAAAAGTACCGGAACAATACAAACAAACGGTGATCAACGCGCTCGAACAACAAAACGGGGCCGTTGTGTTAGACCGTCAGTATCTGACCAACCGGTTAACCCAAATGGTCAGCGATGATTTTAATCGTATTGCCTGGATCGTTTCTGTGCTGGTTGCTGTGGCGTTATTACTAACCTATGGCCGGATCGAATTGATGCTCATCTCCTTCATCCCCATGCTCATCAGCTGGGTATGGATACTGGGCATTATGGCGCTTGCCGGTATTAAATTCAATATTGTAAACATCATTGTCTCCGCCCTCATATTCGGACTCGGTGATGACTACAGCCTTTTTGTAATGGACGGTTTGCTTTCGGAATATAGAACCGGAAAAAAAATACTGGGGTCTTACAAATCATCGATACTGCTTTCGGCCATTACTACTATTGTGGGCCTGGGCGTTTTAGGCTTTGCAAAGCATCCGGCGCTCCGTTCTATCGCCTTTATTTCCGTAACCGGTATCTTATGTGTGGTACTGATGTCGCAGATCCTAATTCCGTTCCTGTTCAACATTTTTATCACCAGCCGGATAAAGAAAAAATTTCATCCCTGGACACTCTGGAGCTGGCATCGCTCTTCCTTTTCCTTTGTGTATTTTGCTTCAACAAGTCTGCTGCTAACGATCGTAGGATTCTTTTT
Organism: Niabella sp.; assembly: GCA_017744795.1. GTDB lineage: Bacteria > Bacteroidota > Bacteroidia > Chitinophagales > Chitinophagaceae > Niabella. The sequence continues at coordinate 9,777 of JAGIAQ010000118.1, read as the reverse complement.
GGTAAAACTCAATCCTTTTAACAAAGAAAAGGGAAAATACATTTATCACATTTTGCTATCCAAATTCTGCATGTCGGTTTTATACATCATGGGGAATTTCAGAAAAAAAATAATCAATCCGGAAAAGGAGCGCTTTACAAAACCGGCAGTGGTCATCGCTAATCATCAGTCGTTCCTGGACATCCTGAAAATGGCGATGTTGAATCCCCGCCTGATCTTGTTGACCAATCAATGGGTTTGGAAATCTCCTGTTTTTGGATGGGCCATTCGCATGGCCGATTTTTATCCTGTAGCAAATGGGATCGAGAACAGTGTATCGTTGTTGAAAACACTTACAGACAAAGGATATTCGATCGTTGTATTTCCCGAAGGAACGCGCAGTACACGGCCACCCATGAAACGTTTTCATAAAGGCGCTTTTTACCTGGCAGAGAAGCTGGAACTCGATATTGTTCCTGTTATGCTGCATGGCCTGGGCTATACCATGACCAAGGGCGATTACCTTTTAAAGAACGGCCCCATCACCGCACGGTACCTGCCCAGGATAAAAGCGGACGATACGAGTTGGGGGATCAACTATCAGGAGCGTACGAAATCCATTTCAAGATATTTCAAAGAACAACATACCCAATTAACCAAAGCGCTGGAGCAACCGCGCTACTTCAAAGAGCACCTGTTCTTTAACTATATTTATAAAGGACCGGTGCTGGAATGGTATTTAAAGATCAAACTCCGGCTTGAAAATTATTACCAGCAATTTCATGAACTGCTGCCAATGGAAGGCAAGATCCTTGACCTGGGTTGTGGGTATGGCTTTATGAGCTATATCCTGTACTGGAGCAGCCAGGAGCAACGCAGCATTACCGGGGTCGATTATGATGAAGAAAAAATTGATACGGCGAATCATTGTTTCAGCAAAACAAATGATATTCATTTTATCTGTTCAGATATCAGCACATTTACCTTTGAAAAATATAATGGCATTGTGATCAGCGATGTGCTGCATTACCTGCAACCGCAACAACAGGTAGTGGTCATCCAAAAAGCTATCGACAGTTTACTGCCAGGCGGTGTTTTGATAATTCGTGATGGGGACAAAGATCTTAAGGAAAAACATAAGGGTACCCGGCTGACGGAATTTTTTTCCACCAAAGTTTTTACATTCAATAAAACAACAAATAAGCTCTCTTTTCTTTCCGGAAAAACGATTGAAGAGCTGGCAAATAAAAATGAACTTTCTTTCCAAAGAATCGATCAGACAAAATATACATCGAATGTGATTTGGGTGTTGAAAAAAACAAATAATGTTTGACGTCATCATCATAGGAAGCGGACTGGGCGGACTTTTATGCGGCAGCATATTAGCTAAGGAAGGGCTGCGCGTTTGTATTATTGAAAAGAACAAACAACTCGGCGGCAACCTGCAAACCTTCTCCCGCAATAAACAACTCTTCGACACAGGCGTACATTACATCGGCGGGCTGGGTAAAGGCCAGAATCTGTACCAGGTCTTTAAATATGCAGGCATTATGGAACAACTCCGCCTGAAAAAAATGGAAGAGGCATTTGATCATATCCTTCTGGAGCACGACCCAAAAGAATATGTCCAAAGCCAGGGCTATGACGCATTTATCAAAAATCTCACAACCGATTTCCCCGAAGAAAAAGAAGCCATCATTCGTTATTGCTACTTGTTAAAAGATACCTGCGACCGGTTTCCGTTGTACCGGTTAACAATGGACAATGCCGCTTCAAAAGATACCGTACTATCGCTCAGTGCTAAAGCAGTAATTGAAACCGTCACTTCCAATAAAAAATTGCAGGCAGTATTGGCGGGAAATAATTTATTGTATTCCGGCGTTGCCGGTAAAACCCCCTTCCACGTGCATGCGCTTATTGTAAACAGTTATATCGAAAGTAGCTGGAAATGCGTGGATGGCGGTTCGCAGATCGCAAAACTATTGGGCGCCGAAATAAAGAAGCGGAATGGAACCATCATCCGCAACTGCACCGTAAAACGTATCATTGAAGCAGCCGGAAAGATCACACATATTGAAACAGAGGACGGCAGGCACTTTGCCGCCAATTATTTTATTTCAAATATGAGCCCGGCTGCTACTTTAAGCAGCACTCAGTCTGCCGATTTAAAAGCAATTTATCGAAAACGGATTTTGGATCTGGAAAATACGATCAGTTCTTTTTCTTTACATATCGTTTTAAAGCCGCACACGGTTCCGTATAAAAATCACAATTGTTATTATCACAAAGAAGGGCATTTGTGGAACATGAATGATTACACGGCAGACAACTGGCCGTTGGGCTACGGGTTGTATTATACGACAGACAGAAAAGATAAAACCTATGCTGCGGCTGTTTCTATCCTTACACCTATGTGGTTCAAAGATGTGGAACCCTGGCAGGACACCTATAACCGGGCAGGAAAAGAAGGTGACAGGGGTACAAGCTATGAAGCGTTTAAAAATCAAAAAACAGAACAATTACTTGCATTGGTAAAAGAACGGTTTCCTGAAATTGTCGATAACTGCGCCCATGTTTATGCCGCCACGCCATTGACCAACCGCGATTATATTGGCATGACAGATGGTTCGATGTACGGCATACAAAAGGATTTTACCGACCCGCTAAAAACGGTCATCAGTCCGCGTACGAAAATACCCAACCTGTTTTTAACAGGTCAAAATCTGAATTTGCACGGAATTTTAGGAACTTCGCTCTCCGCGGTGTTAACCTGTACCTTGTTGCTCAATGATAACACCCTGGTTGATAAAATAAGAAATGCTTAAAAAAAGTAAATTTTTACGAAGACTATTGCGGGTATTGGCAGTGATCGTTTTACTGCTTGGCCTGTTATTCGCCTACCTGGCCTGGGTATCTGATATCCCTGAACCCAAAATAAAAGATACTGCAGCTTTACAACTGCAACGCCAGCAGCCTGATAGCGGTTTGTATACTATTGGGAATAACTGGTTCCGCAAAAGCAACTCCGGTCTTTATGAATTATATGTAGAAGGAACACCTTTTGAACGGGGCGTTATTAACGGTAAGCTCAGTAAAGAATTGGTACAGCTGCAGGAAGATTATTTCAGCGAGCAGATCAACCGCCTGGTCCCCTCAAATTTTTATCGTCATTTCCTGAAATATTTTATCGGCTGGTTTAACCGCAAATTGCCGGATTATGTTGCAGATGAATATAAAGACGAGATCTTTGGGATATCCCGGTCGGCCTCTGATAACTATGGCTATATCGGTGATAAATACCAGCGCATTTTAAATTATCATTCGGCGCACGACATTGGCCATGCGCTCCAAAACCTGGCGCTGGTGGGCTGTACATCTTTTGGCACCTGGGGTGCGGCCTCCGCCGACAGTACTATGATCATCGGCCGCAATTTTGATTTTTATGTAGGCGACGATTTTGCAAAGAATAAGATCGTTGAGTTTGTTCATCCATCCGCCGGTTATAAGTTCATGAGCGTCACCTGGGGTGGCTTTATCGGGGTGGTGTCAGGGATGAACGAAAAAGGGCTCACCGTTACGATCAATGCCGCAAAAAGCAGTGTTCCCGACGGTGCCGCAACACCGGTGTCACTGGTGGCCCGCGAAGTGATCCAGTATGCAAAAAATATTGATGAAGCAATTGCCATCGCCCGGAAGCGAAAAAT
>JAGIAQ010000118.1:0-6084 GCA_017744795.1 Niabella sp. | reverse complement strand
GCGAAAAATGTTTGTTTCTGAGTCGTTCCTGGTGGGATCTGCAGCCGATGGCAAAGCCGTGATCATAGAAAAAACGCCCGATTCCCTGGCTGTTTATGATCCGCGTAAGAATTCCATTCTTTGCACGAATCATTTCCAGAGTAATGCCTTCTGGAATTCGAAGCCCAATAAAGAAATGCGGGAAAAAAGCTCATCGGTTTACCGCTACAACCGGTTAAATCAGTTGTTGTCTGAGAACGGAAAAAATTCTGTTCAAAAAACAATCAATATCCTTCGCGATTTCCGGGGAATGGATAACGCCGATATCGGGCTGGGCAATGAAAAAGCGGTTAACCAGTTCATCGCGCATCATTCCATTGTTTTTGAGCCCCAGAAATTATTGGTCTGGGTATCCACCGCTCCCTGGCAGCTGGGCCCCTATGTTTGTTACGATCTTAAAAAAATATTTGCCTTGCATGGACTCAATAAAAATATTGAAGTCAATGAACCAACACTAACCGTTCCTGCTGATTCCTTTATTTATACACCGGCATTTAAACGGTTTGAACAGTTTCGTTCCCTGCGCGCCAGGATCCAGGATGATGAAAAAATTAACCCGGACAGTCTGGTGGCCGATAATCCCACCTTCTACAACAGCTATATTCTGGCAGGCGATTATTGTTTTAAAAACAAGGACTATGCAAAGGCAGCCGGGTATTATCAAAAGGCATTAACGCTGGAAATTGCCAACCACGGGGAACGCGAGCACGCAGAAAAAATGCTTAAAAAACTGCAAATCAAATAAGACAATTTATAGATTGACCTTGCCATAGTTATGCGGCGCCCTCAGTGTTTTTCAGTGTTTCAGTGGCAAGAATCAGCCACAGAAGCTCGAAAACAGGGCGAACGCATAAATTGGCTAAGCCAAGAATGCCCGCCTGAACCGGACGGGCGCCGGCACGAATAAAATGATTGATCTATCCGTAAAACAATGAGCGCAAATAGCGCCGGCGGCGCGTGGAATTCGTGTTTATTTCTCTGAATAGGGTACAATAGCTAATTCATTCGTGTATTTGTGGCATCATTTAAATTTATGCGTTTGCTCTGCCTCCAAAAAGATTGGGAGGAGCAATTCCCAAAAATTTTTTATTTTTACACCAGTAAACTCATTGTTAAGTATGAAAATAACAGGCAAATTCTGGATTATTACTGTCATGATACTGGTTGCGGCACTAAGCCGTATTCTTCCCCATCCTTACAACTTTACACCATTGGTAGCCATTTCTTTATTTGGCGGGGCCAACTTTGAGAAAAAATGGCAGGCCTACCTGGTTCCCTTGCTGGCCTATATCCTGTCGGATCTGGTATTAAATATAATCGGCATCAAAGGATTTTACGGCGTAAGCCAGGTCTTTGTTTATGGCGGAATGCTGCTGGTAGCGGCATTGGGTACCACCATGCACACTGCTAAAACAATTAAAGTACTGGGCTATTCTCTTACGGGATCGGCCATTTTCTGGCTGCTGTCCAACTTTGGTGTTTGGTTTGCGAATGGTATCGCAAGTGGCCCTGCGCATGAAGCCGGATTGACACTCGGCGTTACCTATTTAAGGGCGCTGCCGTTCTACAACCAATTCAGCAATCAGCTGTTCCTGGGTCAATTTGCAGGCGACCTGTTCTATTCCTTCGTATTATTTGGAATATTTGGCCTGGCCCAAAAGAAACTACTTGTATTAAAGTATTCAAAAGCCTGATATATAAACTCCGAATCATGAAAGCATGAATTCTTTAACGATTCATGCTTTTTTTATGCGCAAACGGTTGCAATTACTGTATTCGGGAACAATAAAATACCTATTTTTAGAACCATAATTCATTCATTAAACGATTTGTAATGACAGATACCGCTTCAGTATCCAAAAATAATATTGCTTTGCCGCTGGCAACCATTTGTGCGTTGTTCTTTATTTTCGGATTTGTTACCTGGGCCAATGGCACCCTTATTCCATTTTTTAAATTATCTTTTGGCTTGTCCGACATTCAGGCCTTTCTGGTAACCTTCTCTTCGTATATGGCCTATTTTTTCCTGGCGCTTCCCGCTTCATGGATCTTAAAAAAGACGGGCTTCAAGAACGGGATCATTGTCGGACTGATCGTACTGGCGTTAGGATCGCTTATTTTTATTCCGGCCGCAAAATCGAGGTCTTTTGAATTATTCCTGACCGGTATTTTCGTCCAGGGTGCTGCACTGGCGCTCCTGCAAACAGCCTCCAACCCCTATCTTTCTATTATCGGGCCTATTGAGAGCGCGGCAAAGCGCATCAGCATGGCAGGAATCTGCAACAAATTTGCCGGCATGTTGGTTCCGGTAATCATGGGCACACTGTTCCTGAAAAATGCCAGTGAAACAGAGGCAAAGATTGCCGCAGCCACCGGTTCCGAAAAAGAGCAGCTTTTGACGGATGTATTAAGTCGTGTAAATACCCCCTATATTGTTTTAGCCATCGTTTTCATCCTCTTTGCCGTTTTGGTGCGCTCCCTGCACCTTCCGGAAGTGCATCCTGAGGAAGATGTTGTGGATACCACCAGCGGGGAAGTGATCCACCATAGGAGCATTTTTCAATTTCCCCATTTATTCCTTGGCGCCCTTTGTATTTTCGTTTATGTGGGGGCAGAGGTTATGGCCGGAGACATTATCGGGGTTTACGGAAAACAGCTTGGTATCAGCCCGGATGTTGCAAAATACTTTACCACACTTACTTTAAGCGGCATGCTGGTGGGGTACATCGTTGGCATTTTTACTATCCCCAAGATACTATCCCAACAAACAGCATTGCGGATCTGCGCTATTCTGGGAATCATATTCTCTGTTGCTGCTTACGTTACATCAGGCTATGCATCGGTTGTTTTCATTGCACTATTAGGATTGGCAAATTCACTAATGTGGCCGGCTATTTTCCCGCTGGGGATCAGCCATTTGGGTAAATTCACCAAAATCGGCTCCGCTATTATGATCATGGGGATTGCCGGGGGCGCAATTTTGCCGCTGCTCTATGGTTTTTTGAAGGACCATTTGCATATTAACTTCCAGCTGGCTTACTTTGTTGCAGTAATGCCCTGTTATCTTTACATATTGTATTTTGCAATTAGCGGTCACAAAGTAGGCTTGCACCGGCTGAAAAAATAATTAGGTAACCACAGGAGGACCTGTGAGCGTTTGAAAAAACCTCACAGGTCTTTTTATTTGGACGCAAACAACAACTCGCATGGCTTTAGCCCCGTAAGCCGCTTAAAGGCCGTACTGAAATGCGAAATGGACGAATACCCCAGCATCATGGAAACATCAGTTACACTCAGCCCCTTCTCATACAGCAGGTATTTGGCATGCTCCATACGCTGGTTCTGGTAAAAATCGAAAATGGTAGTACCGTACAGTTCTTTAAATCCTTTTTTAAGATAGCATTCATTCATCGCCACTTTGCGGCTCAGTTCCTTTATCGTTATCGGTTCGCCAATATGTTTGATCAGAATTTCCCGAGCCTGTTCTATTTTGCTTTTGTCGGCCTCATTTGATAAAAATTTACAGTTGATCACCTCCAACGCCTGCTCATCTGTCATTGAGTCCATTGTCAGCAGCAAAAGCATCTGCAACTGGGCATTCACGTAAATATTTTCCAGGGTTCCGTTATAGTTATGCCCCAAAAGCCCTTCGATAACCGCCTTGGTTTTGCAACAAAGCGGAAGCGTGCGGGTAAAAGACATTTTATGTTTGAACTTCAGCAACGAATCACTAAACGTATTGCTGGTCCTCGATTTTATGAATTGCGCCAGCTGTACCGGGGAAAACTGCACCTGCACTACATCAATGCTATTAACGCTGTTAAGGCAGCTTTTCGCCTGGCCAGCAGAACATTTTCCACACTGTTCATCAGGGCAATACCGGTTTCCCGTAACGCAAAATTTCAGCTGCAGGTTATTTTTCAGGGGTTCCTGCCGGTTATATTGGTACAGGAGCATGCCCGCATCTTCTGTTAAAATATTGCTATTTCGGGCATATCTTTTTATCTCATATTGCACCGCCCCGGGGATCTGATGCACTTTGTGCGAAACCAGATCCACCGCAGGATGAGAATCCAAGTCTTTGAAATTGAACTTACTATTTGCCTCCGTGTTGTCCATAACCGGCCACAAAGGTATTGTAATCATAATTGGCAAATGTCAATTATTGGTAATAATAACTGATTTGCAACCTATTACTAAAAAAAATAATTACACTTATTAGCCGAATGTCTAAATTTGCGCCATATTTAAATTCAGTTTGATCCTATAAATGATTCACTTTAATTCCTACATACATCCGGATGCGAAAGTTGCACGCAACGTAAAAATCGATCCTTTTACCGTGATCCACCAGGATGTTGAAATTGGTGAAGGCACCTGGATCGGCTCCAACGTAACCATTTTAGAAGGTACGCGCATCGGTAAAAATTGCAAGATATTCCCCGGTACCGTTATCGGATCAGAACCACAGGACAAAAAATTTAATGGCGAAAAAACCATCGTTGAAATTGGCGATGATTGTGTGATCCGCGAATTTGTAACCATCCACCGCGGTACGGCAGATCGCTGGAAAACGGTAGTGGGCAAGGGCTGCTGGATCCTGGCCTATAGTCATATCGGCCACGATTGTATTATTGGCGACTATTGCACCCTTAGCAACAGCACTCAAATCGCCGGACATGTTGTATTGGGCAGCCACGTAGGATTTGGCGGCGTATGTGCCGTGCATCAATTTGTAAAAATTGGCTCTTTTGCTTTCATCAGCGGCGGTTCACTGGTGAGCAAAGATGTACCTCCCTATATTAAAGCGGCCCGGCAACCCTTAAGTTATGCCGGCATCAATTCCGTGGGCCTAAAAAGAAACGGCTACTCTGTAGATAAGATCAATAATATCCTGGACATTTACCGTGTCCTCTATAATCGCGGGTTAAACGTAACCCAGGCCGTACAACTGCTGGAAGAAGAATTTCCTGTTACCGACGAAAGGGACGAGATCCTCACATTTGTTCAGGAAAGCACCCGGGGCATTATTAAACGGTATACCAAAGGCAATGGCGATGACGATAGCCTTGAATAAGGCTGGAAAGCGGTTTAACCGCGACTGGATCTTCAGAAACCTCACCCATCAGTTTGAATCGGGCAATAGTTACGCTATTATCGGCGCCAACGGCTCCGGTAAAAGCACTTTGCTGCAAGCCATCAGCGGAGCAATACTGCTCAACGAGGGCGATTGCCAGTGGAGCAATTCCTCAAAGATCCTGGCCGACAAAATCTATCAATACATTTCCTACTGCGCACCCTACCTTGAGATCGTGGAAGAAATGACCCTGCATGAATTTTTAAGTTTTCACCAGCAATTCAAACCCTTTGTTCCGGGCATTGGCCCTGAGCAGATCATTGCTGAGATCGGTATGGAAGCCGCACAACACAAGCGCATCGCCCAGTTCTCCAGCGGCATGAAGCAACGTGCAAAGCTGGCGCAATGTATTTATGCGGATGCGCCCATCGTGCTGCTGGACGAGCCCTGCACCAACCTGGACCGGCAGGGAATAGAACTTTATTACACATTGATCGACAAATACTGCAAAAACCGGCTGGTGCTGGTGGGTAGCAACGATGAAACAGAATATCGCTTTTGCAATAACCAGCTGAATATCATGGATTATAAGTGAAGATTAAATCATTAAGGATTAAGAATTGCATTAAGCGCTTTCCTTAATAACAAGCATACTATCTTACTGATTAGTAAATCAGCTTCAGTGCTTCTATTATCACCTGTTGTGTCACTCACTTCAAGTCCGGTGCAAGGCCCGGCAGCTATGCAGCTATTCGAAACTTGTAGTTTCGAATCTTTATGCTGTTGCCTTTGGCAATTGCGCCAATCGGCTTTTGTACCGCTAGCCCGCTAACCATTAAGAATTAAGGCCCAACTTTTACATTTCTAATTCAGTATCGCTTCCTTCAATAATAGCTATAGACTATTGACCATGCAGGGCGGACGCATAAATTTCAAAAATTGCCACAAATACACGAATGAGCTAGTTG
>JAGIAQ010000117.1 GCA_017744795.1 Niabella sp. | reverse complement strand
CATTAGGAAGGGATATTATCGCTCAAAAGTAAAAGCTCATTTTATATTTTATAAGATAAATGTTAAACAAGATGAGTTGGAAATTATAAGGATTCTACACCAACAAATGGATATAGATTCCCGGCTAAATGATTAACGCTTCTCCAAATTTTCCCGCATATATTTTGCAATATCCTGTTCTGTAGTCAACGGACTTGCAGACAGTGTGTGTATGATCTTCTCCTGCTCTCCTTTTGTTTTGTTCTGACTCAATTTTTCTTTTGCCTGAATCTCGGTTACCTGAATTTTGAATGCAACGATTCCCTTGCTCATCTTCTGAATAAAATCTTTTGGCAATGCGTCGTGCGCAGGTTTATAGGCTGGTTCATAATTTTCAACAGTGCGATCCAGGAGGTCCATTACCTGTTGGGGATCAGTGATCAGTTCGCCCCGTCCGTAAAGATGAACAGTAATATAATTCCAGGTAGGAACACTAAGCTCCTGTTCATAATGCGTGGGAGAAATATACGCATGGGGCTCGCTGAAAATGACCAGGATGTTTTCATTGGCCGCGATGTGTTGCCACTGCGGGTTCGCTTTCGCAAAATGTGACAAAAGTGTTAGTTCTGTTGCTGTTTTTTCAATTAAAAAGGGAAGGTGCGTGGCCACGGGCCTGCCGGTGGTTTCAGTGGTGACAATGGTACCAAATGAAAACCGTTGTATAAAGGAAATGATAGCATCAAGATCAGTCATTTTGTTAAAAGCAGGTATGTACATGTGTTGAATTTTATTCAGGATGTTGACTAAGATACTATTAATTTTACAGGTACCGGATGAGCGAACGTTAACAACGCCTGCATTTATGCTTTCACCGGAAAGCTTTTTCAGATCATTTTAAAACAAAACGGCAATGCACAGACACCTGCAATTTGAAGAGCATTATGTAAACCGGAGCGGCTGGCTGCGTGCTGCAGTATTGGGTGCTAACGATGGTATTTTGTCTACCTCCAGCCTCGTCATTGGCATAGCAGCGGCTACTGATTTAAGGAGCCCGATTGTATTAGCGGCGCTTGCAGGTATTGTGGCCGGCGCTTTTTCGATGGCGGCGGGCGAATATGTTTCAGTAAGTTCTCAATCGGATATTGAAACAGCGGACCTGGTGCGGGAGCAGCGGGAACTGGAAACGATGCCGGAAGCGGAGTTGGGGGAACTGGCTAAGATATACGAGGGGCGCGGATTACAGCCGGGGCTGGCGATGGAAGTAGCCAAAGCCCTTACAGAACATGATGCGCTGGAAGCCCATGCAAAAGATGAATTAGGTATTAATGAAATAACACAGGCAAAACCCTTCCAGGCGGCATTGGCTTCCGGGGCTTCATTTATTTCGGGCGGATTGTTACCGTTGCTGGTGGCGCTGTTTGCCCCGGTAAAAAACATGATCCTTTTTGAATATGTATGTTCCATATTGTTTTTGGCCATTGCCGGGGTCATCGCCGCCCGCGCCGGCGGTTCCAGCATTGTAAAAGGAATGCTGCGGGTATGCTTTTGGGGCACCGTTGCAATGGGTGCGTCGGCGTTGGTGGGTTATTTTTTTGGCGTGCATACGAGCTGATTATCGGGTTAATGCTGAACGCTCAGGGCTTAATGTATAAAGCGGGGTGCATCCGGAAGCAAGCGGTCAATGTCAGACGTCAAACGATAGATGTGAGTTCCTTACGTCTCTCGTTTATCGATTAAATTAACACCAGTTGCACTGCCGCTCAAGAGTGCGACGCAACGGGGTTGATAGTAGTACTGCAGCCCGGCCTATAAAAAATTATCATTAAATTGTAGCAAAGCTATTTTTATAACCGCGCAAGAATATCCGTAGCGGCTTTTATGACTGCATCCTCTTTAGCAAAACTGAATCTTATCTGCGAAATGCCCGGCGGGGTTTTGTAAAAAGCGCTTAAGGGGATGGTGGCTACTTTGTGGGTGGTGGCCAGCCATTGTGCAAAATCCACATCAGGCAGGGAACTGAGTGCACTGTAATCAAAAAGTTGAAAATAGCTGCCCTTTGTGGTACAATTGAGTTTAAGTTTTGAGCCTGCCAGTCCGCTGATGAGCAGATCACGTTTTTGCTGCAGGAATACAGACGCTTCGTTATCCGGTTTAGGCAATTCCAAATAACGTGCTAATGCGTATTGCGCGGGCGTATTGACGCTAAACGTCAGGTATTGATGGATGGAGCGGAAGGCATTGGTGATGGTTTCGTCTGCAATACAGAAACCGATCTTCCAACCCGTGATATGCTGCATCTTTCCAAAGGAATAAATGGAAATAACTTTACCGTGCAGTCGTTCCTGCAAGTAACCTGGAATATGCTGCTGCCCGTCAAACAGAATGGTGTTGTAGACCTCGTCGGAAATGACATAAATATTTTTATCGCTTATAAGATCAGCTAACGTATCCCAGTCCTTTTTCGACCAGATATTGCCTGTTGGGTTATGTGGTGTGTTGATGAGAATGGCTTTTGTTTTAGGACTGATGGCATCCTTTATTTTTTGCCAGTCGATCTCGAAATTGTGGGAAGCCTCCAGTTGCACACAAACCGGAATGCCGCCATTGATCTCAATTGCGGGCAGGTAGCAATCAAAGGCAGGCTCCAGGTAAATAACTTCATCACCTTGTTCCAGGATCGCTGCAAATGCCGTAAAAATGCCATAAGTAGCGCCGGGTGTAATGGTAATATTGTTGATATTGCAATAGTCCGAATGATAAATGCGGTTGAAGTAACCGGCGATCTGCTCCCGTAATTCCACAAGGCCCGGCATGGGCGCGTATTGGTTGTAGCCGTTGATTACGGCTTCTTTTAGCAGTTCACTAAGCTCCGGGGCTACAGGGTAGTCGGGCAATCCCTGCGATAAATTATGCGCCCGCTCTTTCCTGGCGAGCGCTGACATAATTGTGAAGATATTCAACGGAGCTGCTGTATGTTTGGTACGTAATGCCATGGGATCTGTTTTTATGCTTCCCCGTTCCACTCTTTATAAAACCGGGTAATAAAGGCCTCCATAAACAGATGTCGCTCTTCCGCCATTTTTTTACCCGTGGCGGTGTTCATTTTATCCTTTAAAAGAAATAATTTTTCGTAAAAATGATTGAGGGTAGGCGCTTCGTTCTTTTTATACGCCTCCGGAGTCTGGTATTCGGCCGGAGGAATAGCCGGATCGTAGAGCTTGCGGTTCTTAAAGCCGCCATAGTTAAAAGCCCGGGCAATGCCAATGGCCCCTATAGCATCCAGCCGGTCGGCATCCTGTACGATATCGAGTTCCGGCGACTGATACACTGCTGCCGCATAACTTCTTTTAAAAGAGATATATTGGATAATGTTTTCAACTGCGGTAATGGTGGTGGAGTCTACGTGTTGCGTTTCAAGAAAGGCCCTTGCTTTTTTAGGGCCGATGCTTTCATCGCCATCATGAAATTTTGCATCTGCAATATCATGTAACAGGGCACCCAGCTCAACAATGAACGGATCAGCTTCTTCCTCTGCCGCAATATGTTTTGCGGTTTTCCATACACGTTCAATATGAAACCAGTCGTGCCCGCCTTCCGCATTGTTTAATTCCCGTTGCACATATAGTACGGTATTATTTATGATCTGTTCTTTGCTGTTCATTTATTTGTTATTACCCCGCGAATATATTTGTTTCAATTTAATGCCAATCCCATTAATTTATTATCAGTAAAACTGCCATCTGCTTCTTTGATATAATTTGGCTGAAGGCCGGCTTCTTTAAACCCCATTTTTTTATACAGTGCAATAGCCCGTTCATTGGTGGCATGCACATTCAGCCAGATGTTTTTAAGAATGCCTTTTTGCTGCGCCCAGTTGATCGCTGTTTGCAGCAATGCCGTTCCCAAACCAATCTGTTGCCATTGCTTGCGCAGGGCAATGCCCAGGGTGGCATTTTGGTACACTTTGCTGCGGAGCTCGCCCCTGAGGTCCAGGCTACCGATTATTTTTGTATTGTAGACGGCAACCAGTAAAAGGCCGTTTTCTTTTTCGTTGAGACTACGGATCCAGGCCTGTTCCTGTTGTTGGGTCCAGTTAAATTCATTGATCGTTGTGATCAGGTAAGGGCTCTCTTCCAGGTAACGCCATCCGGCTTCCAGCAGGGCTTCGGCATCCGATTTTACTGCGGCCCTCAACGTAACGGTAATATTATTTTTTAATGTAACGGTAACGGGTTCAATTTTCATACGTAAATTTACGGGGTTCTTACATTTGTTTTAATGAGCCGAAGCAGGAGAAAAAAATGGATCGTACTTATTGCCCTCGTCCTTATTATTAAGGCGCTATCTTTCTTTCCCAATATTGTAGAAAAAATTTATACGCAGGATTTTTATAATGTTGTGTCAAAAAGCCTTCGGTTTCTGTTTGGCTGGCTGCCGTTCAGCATCGGGGACGTTTTTTATATCTGTTCGATCATCCTGCTGCTGGTGTTGTTGGTGCGCGTTATAAAAAGACTATTTACGGGCAAGCTCCGCAGCATCCGGTGGAAAAGGCATTTCAGCAATGCGGTGCTGGTTTTGCTGATGCTTTATATCATTTTTTACGCGGCTTGGGGATTGAATTACAGTCGACCCGGCATAGAACAACAATTCGGTTTAAATGTGGAGCATATCACGGTAAAAGACCTTGATACGCTGGTGCAGTCTTTACACGACCGGATCAACCGGGATGCAGCTGCGATGCCCCTTGCTGACCGGGATTCATTGTTGAATACTGCTTTTCTTTTTAAACAAAGCAGCGTCGCCTACCAGATCGCAAAAAAGGAATACCCGTTTTTGAACAGCAAGCCTGTATCGGTAAAGCGTTCCCTGTTTAGCGAGGGGATGAATTATATCGGCATCCAGGGGTATTACAATCCGTTCTCAGGGGAAGCGCAGGTAAATACTACCATTCCTGTTTTTTTATTGCCCTCGGTTGTGACGCATGAAATAGGTCACCAGGCAGGATATGCGAAGGAGAGCGAGGCGAATTTTATGAGCTTTCTGACCAGCCGGAAACATCCATCGATCCATTTTCAATATTCCACTGATTTTGTAATGTATATGTATGCTGCCGGGGAGCTGTTTCGCCTGGATTCAATGAAAGTAAAACAATACGACAGCACACTTCATCCGCAGGTGAAAAAGGATATAAGGACCTATATCGATTTTTATAGAAAATACCGGAACCGCATCGAACCGGTGATTCACTGGCTGTATGGAAATTATTTGCGGGCCAATAACCAACCGTCTGGAAACCGTTCCTACGACGAGGTGGTTATCTGGCTGATCGGGTGGTATCGGAAATACGGAAGGGAAGCAATTTGATGTACGATGTATGATGTACGATGTACGGGGGCGGATGCAGCAGGCAAGCTACTTTCTCATTTATTGTTCCTTATTTCTTATTTTTCATTCCAGAAAGCCTTCGTAATTCTAAAAGTTTGCAAAGATTTTTATTTTGACTTTATTTAAACACTCTGTATTTTAACTTTGTGGAAATTTAAGTTCCATGGACGTGTTGATCCGGGCGGAGCGGATGGGAGACCTTAAAGCCATTGCTGATGTAAATGAAACTGCTTTTGGCAGAATGGAAGAGGCCAACCTTGTTGAACAGCTCCGGCACAGCGAAGCCTTTATTCCTGAACTTTCTCTTATTGCGGAGCAGCATTCGGAAATATTGGGCCACATTTTATTTACAAAAATTAAGATCATCGACAGTTTGAACCACTGCCATCAAAGCCTGGCACTGGCGCCGATTGCTGTTTCGACGGCATATCAAAACCGGGGGGTGGGCTCCGCATTAATAAAAGAAGGATTGCACCGTGCCCGGGAGATCGGTTATCTTTCGGTTATTGTTGTAGGGCATGAAACCTATTATCCGCGCTTTGGTTTTATTCCCGCCTCACATTGGCGCATCACCGCTCCATTCGACGTGCCGGATGAGGCATTTATGGCTGTGGAGCTCGTGGAGAATGGTTTAAAACATGTTTCAGGGATGGTGGTTTATGCTAAAGAATTTGAGGCGGTCTGAATTGTTTTAATGTTTCTTTTTTAAATAAGTTTCCCAGAAATAAAAACGCTCATCTGACGGGTTGATCTGTTTGCTGCTGGTATTGATATTCATTACCGAAGGTGTTCGGGTTCCTGGTTTTATAACGGACCATTCGGGTAGACCGGCGCCATTGGGATCGCCTTTAATAATAAAGTTTGCAAAATAATTAAACATAGTTGCGGATGCTTTATAATCATCCGGTGTCCAGTTGATTTTTGGCAACAGGTAAAGATTGCCCATGCAATAGGGTATTTCAGTGGCATGTGCCGCGCCGATGGGTTGCTTGTCCGGCGGCAAATTATTGGGCGTTATTTTGCTGAACAGGTACCGGTATATTTTTTGATTGCTGTTTTTCAGCTGCAGGTCGAACCATTTCCAGGTGCTGAAAACAATAAAACGATCGGAGGCGATATTGGCTGCGGACTGCCGGATTTCTGTTTCTGTTTTATGAGGATACATTGCAAGCACTTTTTCATAATCAGTGGGAAAATTTTCCTTTACTATTGCGATGAAATTTTCTTCAGTAGGTTGTCGTCCACGGAGGAACCCTGCTTCGCCGGATTCTGCCGAGTTCCATCCTACCAGCAGCGACACCATCGATTGCCGGTGTTGTTCAAATAATTGGGGAAGGGTTTGGGGCAGAAAATATCCATCCAGAACCAGGGGGAACCCAAATCGTTTGGAGGTATTGTATAAACTGAAAAGCGCTTCAGTAGAAAGGTTACGCAGCTCACTTAAAGAATGTAACCCGTTCTTAGCTGCAAATGCCTGCCCGATGCGCTCTGCTGAATCCAGCGGAACAGGGGCCAGGGTAGGATAAATGGCAGCGCCGCTTTCGCCGATCGCTCCGGAAAATAACCCTTTTGATAGTGGCGATGCCATCTGTGCACTTACTGATATGGAGCCGGCAGATTCCCCGGCAATGGTCACTTTTCTGGGATCGCCGCCGAAAGCGGCAATATTATCGTGCACCCATTTTAATGCCGCCTGCTGATCCAGCAAACCATAGTTTCCCGAAGCTTTGTACGAGGCTTCTTTACTGAGCTCAGGGTGTGCAAAGAATCCAAAAATATTCAGACGGTAATTAACAGTAATAGCAATAATGCCCTTTTGGGCCATAGCGGCGCCGTCATATCTTGGTTCCGACGATTCCCCCGCAACAAAACCCCCTCCGTAAAAATAAACCAGTACCGGGAGCTTTTTCCCTTTATTTGCCGGTGCCCAGATGTTCAGATACAAACAGTCTTCACTCATGCTATCGGAACGGTAGATCATATCGCCAAAAACATTGGTTTGCACGGGCCGGGGGCCGAATTTTTTTGCAGAGCGTATGCCGTTCCAGTTTTGAAGCGGTTGTGGCGCTTTCCAGCGCAGGGGTCCTGTGGGCGGCTGGGCAAAAGGAACACCCAAAAAAAGGTTTAACCCTGTCTTAGCATCTGTAAATCCTTCCAGCATTCCGTTTTGTACCTGTACCTGCGCGGGTGCTGAGGTTGGCATTTGTGCGATGGCCTGCAGTGAAAAAAAGCTACAGACAATTATAAAAGCAATGGTTTTATACATAACATAGGAGGTTTTATGGCGGTTATGAAGATACGTTATTTTATCTTTGCCGCGGCCCGTTTTGAAGCGCTGAGCAGTGAACAGGATGTTGACGAGTGCGACGCAACCGGTGTTGATAGAAATTCTGAAGCCGGGTACATAAAAGATAATTTATTCTATGCAGCGGTTAATAGTAGACATGGATGGTGTGCTGGCGGACGTGTACAGCCAGTTTAAAAAGTATGAGACAGAAGAGTTTGGTTCCGTGCAACCGGACAGAGATCTGCGGGGGAAGACCGAAAGAGAAGCGTATAAAAACGTAAGGGTATATGTAAACTCACCGGGCTTTTTTTTGAATGCGCCGGTAATGGCCGGAAGTATTGCCGTAATGGAAGAATTGAATAAAGCCTATGAGCTGTTTATTGTTTCATCTGCGATGGAATTTCCGTTGAGTCTGTATGAAAAATACCAATGGCTGCAGCAGCATTTTTCTTTTCTTTCCTGGCAGCAGATCGTACTCTGTGGTTCCAAACAGGTTATTACAGGGGATATTATGCTGGACGACCATTTTAAGAACCTGGATCATTTTAGAGGCAAGACGATCCTGTTCTCCCAGCCACATAATATGCTGAAAGAGCCGGGGAGTCATATCCGGGTAAACGATTGGCAGGAGGTTGGGCAATTATTGCTTCAAAACTAAATTTCGTCGAGGATCACTTTGCGCAGCAGCAGGAGTGCCTGCAGGGTTGCAATTTCAATATTCTGTTCCCGGTTAAAACGAAGTTGCAATAATTTAGTAACGATCCTGTTCTCGTTGCCCGCCGCCAGCCAAACGGTGCCCACGGGCTTTTGCGCCGTGCCGCCATCCGGCCCCATGATGCCCGAGGTTGCCACTGCATAGTCCGTTCCCAATTGTTTTAAAGCACCCTTAACCATTTGCTGCACCGTTGCATTGCTCACCGCTCCTTCGCTTTCCAGGACGGAGGCTTCCACGTTCAGCAGTGCTTCTTTTATTTCATTCGAATAAGAAACGATGCTCCCTTTATAATATTTTGAAGCGCCGGGTATGCGGGTGATAAGATGTGCAATATTGCCGCCAGTGCAGCTTTCGGCAGTAGCCAGTGTTTTATTTTCTTTTAACAGCAGGTGCCCGATGATGGTTTCCACTGGCTGATCCGTTTTTGCGATAACGATATCCTGCAGCAGGGTCGTCATTTCATCAAAATACAGGTCTATTTCCGCGTCCAGCTTTTCTGCATGCGTACCCTGACTGGTCAGGCGCAATTTCACCATTCCGTAAGAAGGCAGGTAGGCCAGTTTTATATGCTGTGGCAGCCGGGCTTCAAAATCCAGCAGGCGTTCTGCTACCATTGATTCGCCCATACCCGCGGTCAGTGCGGTGCGATGTGCAATATGGAAAAATTTAAAATGTTGCCGCAACCGGGGAAGTACTTCATCAATAAGCAACCCCTGCATTTCATGCGGCACACCGGGTAACGAAACGAATACAACGATGTGGTTGTTGACGATCTTTTCAAACCACATGCCCGGGGCGGAGCCGCGCGCGTTGTGCAGTACTTTGGCTACATCGGGTACTTCTGCCTGTTTTTTGTTGCGTTCATCAATAGGGCCCGGCCGGCGGTACACGTTATGGAATAAATGTTCTACATGTTTGGCGACGGCGGCATCGGTTATCATTTTACCGCCAAAGTACTTATTGAGTAAAGGCTTGGTAATATCATCGGCCGTAGGTCCCAGGCCGCCGGTAAGTATAATGATTTGGGAGCCCTTTGATTCTTCATCCAATGCCTGGACTATGTCTTCGGCAACATCGCCTACGGCCACACGTCGCTTCACCCAGATGCCCGCTTTATTAAATTCCTGTGCAATAAAAGCGCTGTTGGTATCAATGGTTTGTCCGATCAGCAATTCATCCCCGATAGTAATGATCGATGCGTTCATAATTATTGTTGTAAAGAACAAATATCCTGAATTTATGGGATTTAAACTGTCGTTTTGTTTAACCGCAAAGGCGCGAAGACGCGGGGTAGCGGTTTGTCAGCGGTCGCACCAGTCGCACCAGGCAATTTTGTGGGACAAGGGCGACTTGGGAGACGAGCAGCTTTTAAACAGAACCTGCCGATACATGCACCGCAGCATAAGTGAGTGACACAAGGAAGTTGGGCGATGCACTGCAGCCGACTTAATAAAAATCAGTATTCAAATTTCCGCAGCTTTGGTGCTTTAAACCAGGTGGTGGTTACTACGGCGATGGTCATGCATCCGCCGAATAATACGGATGGGATAACGCCCATGAGCTTTGACATGAGGCCGCTTTCAAACTGGCCCAGCTCATTGCTGCTGGTTACAAACATGCTGCTGACGCTGCTGACGCGCCCCCGCATATTATCCGGTGTCAATAGCTGCATAACGGTGCCCCTTACCACTACACTTACGCCATCCAGCATGCCGGACAGCATCAAGGCAAAAAAGGAAAGGAAAAACCATTTGGAAAGTCCGAACAGGATAATGCAACAACCGTAGCCGGCCACTGCCAGCAACATTTTTCTGCCTTGTGCTTTTTTCATGGGGGACAGGGTGAGGATCAGCACAATAACGATGGAACCTATGTCGGACGCGGCATTCAGCCATCCAAAGCCAATGGGACTTATTTTTAGGATATCGCTGGCAAACACGGGGATCAGCGCTGCGGCACCACCAAACAGGACGGCAAACATGTCCAGCGCCATAGCGGCGAGCAATGCCTTTGTTCTCATAACAAAGCGCAGGCCTTCTTTGACGCTCTCCCAGGTTTTTTTCTCCGCGTTTGCTTTATGAGGGGGTTTGGGTTTTATACGGGTGAGCACCAAAAAAGCGACACCTATAAAAAGTGCAATGACCAGAAAAGTGTGATTGATGCCTACTAAAGCAATGAGAAAACCGCCGAGGGCATGGCCGGTTACCGAGGCCGATAGCCAGGTGCCCTGGTTCCAGGTGGTGGCGTTTTGCAGCAGGTGCCGCGGCACAATAGTAGCGATCATGGAAGACAGCGATGGACCTACAAAAGACCGCAGAATACCGGTAAAGAAAAAGGTTCCGTAAATAAACCCCGTAATATGTTGCGTGTGCAATAAACTGCCGGCTTTGGCGGAGGAAAGAAATAAGAGGAAACATGCTGCCAAAAAATAACCGGCAACAGATTGCAGTAATAATTTCTTTTTATCACGAATATCTACCCGGTGGCCGGAGTACAAGGCGAGGGATAAAGCCGGGATCACTTCTGAAAGTCCGATCAGCCCGATAGCAAAGGGATCTTTGGTCAGCTGGTAGATCCACCAGCCCACAACCGTGGTGATCATACGCATGGCGCATACAAACAAAAAGCGACCGGTCATGAGGTTTTTATATTCGGGAATACGCACCGCTGCCAGCGGGTCGTCTGTTACCTGTATTACGGGTTGTTGATCAGCTTCCATTCAGGATGCAAAGGTAGGGTATGGCAGTGAAATGGGATGTAAGCCGGCGGGTGGATGTATAAATTGGCAGGGTTACCTGGATGTTGATCTTATGCCTGTAATACTATTATCAAATACCGTCACGATAGAATCATCGGGAAACGAATGAGGCTGGCCAAAAAACAATTGGCTATTGGTATCCCGCAGATTTTCGCGGATCTTTTTCATTGATTAGCGCAGATTTTCGCAGAAGAAGGAAGTGTAATCCGCGCCGATGGCGCGGGTCTGCGTGAATTTGCGGGCCAATACACACACTTTTTAGTTATGCCGGATATTCGTGCTTATTTCAAGTAAAAAGCTCCAATAGATTATTCATTCGTGCATTTGTGGCAGCTTTTGGATTTATGCGCTCATCCTGATGCTTAACCTTCCAGCGATATCGGGTGCAGCCCGGGAGTATAGCTTTTGTTCAGCGCATTTACAATAATAGTAAGATGCCGGTCGTTGGTGATGAAGTCCGCGTTGGAAGCATCAATAAACAATATGGGAAAGGGCAGCTGCTTAATATACTGCAGGTAGGTTTCCTGTATGTTTTCAAGATAAGTATCCGGAATTTGCTGCTCGTAATTGCGGCTTCTTTTCTTTATGTTCTCCTGTAATTTTTTTACCGGCGCATGCAGATAAATGAGCAGCTGCGGTTGTATCAGCTGTTGTTGTACGATGTCGAACAAGCGCTGGTATAGCTTATACTCATCTTCGGAAAGGGTAACTTTGGCAAACAGCAATGATTTGGTAAAAAGATAATCGCTTATGGTTAATTGCTGAAACAGGTTTTTTTGCACCAGCAGTTCCTGCAATTGTTTGTAACGTTCCGCCATAAAAAATAATTCCAGTGGAAAAGCATATTGCTGCGGGTTCTTGTAAAATTTGGGAAGGAAGGGGTTGTCGGCAAATTCCTCCAGCACCAGCCGCGCATTGTATATTTTACTTAATGCGGAGGCCAGCGTGGTTTTGCCCGCGCCAATATTGCCTTCTATCGTAATAAAATCATAACGCATGTAGGTGGGGTGTAAGGTAAAGACTACGCGCTTGTTTAAAAATTATATTTTATGGATAAGGTTCCCGTAGATAAAAGTAAACCCTTCACTTTTCGCTTCTGACATCTCACGATTAACATAGAGTCAGCTTTAATTACCTGCCATCTTTTTTACAAGGGAAGCATCAGTGGTTACCCCCAACAGTTCGTGAATGGTTTTGTTCAATTGAGGATGGACAAGGTCCGGCGCTATTTCATCCAGCGGGGTCAATACAAATCTTCTTTCTGTCATTCTCGGGTGCGGGATAGTGACTGACGGGGTATCGCAGATAAAGTTTCCGTAAAGCAGAATATCAATATCAATAGTCCGGGGGCCATACCGCTCTTCGCGAATGCGCCCCATGGCGGTTTCTATATTTAAGATAACGGCCATTAGTTGTTCGGGGGAGAGATCCGTAGCGATCTCCAATGCCTGGTTATAAAAATCAGGCTGGTCCGTAAGGCCCCAGGCGGCGGTTTCATAGATTGCTGATCTTTTTATAATGACGCCCGCTTCTTTTTCAAGATGCCGGCG